>PEAR01000081.1 GCA_002753745.1 Candidatus Omnitrophota bacterium | reverse complement strand
CGAATTGAACACTCTTCTCGAGCTCAATCTCATCGGTCTTATAGCCATAAACGTTAATTAATTTATAAACCCAAAGCTGCCGTACAATCTCTTCCGGGCTTGATTTACCGTCATCAGAAAACACTTGTACTTCCGCTCTTCCTGACGAAAAAGGAACGATGCTTTTAACATAATATTTAGTGCGCCCCGCATCTCGTCCTGATGTGGATACCTTAGAATAAATGGGCAATATGTCATGAATCGGCTTCCCCAGCGTCTCGAACTCGGTTAATTCATACTTTGTGGTAGGATCTTTAAAAATCTTGTCCAATATTTCTTTGGTCGTCATTTCACCCTCAATTCTTTTTTAGGTAGTATATGTATTTTGAACGACAACCCCATGCCCTATTAAATAAAAAAATCCCGGGTGGATTCCCGAGATTCTAAAATTACTCGCAATTAGAGATTGCACCAATGTTCAAGAATCTATAAGCCATACTGATCTTTTCCTTAGGTTTATGATTATGGCGGATATTCTATCATCCCGGCCACTGTTCGCAAACCGGAATTATCAGTATAACCGGGCAATCAGACTTTTAACATAGCACTCGGCATCACAATTACTTGCTATCATAAGATTTTTATCATTAATTGATATCATTTGACCCTGCTAAAATTGTCCTTTTTAAAAAACGCTTAATAATATTAAGATTTAGACTAAATTATTTTTAGATATATTAACTCTCTTCACCCTCATTTATATCATCAAAAGCATCCTCTCGTTCGTTCCGACTATTTTAGGTTTCCTCTTCTCGTGATTTCTTCTCCCTATCCTCTTCCTCCTGCTCCTGCCGTTGCCGCTCTTCGTCCGCCTTAATCTCGGCATCAGCCAGAATGCACAGGCCCATTGTGAGCAAGAAGTAATCAAAATCGTCCGGATGATGGCGCTTCATAAAGCATCTCCTTCTCTGACCAATTAGCCAAAACCATCAAAAGGTATAAGCCCCATAACCAGGGATAATGGCAAGCGATGATGGCGAATATGATGAATAATAGGCAGCCCATAACTCACTTTCCCTTCCCGTCCTTTGTAATAACAATCCGCTGCCGTGTCTTCCCTGGCAGTTCATCATAAAACTTCCGAATATTCGGATACTCCAATGCCGCCAGCTCTGCTCTACGAAACGAAGCCGTTTCTTTAACCGTCACCTCACCCTCACCCTGCACAATCTCACGCTTGACCCGAAAGAAGCCATTGTCCAGATCAAAGCTCTGTGGGACATAAGAAATACTAAACCCTTTAGGAGCCCGGAATGTCGTTACCTCTTCATGTTTCGTATTAGCCGGAAAAAAGACCGCATGCGTCCGTTTTTCTAAAACAAATTCGCCGTCATCACTACGACCAAAACCACCCAGATCAATGATCATCATTCCATCCGTAGGCGGATACACATCCCGTCGCAAGGCCTTTGAACTGGAAACAATCCGCCCGTATCTGGCATCAAAATCATCAAACTTGCGTTCAATGACCTTGCCGTTACCTCCTGATATCGTGGCATCTATCTTCTCATTGAACTCCGCCCTCTCTTCTTTGTTGGAAGCTCGCCAGCCGGCATGCATTTGAACAGAGTCGTCCAAATCGTAAACGTTGCGTACCGTTTCATAAATAACAGAACCATCAGGCTGAATACTCTGGATCTGTTGCTTGCTGGTTGTATTTCGTTCCTCGCTGAACAAAGGCAACCGGGCGAACCTACCGCCCTCAGGATTGATAACAAAAGCATAGGCCATCTGGTAATTAGGCGGATACTCACCGATATCGTAGCCCTTAAGTAGAGGATCAGCAAAGTATCCACCCTCAGGATCATCGATCCACAGCAATACATGATTGAATGCTAATGGATAAGGCAGGTCATCTTTCGGGTCAGAAATGTCTGTCTCCGAACGGACCAGCGTAAGGTTTGACTTAACCCCAACAACACTCAGCATTGCCTTGGTCAAAAGCGACAGATCTTTGCAATCACCATATTTGTTTCGAAATACTTCATCAGTGGGGTGCGGCTCAAGCTTGTTTTGTCCAAAGGACATGGAGACATAACGAAAATTGTCCTGAACAAACTCGAGAATCGCCCGGGTCTTATCGCGAACCGTGGACTTGCCTGCAACAAGCTTTTCTGCCAGGGCCTTGATCTCTGGCGTTAACTTAACCGCACCCTCGGAGCGTTCAAAATACCATTTCGCAAGATCACTCCAGCTCGCAAGGGATGAAAACTCAAACGTATTAATAAAATCCTCTGTTTTCGGCGGCGGTTGATATTCTTCCTCGCGCTTCGGATCTTCGGCCAAGCCCTTTACCTTCCAAGAATATGTAATGAAGCCGTTCTTTTCCGTAATCTCGGGTTTATAAGCCATTTTAAATTGCCGATACCGAATACCGAGCTTTTTAGGAATACTCACTGTTATGCTGTATTCTTTCGTAGGCGAAGGCATATCGATCGTATCGGCATGCCAGAACTGCCCTTTAATCATGTCGTAGTTTGACGTCACCGTATATTCACGGTCCAGGACCGCCCCGATATTAACCTCTGGCTGAGTGATCACCTTGGCCCGCATATCGGAATACATCGGAGAATCGTCCACAATCTGCATATCCTGAATTTTAGTGGCGGGATGCTTCTTACCGTCTGGCGTAATTGTAGTAACTTTTATGTCTGAAACCAACTGACGGCCCTTTTCATAGGTAATCGACATTTCCCCATATTGCTGACCTTCTTCTTTAAGGATCTTGATGATCTTGTGATTGTGCTCCGTTATTGACCAATCCTCGTTCAGCTTTATGCTCACATCGTAAAGAAGAAAGACGGAATCCTTGTCTTTATGCCGATCTTCGAAAGATGCTGCCGTGGTTTCGGCGAAACAAATCCTCGCCGATAAGACCAATGCCAATACGAAAATCAATCCCATCCCTTTGTACGTCATGCGAGTTCTCCCTGGTTATCAGATGAATTCGATATTAGATCATATAACAGGCTGGCGACAGCATCGTGACGCCACGTTTCTAGCCACAAAAACCATGCCCATCCGTAAATGCCAATAGCTTTATGTAGGATTTCGTATCTAATAAAAGACGAACAGGGAGGGTTTTTCAATAAGAGTAGTCTAGGAGGGGCTTAAGCCTCCCTCCTAGTCTACAGGTATGTAAACTAAAATTTCATGCCCATTCTTAAGCCAAGCTCTAACATTGAATTCTTCCCGTCTTGGTATGTGAAAGGAACTCCGTTGACAGAATATGTCGCCGTATCTGACTTGCCAATACTCCAATAACTAGCATAGGGCGATATGATCCAATCAATGCCGGCAGCCTTCTTCTCAAGATTGATTGCCAGGCGAACACCGTTCCCGCTCTTATATGTGTTCTTAACATCTGTGTATGTGAAAGACGAATCGCTCAGGTCGCTTAACGCCTGATCATAGTAACCCTTCAACAAAAAGTCATACTCCAGCGTCCCGCCCAGCTTCCACCCATTTTCAAGATCTTTCACAACGGAAAAGCCAATCGGAAGATATAAATACTGGTATTTGTCATCGGCAAAACCTGTGCTTGCTTTACCATCACTGAAAAAGTATCGATACCCAAAACCGGAATACGGAGTAACGATCGCACCTCCCATCTGAAGATCTTTGCCCAATAACAGCCTTGGCTCAAACAAATAATCCTTAACATCAGCCCGATCACCATCACCGATATAATTCGGTGTGCCATAGTCAAAATGAGCACCCACCTTGAAAACATTGATCACTTTGGTCAGCCAGTTTTCCGTCTGTGGCTTAAAGGTATATGTGCCATAGATCCCGTACAACATGCCCTTTTCTTTGACCGCCTGGCTTGAATCTTTGAACTTAATGTATGTGGCCTCCGTACCCATAGCAAAACTGTGAATCTTCTCCTCTGCAAAGGCATATGACCCAACAAGCAAACATCCCACAACAATTACTGCCACAATAATTCTTCTTCCCATCTTCCCCTCCTTTTAATTAACGACCACCATTAAACGACTGCCTCCCTGGAAATCTTTTCTCCCGTTGTTAACGTCACGCTATCCAAACCAAATCCCTTCATCAG
This sequence comes from Candidatus Omnitrophota bacterium, assembly GCA_002753745.1. Lineage (GTDB taxonomy): Bacteria > Omnitrophota > Gorgyraeia > Zapsychrales > Fredricksoniimonadaceae. The sequence continues at coordinate 6,713 of PEAR01000081.1, read as the reverse complement.
CGCATGCGCCTCGGTATACTTCCTGTCTATCTCGAGTGCTTTAACTAAATCTGCTTGCGCTTCAAAGAACCTTTCCATCCTGAAATACGCTCTACCCCGATTGCACAGTTCCTCCGGCGAATCTTTACCAAGCTCAATCGCCCTGGAGTGTTCCCGAACCGCTTTTTCATGTTCCCCAATATCTGCATAAAGCAGGCCGCGCAATGAAAAAGCCTCCGGATTCCTGGAATTGATCGCTATAGACATGTTTACATCTTCCATCGCGGGAATAATCCTTCCGACCTTCCGCTCAACACGCGACCGTCCGATAAACGCATACGAATCCCGGGGATCAATCTCAATTACCTTCTGATAGTCTGCCAATGCCTCCTTCCATGCAAACCGGGCAACATAAAGTTCGGCCCGCCAATAGTAACCACGCGCCATATCCTCATCCAGCTCTAAGGCCCTGGAATAATCCGCTATGGCTAAATTAAAGAACTCTGCGGACGCATACATGATGCCTCTCATAAAGAAACCTTCCCCATACTCCGGGTAATTTTCAATAACATGGGAGAGATCTGCTATGGCCGCATTGTATTTCCCCAGAGACCCAAGCGCCCTTCCGCGCATGTAATAAGCATTCATATCAAATGGATCTATTTGAAGAACCCGCGTGTAGTCATCTACTGCCAGCTGCCATTTACTTTGATAACCATAGGCTCTGCCACGCTGATAATAGGCATAGGACAAATTGGGACACAAACCAACCGCCTGTGAATATGTATCCACCGCATAGTCGTATTCTGCCCTGTCCAAGGCTCTCTTGCCCCGGCTTAAGAAGTGACGATAATCAGTCCCGAATGCTTGAAACATGTTCCACCTCCTTGTTCTAATGAGATAGACGGCACTCCTGCCAAAATCTAACAATCTTTATGGAAACAACTCAAACTCACCCTGTTGAAAGAACTGCCGTATTTCATTCGAGCTAGCCTCACAGAAGATCCCCAGGAACCGCTTGGCGCGTGTGCAGGCCACATAAAGCTTATTCATGTCCATAAGATCGTAACCACTATCGACCTGCATCTGACCATAACCAACCCGCACAACAAACACGGCATCAAAACCCATTCCTTTGACCGTATTCATGCTCATGATCACAACGTCGCTGAGGAAATCCACCGCCCCACCCCGGTAACTTCGCATCCACTTGTAGAGAACAACTTTCTTGTCAGGCAATCGTTCCGTAAGCTGCTCCAGAGCCTTGTTACCAAACCTGATACTGGAAAGGACCACCCCAATACGATGCCCGGGATTCTCCTCCGCATAATTCGCAACTTCGTCCCAGGTCTCATCCCAGGAATACTTCCTGTAAACAACAGGCTTACGCCCACGACGCGTTGAAAAACACTCCGATCCCTTGGGGTATTTCCCGAAGAAGAAATTCTGTGAGAATCTGTGGATCTCAGGCGAACTACGATAATTCTTGGTAAGGTGATAAATTTCCGAAACATTCAGCTTCATTGCCTCGCATAACCGAACGATCTGATCGTTGTCCTCACTGACAATGTTCTGATTAGGATCAATAAAGACCGTTACTCTTTTGGAGACATACTTGAGCAAGTTTAAGAGTTCCAGCGGGAAATCCTGAGCTTCATCAACGACAACATATTCGTAATACTGATGAACCCCTTTCCGGGACAAGACATCATAAATTTTCGTCCAATCATATTCAAAATCCACCACACAGGGTGGCGGCGTGCCCGTCACTTCCTTGTAATATGCGTAAAACCAGCTATGAAAAGTCTCCACCTTATACGATTCTTCTATATCCCCATTAGCCATGGCAAACAGCTGCTTTAACGGACGGTTATAAACCAGGAGCAGGACGCGGTTCTTGTCAAACGGCGCCAGTTTGGCGCGAAGCATGGCAAGCAAGGTTTTCCCTGATCCAGGAACGCCAAAGACAAGATGACTTTTCTCGTAAGGCAAATTTAATATCTTTTGTTGATCGGGATCATCAATAGCCCCTTTGACAAAATGAGAGATCAGGAACTCCTTCGGGGAAGGCTCAGCCTGAGGAGCAGGTTTCATCTCTTGGGGTATTAGGGGTGGACGGGATGGCAAATACTGGTGATGAACCGGGCAATAGAAAAAGCCCCGGTCTTTCTCAGCACAGTCTTCACAATAAAATTTCCGGCAGGTGCCGCAATAGCCAACGGCTGGCTTATCTGAATGTGTCGAACAATGATACATAAAAAACCCCTTTCCATAGCGTCATGATATTGGGGCCTTCTTCAGCCCTCACTACCATTGACGCAAGGATCGGGGTTTTCTAACAAAGAAAATGTGTCCGCTATGCGTTAATTTTGATTTCTTTTGGTTTCACGTCACAACCTTCTAGCGACACCGTGTACTGTTTAATATGCTGTCCCATAACTGTGCTAATTCGTTCTTTCAGTTCTTTGTACTTACGCAAGTGCTCATTGTCCCGATAAACAGCATCCTTATTACTCACGTCTCCGTAAGGATCGCCGAAATAAACCGCCGTGACTATTCCAATCTTATAGAAATTCGCCTTACCAATATCTTTAAGAAACCGATGCTCGCCTTCATGTGCCCAAAGACTTAATTTAGTCATAAGAACGTTTTCTACATCGTCCCCCAAATTCCTTATATCAGGGATATCCGAAACGTACTTCACTCCATTCACATCTGCCTCATCCACCTCGACTTCAATAGCCACACCCTTAAATCCATTGGCATAATATCCCCACATTAACGGATTTTGAAATCCCTTGTCATTACAAAAAGAACAAATTCTATATTTATTCTTTTCGTTATAGATACGATGAACAGCAACAGTATCAGAAGCAGTAAAGACTCCTTCCATAGGGTCATTAAGCTCAGAAAAACGTGAGCACCAAAAACAACCAGTTTCTACGATTATCTTGGCACGCCTTAAGTCTTCTCCGCTAGCAAGTGGCCTGAATTTATAAAGCCTCACCATCTATTTTCGCTCCTGTCTTTCCAACCGCTTTTCCATCTCCTGCATGGCAAGAATCGGCCCATTTGATATTTGTAAGTATTCGGGATGCTCATCTAAAACTTGCAGATACAACTTAGCAATTGGCGTGGTCTCATCATTTAGGTCAGGATATTTTATCAAAGCCTCGCGTTTCGACTCCTCTAATATCCGTGCATATTCTTCAACTGGGACGATATTATTAGAATTCTTAATCCTTTGAACTTCCTGCGCTTCCGCTTCCTCTGCTGCATTAATCTTGTCCGCCTTCTTCATCACTTCCTTTAAGTCAACCTTCATTGAAAGAAACGTGAGATGATCGAAGACAATTCTGAAAAACAAAGCCCCTCCCTTTCTACAAGAAGCCTGAAACGCCGCCTTCATCCATGCTGAATGACCATGGCCCAATGCTTGCAACCTAGACCAAAACTTCTCATCGGGGGGGGCTTTTAGCCGTCCAGTAGTATCGGATAATCTCTCTATCCAACCTTCTTCAATTAACGTTTCAAATGAATGCGTGCCTTTTTCAGGAATATCGACATGCCGCTTTTCAATGATCCCACGACATGACGATTCGTAACCTGCCTTCTCCAAGAAATAGTAAAATCTATTCTCCAAACGCGAATAATATCCTTCTCGATCAGCCGCTTTTATGCTGAGAGCACACAACGAAAACTTTTCATAATATAATTGAGCTCTCTCATAATCGCTTGGCACATAAAGCATGACCAACGAAAAGAGCGCCTCTTCAAGAATATTTCTTTGCTCATCCTTTAGATCATTGCGCCCATCTAAAAGGGTTACTATATTTTTGAAATTCCCAATTGCTTCTTTCTGCATCCTCTCCGCGAGACTACCGTCCTCTCCCTGCCCCAAATCAAAGGATCTCTTCATCTTCCTACGTGCCACATCTGTGATAATCTTAATACGCATATCAAAATCCTGCGTCTTGGCAGACATGTCCAATGCCTTAATAGACTGTAAATCACTCAAACCGTCCTCAATATTTCCCTTATCGCAGGCTTTCATTGAGTTACAAATTCTCAATGCCTTACGCAGTGATTGTTCTGCTTTGACAAAATCCAAGCTCTTGCCCTTGTTAACCAACCCGCCATCTTTAGAATAATAGTCCACTAACGCCTGCTTATCAGCATCACTTCCCCCAAAAACTTTTATCAATCCCAATATCCCTGCAGCCATTCCAACTAGAACTATAAAAACAAAAAACATCTGCTTAATCAAAACCTTAACTGGAACCAAAAAGGCTGATCTCTTAAAACCACATAATAAAAGATTGGCCGGATCGCCATACAGCACATAACTTGCCCAGACTATAGAATCCTCTCCTTGGTCCTTAATGATCTGAAGCCGAGCCAGGCGAATGGCCTCCCCAACAGACTTCGACTGAGCTAACTGGGCATAGAACTCTTTGGCAAAAGCAAGGCTGATGTCGTCCGGAATCTTCCAGGATGTCCCAATATAATGCCGGACACCTGCACACAGAAAGGCATTGGCCAGACCAAACACCTGCGTCTCGAAATCATCACCGACCCACTGGCCGGTCTCAGCAGATCGGCATGCGTTTGAGAATATAAGTGACGGAAGTGGAGCCGTATCGCCCATTCTGGCAATATCCTCAGCGGTCAGCCGACCGCCGGTCAAAGTCCATCCACTTTGGGAAGGATTTACGGGATCATGGTCCGCATGACCGGCGTAATGAACAATGTCATAATCCCGAAGATTCTTTTTCACATAAACTGGGTCGATGTTCGTGACCTTCTTGGCCACGGCAATGGTCTTGCGCATTCCATCCAGCTGTTTTTCAATAACCCCGGCCTCCTGCCTCGCCATGGCAAGGTCATTAGTCGGATCCGCCAGAATGAGCATCTTGATCGGGAATCCAGAAACCCTGTCTCCAGAACTTCGTGATGGCTGACGCGTTTTCACCTTCCGACCCATGTTAAACCGCAAACACAGGAATTGAGCGCCATCAAAAAGAAGTTCCCACGGGACCGCAACAAGCCCTTCATCAATATAAACTTCCAAATTCACGGCCTTGGAAGCCCTGAATTTCTTCTTTGCACTTTCCGTTAAAAGCTGGTCATAAAGACATTGCCCGGCCTTCTTCAGTTCCGCACTTATCCCCGCAGACCGACCACCGCCATTATTGGCCTTGTTAAGCAACTTTATGATCTCATTACAAAGTAAAAAGACCTCCTGTAGAGATACAGAGGTCTGATCATAATGAGGAAGCGTCGAGCCATCCTCATACACACACATAGTGATCTTATTATCAGTAATAGCGGCTTCGAGCTTCAATGTCGCTGGAATACTCATGCCTGTTTGATCTCCAAGCTAATGACCCCGAGGATCTTCTTCATATCTGAAATCTGAAGAATATACTTCCCTGGCCGCACATTCTCAAAAGTACGCATCCCGCCCTCGGTCACATATGATTCCAGCTCCGTATCATCAAGAATAAGCGTCGCCCGCAGGTCCGTTCTGGGCGTCTTGCGGGCATTGTCCGCAACCCTAAGCACAACATTACTTATCGCCCCCACCGCACGAGAAACCTCAACCTCAACACTAACATCTTCAATAACCTTACGAACGACAACGCTGGACACTTTCTCTTCGCTCGCTCCTCGCATTGCTCCGGCATACTGCAGGTCCTGACCTGCCCCCGCAATAATGTCGCCCGTTGTCTTTAGCCCCTGTATAAAGTCCTCCACCAGGGTGACCGCAATATCTAAAAACTTAACGCCGTGCCGCTCAGCCCAAAGATTCCTGGCAGATTCAACAAGATATTCAGGTACAGGCCCCAATTCCTCGACTTTTTGCCGGTCGGCAACTTCCCTATGAATAGCAAAAGCTTCCCGGCAGCCGGCGCAGGCCTTCAGATGCTTATCAACAACGATCTTTTCCTTTTCAGGTAAAAGACCATCGATATAACAAGCCACTGTTTCATCATCCGGGCACTGCTTTTTAAATAGTCTCTTTAACATAATAGATGCCTCCACAGGCATAGACGACCATACTATAAAAATCTAACCATCTTCTCGCGAAAGATTATTTGCAATTTCACGCAATTGATCCTTAATTCGCTTTCTACGCATATCGTATGCGCCAACCGATAACCCAAGCTTCTTGGCCCCTTCTTTAGAACTCAATTCTGACAAGAATGCAATCTGCACAAAAGCTCGCTCTTCCACATCAAGCTTATCCAGCAACTGATCCAGCCCTATTTCTTGAGCCTTAAAAAATGAAATATCAGGCTCTACTGATAACGCATCCACTATTTTCTTCTTTTGATCGCGCTCCGCGCAGCCAGACGGCTTCTTTCTTTCGGCCATCTCAAGAGATGTTAATTTAATCTTATTCAAATAATCAATTGTTCTGCTCGTTGCATGAGTGCGCAAGAATGATTTTAAACGACAATTATTTCTCCCTTCAAAGCCTCTTATCGCAGCAAAATTACTTTCTATCAAAGTCAAAAAAATATCGTGGAAGATATCGCCTTGTAAACCTGTCTCATGCGTTTTTTTAACACTAACATGATACTTTATAAGTGTATGCTCAATTGCCCCATAAATCGGCTTGGAGTAAAGAGCAACAAACTCTTTCCAAGCCGACTTATCACCGGCAAACAATCGTGAAGTCAGTTCCGCATCGTCTTTATGCATAAATTATTCAAAAACCCGGGAAACAT
>PEAR01000080.1 GCA_002753745.1 Candidatus Omnitrophota bacterium | reverse complement strand
TATATGCGGGCATTATGGTTACCGCGCAGGGCCCGAAGGTCCTGGAGTTTAACACGCGTTTTGGCGACCCTGAAACGCAGGCGGTGCTTCCGCGCTTAAAAAGTGATATCATAGAGATGATGCTGGCTTCTGTTGACGGCCGCCTTGCGGGGATGAAGCTTGAGTGGGATTTACGGTCATGTATTTGCGTGGTGCTTGCTGCCGGCGGATATCCGGGCGATTATGTTTCCGGCAAGGAGATTAGCGGTTTGGGCAATGTTTCCGGAGATGCTGTTGTGTTTCATGCCGGAACAAAAAGGTCGGGTTCCGCGGTTACCACATCCGGCGGTCGTGTCCTGGGCGTGACCGCACTTGGTTTGGGTATCGCGCAGGCAATAGCGAGTGCTTACAAGGCAGCGGCAATGATTTCTTTCGACGGGATGCAGTTTAGAAAAGATATTGGTCAAAAAGCATTGATGCGGAGGTCGGCATGAGCGGGATCCAGGTGGCATTGATGATGGGCAGCAAGAATGATGCACCGGTCGTGGATGAGGCGGTGAAAATGCTTGATGCTTTTGGCATCGGCAATGAAGTGAAGGTTCTTTCTGCTCATCGGACGCCGAAACAGACGGCTGAATACGCCGAAGGATTGGCAGGCCGCGGCGTGAAAGTAGTTATTTGCGCGGCGGGCGGTTCGGCTGCCCTGGCTGGCACCGTTGCGGCGCATACCCAGATCCCGGTGATCGGCATTCCGCTGGAATCCATGGGTTTTAACGGGTTGGATGCGTTGTTGTCGACGATTCAGATGCCGCCGGGCGTTCCGGTGGCGGGAGTCGGCATCGGCAAGCCCGGGGCCAAGAACGCGGCGTTGATCGCGGTGCGAATTCTGGCCTTGTCCGAGCCGGGATTGCTGAAGAAACTTGAAGATTTCTCGAATGAGCAGGCTGAGAAGATTTTGAAAGGGTAGTGTGGCCGGTGAAGACCAAGGTGCTTAAGATCAATCCTGAAATGCCCGAGCCCGAGCTTGTCCTGGAGGCTGCGCGTTGCATACATAAGGGTGGCCTGGTTATATTTCCGACGGAGACAGTGTACGGCGTTGCTGCCGATTGTGCGAATCCACTTGCCATGAAGCGCTTGCGGGAGGTTAAGAAGCGTTCGGACGACAAACCTTTCTCCGTGATGGTGGCGCAAAAGGAACTGGTGCGCAATTACACGACATATACGGACCCGAAACTTTTTAAACTGATCGACCGTTATTGGCCGGGGCCGTTGACCGTGATCCTGCCGGCGTCCGGCGCCACGCCGGGACAGACGATCGGGATCCGTATCCCTGATCACGCGGTGGCGTTGAGGCTGGTTGAAAATGCGCGTTGCACGATCGCGGCCCCGTCAGCGAATATTGAGGGCAATCCGCCGCCCACCACCTGTGAGGAGGCATTGCGCGATCTCGACGGGCTTGTTGATATTGCGATCGACAGCGGCAAGGTGGATATCGGGACGGCATCGACGATCGTGGATTTTACAAAGCCCAAACCCACCGTTGTGCGGGCCGGCGTCATCAGTCAGGCTGATGTCGACGCTGTGGTCGGGCGCAAGAATATCCTTTTTGTCTGTACCGGCAACAGTTGCCGTTCGGTGATGGCTGAATATTTGTTCAGGAAAAAGATCAAGGGCCGTAAGGATGTCGATGTGGCTTCGTGCGGGACCAGCGTCCTTTTCCCTACGTCGGCCAGTCAGGAAGCGTTAGGCGTCCTTAAAAGTTTTGGTCTGGATGCCCGGGAGCATTTGTCCCAGCCGGTAACGAACATGCTGTTAAAGAAATCGGATCTTATTTTTGTGATGACGCGTTCCCACCGTTCGCAGGTCCTGGAGCGCGTGCCGTCGGTGGAACCCCGGGTGTATCTGCTGGGCGAGTTTCACCATGAACCGGCGCACCGCGAAGCGGAGCTGGATATCCCGGATCCGATCGGTCATGCCAGGGCGGAGTATCAGAGCTGTGCGGCGTTCATTGATGATTGTCTGGAAAAGGTTGTTAATCTAATTTAAATTCGGGGATGACGATGACTATTTTTATCGGCGCGGATCACCGCGGGTTCGAGTTGAAGGCCAAAATCGTTTCTTTTTTGAGAGCCCAGGGTCATGAGGCTGTTGACGTCGGTACATATGCGCCGGAGCCTCCGTGCGATTATCCAAAGCTGTCGTTGGAAGTGGCCGTTAATGTCGTTAAGCACAAGAATTCCCGCGGCATTCTTTTATGTCTGACCGGGATTGGGCATTCGATCGCGGCCAACAAGGTGCCGGGTGCGTATGCGGCGTTGTGCCACAGCAAGGAAGTGGCTATTCTTTCCCGTCAGCATAACAATGCCAATGTGCTGGTGCTGGGGGCAAACTTTATGACCGAGAAAGAAATGCTGGGGATTATCAAGGTCTGGCTGTCGACGGAATTTGAGGGCGGCCGGCATTTACGCCGGGTGAATCAGGTTAAGGCCATCGAAAAGAAATTTATGAAATGATTTCTGAAAGGGCGGCCAGAGGGGGCCGCCCGTACATGCATGCAGGGGCCGGCCCCAGTGCCGGCCCGATAAGATCGGAAGAAGTATGAAATTTCTACAAAAAGCAGATCCGGAAATCTATAACAGCATTTCAGGCGAACTTAAACGTCAGCAGGAGAATCTTGAGCTGATCGCCTCCGAGAATATCGTCTCCCAGGCTGTCATGGAAGCGATGGGTTCTGTATTGACGAACAAATATGCCGAAGGATATCCCAAGGCACGCTGGTATAACGGCTGCGAATATGCCGACGAAGTGGAGCAGCTGGCGATCGACCGGCTGAAGAAAATTTTCGGGGCGGAACACGCTAATGTGCAGGCGCACTCAGGTTCGCAGGCCAATATGGCGGTGTATCTTTCCGCGGTAAAGCCCGGCGATACGGTGATGGGACTGGACCTGGCCTGCGGCGGGCACTTGACGCACGGGCTCAAGATCAATTTCTCCGGTAAGCTCTACAATATGGTGTCCTATAAGGTCGACCCGAAAACTGAGTTGATCGATATGAATGAGGTAGAGCGTTTGGCGCTGGAACACAAGCCGAAAATGATCATTGCCGGTTATTCGGCGTATTCGCGCGTGCTGGATTTTAAACGTTTTCGCGAGATTTGCGACAAGGTGGGCGCGGTGCTTTTTGTTGACATGGCCCATTTCGCGGGGTTGGTGGCGGCAGGCGTGCATCCGAACCCGGTGCCGTATGCCGAGTTTGTGACGTCGACGACGCATAAGACGCTGCGCGGTCCGCGCGGCGGCATCATTCTATGCAAGGCCGAATTCGCCAAGAAGATCGACATGAATATTTTCCCCGGGATCCAGGGCGGGCCGCTGATGCATGTGATTGCCGGCAAGGCCGTTGCTTTTGGGGAAGCCTTAAAACCGGAATTTGTTGTTTATCAGAAACAGGTCGTCGCCAATGCCAAGGCGTTCGCGGCGGCGCTGGAAAAGCGCGGATTCCGTATTGTTTCTGGCGGGACAGACAATCATTTGTTTATGGTTGACCTGCGTCCGAAGAATATCACCGGTAAAGACGCGGCGACACTGCTTGATTCGGTCAAGATTACGGTAAACAAGAATCTTATTCCGTTTGATACCCAGGCACCGGCGGTCACCAGCGGTATTCGTGTCGGTTCGCCGGCATTGACGACCCGCGGCATGAAAGAGGCGGAGATGGACAAAGTCGCCGAGTTGATGGATCGGGCGATCGTCAACCGTGATCATGCGGCAGAACTTGACCGTGTGCGCAAAGGCGTCGAGGAGCTGACAAAGAAGTTTCCCATTTATGATGGGTTGACCTATTAATGAAATGCCCTGCCTGCGGCTATAAGGATACCAAGGTCGTTGATTCGCGCGAGAACGCGGAAGCCACTTCCATACGTCGCCGTCGGGAATGTTTAAAATGTTCCAAGCGTTTTACGACACATGAGTATGTGGAGCAGGTGTCGCTGATGGTCATCAAGAAGGATTCGCGCCGCCAGCCGTACGACCGTTCACGGGTGATCAACGGGATCATGAAGGCTTGCGAAAAGCGCCCGGTGAGCGTGGCCCAGGTTGAGGATGTGGCGGTTGATATTGAACGCACGATCCAGAAGAAATACGATCGTGAAGTGGAATCCTCCGTGATCGGCGAATTGATCATGGATAAACTTTATACGCTCGATGAAGTGGCATATGTCCGTTTTGCCTCGGTGTACCGGCAGTTTCGGGACGTCAGTCACTTCATGAAAGAGATCCAGGTCATCCTGGAACGCGAACGCGATATAAAGGGAAAGAAGCCTCATGGTACCCGTTGAATTGTCCCGGATCATTATTGACGAAAAAAACCACGACCAGGCGGTGGTCCTGCGTGAAAAAGGCGGATCGCGGCAGGTTCCCATCGTGATCGGTTTTGTGGAAGCGACCAGTATCCAGATGAAGATTTCCGGCGTTGAGTCGCCGCGGCCGCTGACGCATGATCTGCTGGTGTCGGTACTTTCTGCCCTTGGCGGGCATGTTGAGTGCCTGACCATTGATGATTTGGTGGACGGCACATTTTTCGCCAAGCTTCGCCTGCGTGATAAGAGCGGGCATGTGATCGGCCTCGACTGTCGGCCATCCGACGGCATTGCGGTGGCGGTGCGGCTTAAGATCCCGATGTTTATCGATGAAAAGGTTTTTACTCAAGTGATCTCCAACGAGTTGTGAGGCAGCCTATGCCTGACATGAATTCTCTTTCCGACGTTTCTTCCCTTGTTGCTTTAGCCCGAAAAAAGAATACGACTGTTTATCTTGTTGGCGGATATTTGCGCGACCTGTATCTGAGGCGTCCTTCCCGCACGGGTGTCGATCTTGATTTTATCGTTCCCGGCGGCGCGATTGTTTTCGCGCGTGCATTTGCCAAAAAGATCAAGGGCGCTTTTATCCTGCTGGATAAGGAATCGGGGTGCGCCCGGGTGGCAAAGAAAAGATCCGACGGGTTGTGGACGTATGATTTTGCCGATCTGCGGGCAAAGGATATTGCCGGCGATATCAAGAAACGCGATTTTACCATTAACACGCTGGTTGTGGATCTGATGTCCTTGAAGGATACCCAGTCGATCCTGCCGGCCTGCCTGAAGAATCCGAAGGCGTTGGCCGATATCCGTTCGAAGACGATCCGCATGACCGCGCCGGAGGCTTTCGACGATGATCCTTTGCGCTTGCTGCGGGCCTACAGCTTGTCGGCCCAGACCGGGTTTAAGATCGAAGCCGGGACGTTGGCAGCGATTCGCACGCGCGTCCGGTCAATCCGGAAGGTTTCGCCGGAACGGGTGCGCGAAGAGTTGTTCAAGATTTTCGAAAGTCCGCGCGCGGCGGCGACGATGAAGGCGATGGCCAAAAGCGGCCTGCTTTTCGCGGCGATCCCTCAGCTTAAACTGATGGAGAGCGTGCCGAAGGGCGGATACCATCACTTGAATGTCTGGCAGCATTCGTTGCAGGCCCTGGCGGAATCTGAAAGACTCATCAAATATTTTAAGGATCATGCCGGTATGTCCGTTTACCTGGCCGAGATCGTCGGCGGAGGGCATTCGCGAGCCGCTTTGGTCAAATTCGCCTGTTTGCTGCATGACACGGGTAAGCCTGATACCCGGAAAGTCATGCCTGAGGGCCGGCTGAGCTTTCACGGCCATGAACGGGTGGGGCGGGATATTACGCGCATTATCTGCCGTCAGCTGATGTTGTCGACTGCCGAGCGTTATGCGCTGGAAGATATGGTGGCGCTGCATTTGCGTCCCGGATATATGTCTAATTTTAAAAAAGCGCCGGAAAAGATGGTGTTCCGTTTCCTGCGTGATGCCAAAGACGGGGCGGCGGCGATTCTTTTGCTGGCGCTTGCCGACCAGCGGGCCACACGGGGCGTGTTAACAACGGCGCAGGATATCAAACATCACGAAGCGGTTGTTCGTCCGCTGATCGATCTGTTTTTTGAGAAGAAGAATGAAAAGCCTTTCGTCCGTCTTATTGATGGCAATGATCTCATTAAAGAGTTAAAATTAACACCTGGTCCTGAGTTCAAGAAGATCCTGGCCGCGGTGGATGAGGCTCAGCATTTGGGGAAGATCACCACCCGCGAGCAGGCCCTGGAGTTTGCGAGAGCATGAAAATCAGAAATATCGATATCAAGATCATCAAGGGTTCTGTTGCCGGCTTGCCGGTGATGACGGGGGAGATCAATGAGTATACGGTACGAATGGCCTGTGCGGAAATGATCAGTCATGCTGCCGCGAAGGGGCAGCGTTCGGTGATGATCCCGGCTCTGGGCTGCGGTAAAGGCGGATTTCCTTTGATCGGCTGCGCCAAGATCGTATCGCAGGAAGTGCTGCGCGCCGCGCGCGACGGCCGGGGAACGCTGGCCGAGATCGTGGTCTGCCTGGACAATGATGAGGCGTTCGGGGTTTTTGAAAAACAGGTGTACGGCTATTTACGGCATGTTACCGAGGATATGAGTTGGGGCCCGTATGTGACGACGGATATTATTATTGAAGTTGCCGGCGGTATTGTGGTCATCGAACGCACCAATCCGCCGTTCGGCTGGGCGCTGCCAGGTGGGTTCGTGGATAACGGCGAGAGTCTGGAAGACGCTGCCCGACGGGAAGCAAAAGAGGAAACTGATCTTGAGCTGGCGGAGCTTAAACAGTTTCATACCTATTCTGATCCAAAACGCGATCCGCGTTTTCATACCGTAACAACGGTATTTACGGCGCGGGGTCTGGGAAAGCCGCAGGCCGGGGATGATGCCAAGGGATTGATCGTTGTGCCGTTCGCGGAATTGCGTGGGTTGACGTATGCATTCGACCATGCCCGGGTGATTGCGGATTATTTAGACCGGAGGTGATGTATGCAGCATCGTGTGGCTGTCGTTACCGGTGGGAACCGGGGGTTGGGCTGGGAGATCGTTCGTCAGCTCGCCGAGAAAGATATATGTGTGGTCCTTGCCGGACGAAACCGCGAAAAGGGGTTAATGGCGGCGGGAGAATTTGAACGCCAGGAATTGGCGGTCCGTTATGCCGAGCTGGATGTTACCAGCGCGGCGAGCATTCAGGCGCTGGGCGATTTTGTGGAAAAGACGTTCGGCCGTTGCGATATCCTGGTGAACAATGCCGGGATTTTTCCGGATGTGTGGGAATACAGCGTCGATGATCCCCTCGGGTTGCATATGCCGATCGATCGGGCGCGTCTCGCCATGGAAACCAATGCCTATGCGCCGCTGCTTTTGTGCGAGCTGTTTATCCCGTTGATGAAGAAAAATAATTATGGCCGTATTGTCAACATGTCGAGCGACCTGGCGCAATTGACCCGGCTGCAGGATTCCAGCGGCAAGTATCTGGCGTACCGGATGTCCAAGGTGGCCCTGAATATGGTGACGCGGGTCTTTGCCGCCGAGACCGCTGGAACGAATATGTTGATCAATAGTTGTACGCCCGGCTGGTGCCGTACGGATATGGGGGGCGCCGGTGCGCCGCGCACGGCCGGGCAGGGGGCGGATACGCCCGTATGGCTGGCCACACTTCCCGACGGCGGGCCGACCGGCGGGTTTTTTAAGGATCGTCAACCGATCGACTGGTGATATGCAGCGGCACTTTCATTCTCCCTTGAAAAGGGGCCTTTTTTCACTGGTCCTGGTTGTTTTGGTGATGCTGACCGGCACGATCGGGATGCACAAGATCGAGAAACTGCCGTATATTGACGCGTTTTATTTTATCAGCATGATCGCCACCGCCCAGGGCCCGACGTTCACGCCGGTCACGGCGGCCGGCAAGATCTTCGCCGCGCTGATGGCATTCGTGGCTGTCGGTGTGGTGGTCACGTCGGTCGGTTTTTTGTTCGGCCCGTTCTTGGGCCAGTTATGGCATATCGGCGCGGAACGCGCGAAGAAGTCCGACGCCCTGCAGGCAGATCAGGACCGCCTGAGGGACACATTGTGATGACAATCTTTCGTTGACAGCGGGTTTACTGGCGTTACAATTTATTACTCTTATGCGAAACTTAATGTGCCTGTTGATGCTCCTGTTTCTCGCCGCCCCGCTTAATGCCGCGACCGATCCGCTCAAAGATGTCCAGAGCGCGATCATGCAGGAAGATTATAAGACCGCCAACAAACTCGCGAAAGATCTTCTCTCCCAGCATTTGCCGCGGCCGCAGGCGATGGAGGTGCGATATTATTTAGGATTAAGTTATTTACGGATGGGTGAATATTCACCGGCGTATGAAGCCTTTAAAGCTGTTCTCGCCGATCGTCCGGCCCTGGCGCTTTACGACAAGGCCGCGATCGGGGTCATCGATGTGCTCTATATGCAGGAGCAGTATGAGAATGCCTCGAAAGAGGCCGTCAGCCTGATCGCCAAACGCCGCGACTCGGATTTGATGAGTTTGATGTATTTAAAAGCCGCCCGGGCGAACCTGAAACTGGCGCGCTGGAATCGGGCCCGCGAGTTCCTGCAAAAGATCATTGCTGATTATCCGGGTGCCTTTGAAGCCGATGTGGCCCGCGGGCTTCTGGAGGAAAAACAGTATTTTGCTGTCCAGGTGGGGTCGTTCAATGATAAAGCCCGCGCCGAGACCCTGATGAAAGAGCTTCTCGACCGTAAGGAATACGCTTACATCGTCGAGACCAGGTCACCCGAAGGCCGCACGTACTATCGCGTACGGGCCGGCCAGTTGACGGCCCTGCAAGACGCCCAGGAGCTGGAGAAAAAGCTTTCCGGCCTTGGTTATCCAACGCTGATCTATCCTTGATGAGCGAGCCCTTTCCCGCCCTGCTGCAGCGATCCCTGGACAACAATAATATTTGTTTTATAACGGGCCCGACCGCGGCGGGCAAGTCTGCGTTGGCACTTAGTGCTGCAAGGCGCATCGGCGCCGAGATCATCTCGTGTGACGCGATGCAGGTGTATCGCGAAATCAATATTTGCAGTGACAAGCCGACGGCCGCCATGCGCGCCGCGGTTCCTCATCATTTGCTGGATGTGGCCTCGGTTGAGGAAGACTTTAATGCCGCCAAATACCGCGCCCTGGCGGTAACGGCGATCGGGGATGTTTTAAGCCGCGGGCGCAAGGCGATCGTTTGCGGCGGCAGCGGCATGTATATGATGGCGATCCTTGACGGTCTGTTCGATAATATTGAAGTCCCGGCGGGTTTGCGTGAGTCTTTGCTGGCGCGGATCGAACGCGAAGGATTGATGACCCTTTACAATGAACTCAAGGTCGTGGACCCGCAGGCGGCGGCGAAGATCAATCCAAATGATCCGGTGCGTATCGTCAGGGCCTTGGAAGTCTTTCAGGCTGTGGGAAAGCCGATCTCCGCTTTGCAGCAGACCAGAGAGGGCCTGTGGGGAAAAGAAACAATCGCTCTTGTGGGCATTGAACGTCCGCGGGAGGAGCTTTATATTCGCGCTGAACAACGGATCGATGAGATGTTTGAGCATGGGCTGGTCGAGGAGGTGCGCGGCTTGCTGGGCCTTCGGCTGACCCCGAATGCCGCCCGGCTGATCGGGATCCCGGAAGCAAAAGGTTTTATTAACGGAGAATATGACCTTGAGCGGGCGAAATATTTGATGAAGCTCAATACACGTCATTATATCAAGCGTCAGATGACCTGGTTTCGTAAAGATGCCCGGATACAATGGATTACCCAGATTTAATTTAAGCGGAGGATTATGAAAGAACGTGTCTTGTTGGCAATGGTTGATTTCAAGGAACGCAGCCCCTGGCCGATGCATCAGTCGTCCTATGAGATGGAGGAGCTAGTGAAGGCGTGTAACGCCGAGGTGGCGGGCAAGGTGATGTGCCCGGCCCATCCGCCGGATGCGGCGACCCTGGTGCATAAAGGGAAGGTCCAGGAACTTCAGGGGCTGGTAAGCGTGCTTCAGGCCGATGCCGTGATCTTCAGCGCCGAGTTAAAAGGGCATCAGCAGCGCGAGCTGGAAACAGCGATCGGCGTGAGAGTGCTCGACCGTACGCAGCTGATCCTGGATATCTTTGCCCGCCGGGCAACGTCCCTCGAAGGCAAATTGCAGGTCGAACTGGCCCAGCTGGAATACCGACTGCCGCGTCTCTCGGGAAATTACGAAGCCTTGTCGCGTCAGGGCGGCGGGATCGGCACCAGCGGTCCCGGTGAAACAAAGCTTGAGACCGACCGCCGGCGCATTGAACAGCGGATCGACAAGATCAAGAAAGATCTCGCCGATGTTACCCGTTCCCGCCAGACCAAGCGCAAAAAACGCCAGGGGCAGTATATCCCGCTGGTCTCATTGGTAGGCTATACCAATGCGGGCAAATCGACCCTGTTAAACACGCTCACCGACGCCGGCGCCGTGACCAGGGACGGGTTGTTCACCACCCTTGATTCGCTCTCGCGCCAGTGCGCCCTGCCGAATCGCCAGAAGGTCGTTTTCTCCGACACCGTCGGTTTCATGCACGACCTGCCGCACCGCCTGATCGAGGCCTTTAAAGCCACGCTGGAAGAAGTGGAAAGCGCTGATCTTTTATTGCATGTCCTTGATGTCAGCAATCCTGAGTACATGAACTTCAAAGCGTCGGTGGATGCCGTGCTTGAGCAGATCGGCGCGTCGAAGAAGCCGACCATTCTGGTCTTGAACAAGGTCGACAAGGTGCAGGATAAAAGTCTTATCATCGACGCCCAGCGGAAATTCGACAATACAGCGGCCATCTCCGCCGGCGAGAAGTTCAATATCGGGGCTTTGCTGAGCCTGGTGGAAGATCATCTGGCCGGGCAGGTCTTCGAGGTGGATGTGGTGATCCCCATGACCCGGATGGATCTCGTCCACCTGGCGCATCGCGAGGGCGATGTGATCCTCGAGGAATA
>PEAR01000079.1 GCA_002753745.1 Candidatus Omnitrophota bacterium | reverse complement strand
GATCGCGCGTGGGGGATCCTCAAGCATTCGCGTATTATTTCCAGCCAGGAAACGATCGAGCTGATGTCGATGGTGCGCCTGGGCCTGGACCTGGGTATTTTGCAGGAGATCGACAGCAAGGCGATGAATGACCTTTTTATCATGATCCAACCGGCCCATTTACAGAAGATCGACGGCCGTAAACTGAATTCCGCAGAACGGGATGTTCGCCGCGCCCAGCTGATCCGTGACAAGATCCGCAAGCCGGCGTAAATCATTGTTGCAGGGCGGCCACAGGGGGCCGCCCTTACATGCATGTAGGGGCCGGCCCCTGTGCCGGCCCGATTGAGAGGATTATATGTTTAACAGGTTTACGGAACGTGCACGCAAGGTAATTGTTTTTGCCAAAGAAGAAGCTCGCCGTTTTAATCATGATTATATCGGCACCGAGCATTTATTGCTGGGGCTTATTCGAGAGGGTGAAGGGGTGGCCTCTGCTGTTTTACAGAAACTGGGGCTTGATCTGGAATCAATCCGCATTGAGGTGGAAAAGCTGGTCCAGCCCGGTCCGCAGACCCAGGTGGTGGGGGATATCCCTTTTACGCCGCGGTCTAAAAAAGCGTTGGAGCTCGCCGCTGAAGAAGCGCGGGCACTGGGACATAATTATATTGGTACCGAGCATTTGTTGCTCGGATTAGTGAAAGAAGGCGAAGGGATGGCGTATCGCGTCTTGTTGAACCTCGGCCTTGATCTCGGGAAATTGCGCAATGAAGTCATGGAACTGCTGGGGTCGGGGATCCCGGGTTATAATCAGCAACAACAGCAGCAACAGCCGCCGACTCAGGATCCGCAGAAGCCCGGCAGTAAAACACCGGCGATTGATGCCTACGGCCGTAATTTGAACAAGCTGGCCAAGGACGGGAAACTGGATCCGGTCATCGGCCGCAAGGATGAGATCGAGCGTGTTATTCAGGTATTGTCACGCCGTACAAAAAACAATCCGGTTCTTCTTGGCGAAGCGGGGATCGGCAAGACCGCGATCGTTGAAGGGCTGGCCCAGCAGATCGTTGCCGGGGAAGTGCCCGAGATCCTGCGCGACAAGACGATTGTGGTGCTCGACCTGGCCATGATGGTGGCCGGGACCAAGTACCGCGGCCAGTTTGAAGAGCGCATCAAGGCGGTTATGGAAGAGCTTAAGCGTAATGGCAAGCTGGTCCTTTTTATCGACGAGATCCATACCCTGGTGGGTGCGGGTGCGGCGGAAGGGGCCATCGATGCGGCGAATATTCTCAAGCCCGCGTTAGCGCGTGGCGAGATTCAGTGCATCGGCGCGACAACGCTGGATGAGTATCGCAAGAATATTGAGAAAGACGCGGCGCTGGAGCGCCGGTTCCAGACGATCAAGGTCAATCCTCCGTCGGTGGAGCAGACCATCCAGATCCTTAACGGGTTGCGCGACAAGTATGAAGCGCATCACCGGGTAAAGTATTCAGATGAGTCGCTGGATGCGGCGGCCAAATTGTCGGATCGTTATATTTCCGGGCGTTTTCTGCCGGATAAAGCTGTTGATATTATCGATGAGGCCGGCGCCGGTGCCAGGCTTAAGGCTATGGTTACGCCTGACGACATCAAGCAGATGGAAGCCGGCATCGAAGATCTGCGCAAGGAGAAAGAGTCGTTCATCAAGCGGCAGGATTTTGAGAAAGCCGCCCAGCTGCGCGATCAGGAGCGCGACGTTCGTGAAAAGCTTGAGAAACGCCGTTCGGAATGGATGGCGGCGCGGGATAATGCGTCGCTGGTGATCGGCTACGAGGAGATCGCTCGCGTGGTTTCCCAGTGGACTGGCGTGCCGCTGATCCGTCTGGAAGAGAAGGAAACAGAGCGATTGCTCAAGATGGAAGAGAACATGGCCAAGGTGGTGATCGGCCAGAGTGAGCCGATATCGGCGATCGCCCGGGCTGTGCGCCGTTCCCGGGCCGGGATCAAGAATCCCCGCCGGCCGATTGGATCGTTCATCTTTTTGGGTCCCACGGGTGTGGGTAAAACGCTGTTGGCCCGTGCGCTCTCCGAATTCATGTTTGGCGACGAGAATGCGCTGATCCAGATCGACATGTCTGAGTACATGGATAAATACAATGTTTCCCGCCTGGTCGGTGCACCGCCGGGCTATGTGGGGTATGAAGAAGGCGGTCAGTTGACGGAGAAGGTCCGCCGCCGTCCGTATTCGGTGATCCTGCTCGACGAGATCGAGAAGGCTCACTCGGATGTTTTCAATATTCTCCTGCAGGTGCTTGAAGAAGGCCGATTGACGGATAGTTTGGGGCGCGTGATCGATTTTCGTAATACGGTCATTTTGATGACCTCGAATATCGGCGTCGACATGCTGCGCAAGCAGGGGTCGCTGGGTTTTGCTGTTCAATCGGAAACGCAGACGTATGAGTCGATGAAGGACAAGCTTCTTGGTGAAGTCAAGCGCGTGTTTAAGCCGGAATTCCTTAACCGGATCGATGACATTATTGTCTTTAAGCCATTGTCGAAAGAGGATCTTTACCGGATCATTGACCTGGAGATTAATGCGGTTCGTTTGCGTTTGAAAGAAAAGAACATCACGATCGAGTTCGCCCAGGAAGCGATCGATTTTCTGATCGAGAAGGGGTTCGACCCGGTCTACGGGGCGCGTCCGCTCAAGAGGACGATCCAGCGTTTTGTGGAGGATCCGATGTCGGAAATGATCATTTCGGGGGCATTTAAACAGGACGGGAAGGTTTTGGTCCGTCCGGAAAATGACAAACTGATCTTCATTCAATGAACCTGAAGGCTTGTTTAATCGCAGTTTCTTTCTGGGTTGGGCTTTCATTCCAGGCCCTGGCGCAGCCTGCTGCGCCGGGACCTGGCGCTTTGACGGTGATTCCTTTTGCCGGGACGATCGACCTCAAGCAGGCGAGTATCGACGTTAAGGTCGGTCGCCCGGAGGGCACGCGCCAATTCGTCCTTAACGGCGAGATGACCGGCCGCGG
Source organism: Candidatus Omnitrophota bacterium (assembly GCA_002753745.1). Lineage (GTDB taxonomy): Bacteria > Omnitrophota > Gorgyraeia > Zapsychrales > Fredricksoniimonadaceae. The sequence continues at coordinate 7,909 of PEAR01000079.1, read as the reverse complement.
GATGTATCATTTGAAGATGGACGTTTCCCATGTGCCCTTGCCTTACCTGGATGTGGCGGCGGTTGTCGAGGGTGATTTGAAGATAACCGGGGATGATCCGCGGACGCAGGAATTCGCCGGTAACTTTAAAAGTTCGTACATGCTTCTGAATTACGCGCCTTTTCATGACGCGAGCATAAGATTTGCAGTGCGTGACCGAAAATTCCTGATCGAGTCCATGCAGGTCGGAGGTGTTTTGGGGAGCGGTGAGGTGCAGCTGACGGGTAAACGCCAGATGAACCTGAACGTGGATGTGGTATCAGCGGACATTGAAGAGGTGTCCGCGATTATTCGGGCGGTGCGGGGGACAACCGGGCCGGATCCTTTGGGTTTTACCGGGATGATGAAAGGGGCGTTTAATGTGAACGGTACGCTGCCGCGGCCTTATGTGCAGGGACGGCTGGCAGCATTTAACGGCCGGGTTAAATCACTTGATTTTGATACAATCAGTACGGATTTTGACGGACAATTCCCACAGATCAATTTGAAAGAAGTTTTGATCACTCAGGCCGAGGGCTTGAGCTTTCGCTTGTCGGGCGCGCTGGATGTCAGTGATTGGGCCGGGCTGCCGGCTCAGGTCAGGCTGCTTAAGAAATCTCCGACGGTAACGGCAGATGACAAACGCCGGGAGTGGGTGTTCAAACGGATGCAGACGTCGGATGATATGCGCACAGAATTTAAGTATTTCTTTACAAAAGATGATCGCGGCGACACAGAAGCGGTTCTGGGCATCCAAAAGAGCATAGGGTTTTGATATGCGCCAACTAGGTCTTAGAGTTGTGGGTGAGCGGGTTGGCGGGAAGGCCCTTGATTTTTTCCGCTATATCGGCCGCTTGTCGATCCTCTTCGGCCAGACGATAATGTGTGTTTTTACAACACCGTTCAACTGGTACCGCTTTTTGTCTCAGGCCAAACGCGTCGGCCCGGGCAGTTGTCTGATCGCCTCGCTTGTGGCATTGTTCGTAGGGATGATCATCGCTCTGCAGATGGCGTACATGATGGTCCGGCTATCAGCGGAAATTTATATCCCGAATGTTATTGCTGTTTCATTAACCCGCGAGCTGGGGCCGGTGTTGACGGCTCTTATCGTGGCGGGGCGTATCGGGGCGGGGATCACGGCTGAGATCGGGACCATGGCGGTCACGGAACAGATTGATGCCCTCAAGGCATTTGCGGTAAGCCCTGTCCGCTATCTGGTGGCGCCGCGATTCCTGGCACTGGTCGTGATGTTGCCGATCCTGACACTGTTTGCCATTATCGTTGGTATCTTCGGCGGCTTTTTGATCTGTTCGTTCAAGCTGTCGATCAATGCGCATACATATTGGAGCATGGTGACAGATTCATTGGCCGTTAAAGATATCGCCACGGGTTTGATCAAGACTGTTTTCTTCGGGATGATCATTGCCATCGTGGGCTGTTTCGAAGGGCTTAATGTCCGCGGCGGTGCTGATGGCGTGGGCAAGGCGACAACGCTGTCCGTCGTTCGTTCGTTTATTTTTATTATCATGTTTGATTGTATTTTTACGTTCATCTTTTATTTTCTCTTCAACTCATGATCGAAATTCGCGACTTATACAAGACATTCGATCGCAAGCAGGTCCTCAACGGGCTCAACCTCTCTGTGCGTGAGGGTGAGACCAAGGTTATTATTGGCCGTTCGGGGGCGGGGAAAAGCGTCCTTTTAAAGTGCATTGTCGGGATCCTTAAGGCCGAAAGCGGGTCGATCAAGGTGAACGGCGAAGAGCTGACAACGCTTAACGAGCGCGATTATGACCGTGTGCGCAAGGATATCGGTTTAGTCTTTCAGGGCGGGGCATTATTTGATTCGCTGGATGTCGGTGAGAATGTCGGGTTTTTTCTTGAAGAGTATTCCGGTATTAGCACGGCGAAACGCCGGGAGCGGGTGGCGCATTCTTTGTCGCTGGTGGGGCTGAAAGGGATCGAAGACCTGATGCCTTCTGAGCTCTCCGGCGGAATGCGCAAGCGGGTTTCCCTGGCGCGCGTGCTGTGCATGGAACCGAAGATTCTTTTGTACGATGAGCCGACCAGCGAGGTCGACCCGATTACGGCGGATGCGATTAATAACCTGATCATCGAGATGCATGACCGGTTGAAAGTGACGTCGATCGTGGTAACGCATGACATGACAGCGGCGTTCAAGATCGCTGATTCCGTGGCCATGTTCTATCACGGTCAGGTGATCGCTGACGGCACACCGGCTGAAATGAGAAATTCGCGGCATCCGGTGGTCAAGCAGTTTATCAACGGTGAGTCGGTGGGGCCGGTCACTGAAGACGAGAGCATGAAATTCGGACACGTAAAATGAGGGAACATAATGCCTAAAGAATCCGGTCTTGAACTTCAGGTGGGCGCATTTGTTGTTGTGGCATGGTTGTGTCTGATGGCTTTCGTGCTTTCGGTCAGCGATTTTTCATTCTTTGAAAAAGGCGACGAGTATGCCGCGATCTTCAGCTATGCCAACGGCCTTAAAAAGGGCGCGCCGGTGCGGCTGGCCGGGGTGGACGCCGGGCATGTTAAAGATCTGACGATCTATTACGATACGACCGAGCTGCGCACCAAAGTGAAGGCTGGGTTATGGGTAACGCGCGGGATAGGTGTTCCCGATGATTCTCGGGTTTTGATCAATCAGCTTGGCCTTCTGGGTGAGAAATACGTTGAAATCATGCCCGGCTCTTCAAGCAAATTTCTGAGCACCGGGTCGAAACTGCACGGCGAGGACCCGGTGGCCATGGAGTCGATCATGGCGATGGTCGGCAGTATTGCCGGCAAGCTTGATATGACGCTTGCCAATGTCAACCAACGTGTGTTGACCGAGGCGAATACGAAAGCCCTGGCGGAGACGCTGCAGAATCTGGCAGTCATTTCTGCTTCGGTCAAGAATGGGGAAGGGACGCTGGGGAAACTTTTTACGGATGACGGAGTTTACCAGAATCTGTCCCTGACGATGGCCAATGTGGCGGCGTTGACGGACAAGCTAAATAAAGGCGAGGGCACGATTGGTAAGTTTTTGACTGACCCCAGCGTGTATAAGAATTTGGATGAACTGTCCTGCGACTTGAAGGCGAATCCCTGGAAACTTTTCTACCGGCCGAAAGGGAAATAAGTGGCAGGCATCAAGCAGAAGAATATTTTTGTGTGCCAGAGCTGCGGGCATGAATCGTCCCGCTGGCTGGGGAAATGCCCGGGATGCCAGGGATGGAATTCGTTTGTTGAGGAGACAGCGGCATTAAAACCGGCTAAAGAGACGCAGCGCGGGTTGTTGACGAGCATGGACGCGCCGGTTTTGCTGGGGGATGTTTCCTCCATTAATGAAAAACGGTTTCAGACCGGGATCAAGGAGCTTGACCGGGTTTTGGGTGGCGGAATGGTGGTGGGGTCGGTTACCCTGATCGGTGGCGATCCGGGGATCGGGAAATCGACATTGTCTTTGCAGGCAGCGTGCCGGTTTAGCGAGCAGGGCCTGAAGGTTTTGTATGTCAGCGGCGAGGAATCGATCGCGCAGACGAAAATGCGCGCCGACCGGATTGCCCGGCAGCAGAACAGTAATTTGTTCATTGTCAATCAGATCGACCTGAATGTCATCATTGAATTTATTAATAAGATCCAGCCGTCGGTAGTGGTCATCGATTCGATCCAGGTGGTTTATGAGCCGAACATTGGCTCGTCGCCGGGAAGTGTCAGCCAGGTCCGCGAGTGCGCGGCTTTGCTTACTCAGCTGGCCAAGGCCCGGGGTGTGGCAATGATGATCATCGGGCATGTTACCAAGGACGGAGCGATCGCGGGACCACGGGTGCTGGAGCATATTGTGGATACGGTGCTTTATTTTGAAGGTGAGCGTTATTCGGCGTACCGGGTGCTGCGTACGACCAAGAATCGTTTTGGTTCTACCCATGAGCTGGGGGTTTTTGAGATGACCTCAGCCGGCCTGGCGGAGGTGGAAAACCCTTCCGAGATCTTTCTTTCCGAACGAGCCAAAACTTCGTCGGGATCGGTGGTGGTCCCGATTCTGGAAGGGACGCGGCCGTTTTTGGTCGAGGTGCAGGGTCTGGTGAGCCGTTCGGCGTTTGGGATGGTGCGCCATCGGGCACAAGGTTTTGACGCAAACCGTTTATCATTATTGACAGCGGTGCTGGAGAAACGGGTGGGCCTGCGGCTGGAAGACCAGGACATCTTTTTGAATATTGTCGGCGGGGTCAGGGTTGAGGATCCGGCGGCAGACCTGGCGGTGGCTCTCGCGGTGGCATCGTCTTTCCTGGATAAACCGCTGCCATCGGATATTGCGGTGCTGGGTGAGGTGGGGCTTTCGGCCGAGGTGCGCAGTGTGGCGCATATCGCCTCCCGCTTGAACGAGGCCGAGAAGCTGGGCTTCAAGAAATGTTTTGTGCCCAAGAATAATTTAAGGGTCAAGAATGAGTTGAAGCTCAAGACATTACAGATCGTTCCGGTGACGGACGTGCGTGAAGCATTGGATATCATCAGAGGGGGTTAAATGACACTGCTATTCATTCGGATCTTTTTTACAGTTTTAAGCGGGATCGTCGGGTTTCTGGTCGGGAGTTTTTATAATCACGAGTTTACGGGGACGATTGTCGGCTTGATCGGCGCAGGCCTCTGGGTATGGATTGAAGTGATGACCAAACAGGTGTCAGTGCGGGGACTTTCAAGCGTGGTGTTCGGCCTGTTATTCGGCGTAATCATGGCCAAGCTGGTGTCGGACATCCTGGCGCTGGTGCCGTTTAATGAAACATTCCATTCGTCCCTGCGCGTGGTACTGACGCTTATCTTTTCATACCTCGGCGCGGTGATCGCCTTGCGTGGCAAAGATGAATTTAATTTAATCATCCCTTATGTTCGTTTCAAGCGCACCGACCTCAAGGAAGGCGTGGTGTTGCTTGATACCAGCGCGATTATCGATGGCCGGGTGGCGGATATTTACCGTACACATTTTCTGACCGGACGGCTGGTGGTGCCGCGGTTTGTTTTGCATGAGCTTCAGCGTTTGGCGGATTCGGAAGACGATATTAAACGCCAGCGGGGACGCCGCGGGATGGAGATCCTGCGCGCCATGCAGAAGGATCCGGCGATCGATGTCCATATTCATGAGGATGACCTGCCGGGCGACAAGGAAGTTGATTTGAAGCTGATCAAGCTGGCCAAGCTTCTTGAGGCCAGGGTGTGTACGACAGATTTTAATTTGAGCCGCATGGCCACGATCCAGGGCACGGAAATGCTTAATATCAATGACCTGGTCAATTCGGTGAAACCGGTGATCTCGGTGGGTGAGCAGCTGGATGTCGTGATCGTTAAAGAAGGTAAAGAGGATGGCCAGGGGATCGGGTATCTTGAGGATGGCACGATGGTGGTCGTTACCGATGGCCGCCGGAATGTGGGGCATAAGGTCAAGGCGCTGGTGACGTCCGTTCTGCAGACGCAGGCCGGCCGGATGATCTTTACCAAGATGGAACATTAAGCTCATGAAGGTTCAGGTTATTCTGGCAGCCGGCGGGACGGGAGAGCGGATGAAGGCTTCGATGCCGAAGCCTCTTTTGGCGCTGGCCGGCATACCGGTGGCGGTTCGTACCGCGATGGTCTTTGAAAAGCATCCGCAGGTCGCAAGTTTGATCATCGTTGTCCATGAAGAACATCGGGAGAATTACCGGCAGGTTTTTGAGAGCGCCGGTTTTAAAAAGAATATTTGCATCATCCCGGGCGGAAAGACCCGGACCGAGTCTGTCAGGATGGGGTTGCGGCAGTTGGATCGGGATACGGATATGGTCATGGTGCATGATGCGGTTCGGCCTTTTGTGACGCCGCGGATGATCGATGAAGGCCTTGCTTTGGCCGTTAAAGATAAAGCGGCGGTGGCCGCGGTTCCGGTGAAGCCGACGCTGAAGGTGGTTGACCCCAAAGCGGGGGTCGTTCTTGAGACATTGGACCGTTCGCTGATCTGGGAGATTCAGACGCCGCAGGTTTTTGAGCGTGCGCTTATCGAACGGGCGTATCGGGAAAATACCGAAGCGAGCGATGATGCCGGCATGGTCGAGGCTGTCGGCGGTGTGGTAAAGGTTTTTACGGGTGATTACCGCAATATCAAGATCACGACGCCGGAAGATATGGTCATTGCGGAAGCTTTTATCAAGGAAAACAGGGCATGAGTTCATCAACGGGAAGTGATCAGTTTAGATATCGTACCGGTATCGGTTATGATGTGCATGTGATGGTGCCCGGGCGCAACCTGGTGCTGGGCGGGGTAGAGATCCCGCACAACAAGGGCTTGCTGGGTCACTCGGATGCGGATGTTCTGCTGCATGCCATCAGTGATGCGCTCCTGGGTGCTGCCGGCAAGGGTGATATCGGGGAGCATTTTCCGGATACTGATCTGAAATATAAGGGTATTTCAAGCCTGGTTCTGTTGCGGCAGGTGGGTCATTTGCTTGAAACGTCGGGATTTCAGGTCGTGAATCTGGATTGCGTCCTTTTGGCTGAACAGCCGAAGATCAGTCCGTATAAGGCACAAATGAAAGTTAACATTGCCAAAGAATTAAACGTCGATGTTTGTCAGGTGAATATCAAGGCGACGACCAATGAGGGCCTGGGATTCATCGGCCGTCAGGAAGGTATGGCGGCGTACGCAACGGTTTTGCTGTGCAAGGTAGATTGCTAGACGGGAGGGAAGTATGTTTTTCTTATTGGGCAGCGTATTGTTTTTTTGGTTGATAACCCTGGTTTTCTTTAGCAAAGATATCAAGGCGATCCAGGAGCGGGACCCGGCGGCGCGGTCGGCGCTCGAGGTGGCCTTGTTGTATTCCGGGCTGCATGCTCTGGTATTCCACCGGATCGCGCATATGTTGTGGACAATGAAGGTGCCGATCCTGCCAAGGCTTATTTCGCAGATTGCGCGGATATTGTCGGGGATCGAGATCCATCCCGGCGCCGTGATCGGCGACGGGCTGTTGATCGACCACGGCACAGGTGTGGTGATCGGGGAAACGGCGATCGTGGGGAATAATGTGACTTTGTATCAGGGCGTTACATTGGGCGGCACCGGCAAAGAGTCGGGGAAACGTCATCCGACGCTGGGTAATAATATTGTGGTGGGTGCGGGAGCCAAGATCCTGGGTAACATTGTGATCGGGGATAACTCGTATGTCGGGGCCAATTCGGTGGTGCTGCAGAGTGTCCCGCCGAATGCTACGGTGGTGGGCGTGCCCGGCTATGTGACCAAACAGGACGGGGAGAAGATCGACAAAAAACTGGCGCATGAACAGATCCTGGATCCTGTTCGTCGAGATATTGATGAGATTGCCCGGCGCCTTGAGGCGCTGGAGAAAAAGGCATGAGCATGGAACTATACAATTCGCTGACCAGGTCCCGTCAACCGCTGCCGTCACTTCCGGCGCGGATCAACATGTATTCCTGCGGGGTGACGGTTTATGATAAATGTCATATCGGCCATGCCCGTTCGCTGTATACTTTTGACACGCTGGTGAAGTACATGCGTTATCGCGGTTATGAGGTCAAGTTTGTCCGCAATATTACGGATGTCGACGACAAGATCATTGCGAAGGCCGCGCAGACCGGCAAGACTTTTGAAGAGGTGGTCAAAGAGAATATTGCGCTGTATTACAAGGATATGGCTGACCTGGGCTTAAAGCCTGCCGATATTGAACCTCGTGCCACTGAAAATATCCCGCTGATGATTGCGCACATCGAGGGACTGATCGCCAAAGGGCATGCCTATCCGGTTGGGGGGGATGTGTATTTTCGCGTGCGGTCTTTTCCGACCTATGGCCGGCTTTCAGGCCAGAGCATCGACAAAATGCTGGATGGCGTGCGTATCGACAAGGAT
>PEAR01000007.1 GCA_002753745.1 Candidatus Omnitrophota bacterium | reverse complement strand
CGCAATAGCCAGCGGGATCGCGACAACGCCGACAATAATGCCCGCGATACAGTCAGCAATAAATTTGTCTTTGGAGTAGTCTTTAAGGCAAGTAAGCAACTTTGGGGAAAACATAAAACCAGATCTTTCTCGTCATTGAGTTTTACGAACTTCTTGAGGTTACTGGAGAACTATCATTAGATTATAAACTCGCCGACAAAGAAGTAAATAGTTAATTAACAAATCCGATCTTGAGCTGGAGAATTTACGGCAAGCGGATCTCTGCAGGTGACGAATCCTTCTCTGCCCCACAACAACACAAAAAAGCCTCCCGGAAACCGGGAGGCTTTTTTGAGAATGGTGGGCAGAGAAGGATTCGAACCTTCGAAGCACGGATGCAACAGATTTACAGTCTGTCCCCTTTGGCCACTTGGGTATCTACCCGAAAATTTAAACTTAAGAACAAGCCGACGAGATGAATTGAACGCCCTTCGGTCGCTTTTCGGGAGGCTTTGCCTCCCGCCGCTCCCTGCGGGTCGGTCATTCGACCTGTCTATAGGATGCTCCTATTCGTCGCATCCAGCAGGCCTCAAGTTCAATTCCCTTCAACTTCTAATCTAAAACAAGCCGACGAGAGGAATTGAACCCCCGACCCGCGGTTTACAAAACCGCTGCTCTACCAACTGAGCTACATCGGCAAAAAGCTTTTGGCTGCAATTCCGGCTAGACCGGAAAACTAAACTTACGTCGGAACACTTACCGCCTTTTTGAAGCGCGTAATAATAGCAAAATTATTTTTTGATGTAAAGCAGGAAATTGCTATTATATGCGCATGCTCGAATCCCTCATGATCAGGAACTTCGGAATCATTGAACATACGACCATGGCATTTACCAGCGGGCTTAACACCCTTACCGGAGAAACCGGTGCTGGTAAATCGATTTTGATCGATGCCCTGCGCTTTGCCCTGGGTGAACGCTTTCAATCCAGCTATCTCCGTGACGGTGCTGACGTCTGCACGGTCGAAGCGATATTTTCATTAAAACCTTCTTTTCTTAAAACACTCCCCAACTGGGACGATTTTAAAAGTGATGATCATACCCTGATCATCCAGCGCTCCGTTAGTGCTGATGGCCGCAACAAAGCCAAGCTCAATGGGCTGGCCATCCCTATCGCCCAACTGAAAGAGATCGGCGATCTGCTTATCGATTTCCATGGTCCCAATGATCACCAGCAAATCCTGGCAGAAGATCAGCACCTGGTCATTATTGATGCCTTAACTGTTTTCATTCCTTCGTTAAAAGAATACCAACGGGACTTTGATCAATTTTCCCAAACCAAAAACAAGCTGTCGCAATTACAAGAACTGGCCATCTCGCGCGAACGTGACATCAGCCTGCTTTCCCATCAAATCAATGAACTAGAACAGGTCCCTTTAACGGAAGAAGATCTAGCGGAGATCGAACGCGACCGCATCAAGATCAATAATGCCGAAAAACTTTACACCCATATAACCCAGACCATGGCCATCCTTGAAAACGATGAAGTCAGTCTGGAATCTCTGCTCTCAAAGGCCTTTAAGCCGTTACAACATCTTTCAGACATTGATGACAATGCTGCGGTTTTTTTAAACAGCCTTTCTACCCTTCAGGAAAGCGCCGGTGCCCTACTCAACGACCTGCGCGACTATGCCGATTCCTTGAGCTTTGATCCCGGTTTCGCCCAATCGATCAACAGTCGCTATGACGCTTATATTGACATTAAGCGTAAATACGGGCCGACTCTCTCAGACGCAAAGAAGTTCTACAACGAAGCTAAGATAAAATTTTCCTTGCTCAATGACTTCGAGCAAAATGAAGATGACCTTAGAAATGACCTCAAGACTAAGGAAAATTCCCTGACTAAACAGGCTAAAGCGGTCACTCTTCAGCGCAAGAAAACCGCGCTTCTCCTCAAAACTACGATCGAAAATGAACTCAAAGAGCTGGGCTTTAAAAGCATCTCTTTTGAAACACGCTTTGAGAACGCACCGCTCTCGCATAGAGGCGCTGATAAAGTCGTTTTCTTCATCAGCACCAATACCGGCGAAGAATTAAAACCGCTTGCGGACATCGTCTCCTCCGGCGAAGCTGCCCGCTTAATGCTCGCCATCAAACGCGCTTTAATGAAAGTTGACCCGGTCCCTGTCCTGATCTTCGATGAAGTGGATGCCCAGATCGGTGGACGTTTGGGGACAGTTATCGGCACTAAACTCAAGGAAATTTCACAACACCGCCAGGTGATCCTGATCACTCACTTGCCTCAGATCGCGGCTTTTGCAAATACCCATTTCAAGATCTCTAAAACAGTAGATAAAGGCCGAACGCGTACAGTTGTAGAATCGCTTGAGACCAGAGATCGTGTCAACGAATTAGCCCACATGATGGGTGGAGACCTTGTGTCAGCTGTTGCCGTCAAACACGCTAAAGATATGCTAAGCGAAGCATTAAAATGGCCCAAACACTTATGACAACCGATACACTGATCATTATTCCTTGTTTTAACGAAGCAAAGCGCCTTGAAACTCAGACTTTCATTGACTTTGCGAGGTCAACAGAGAACATTTCATTCTTGTTTGTAAACGACGGCAGTTCTGATGCCACCGAGAGTATCCTTAATGGTTTACTCAACGCTCAACCAGACAAGATCCATGTTCTGCACCTGCCCCGTAACGCAGGAAAAGCCGAAGCTGTCAGGCAGGGCTTTATCAAGGGATTTTCTCTCCATCCGACGTTCATCGGTTATCTCGATGCCGACCTTGCGGCACCCCTTGACTGTATTGCTCAACTAAAGAACCTTCTCGTTAGAAAGCAGAAAGATATTGTCATCGGATCTCGCATCGCTCTATTAGGATGGAACGTTGAACGCAATAATGCGCGCCATTATGCCGGACGGGTCTTTGCCACCGCGGCGTCGATGATCCTGGGGATCCGTGTTTATGATACACAATGCGGCGCTAAATTGTTTCGCGTCTCGCCTCGTCTGAAAACCATATTCGGGGCACCTTTTACTGTTAAATGGATTTTTGACGTTGAGATCCTCGCCCGTTTTCTCATCACAGAAACCGCTGGCCTTCCCAGGCTGATCGATATCTGCATCGAGTGCCCCCTCGAACAATGGATCGACAAAAAGGGATCCAAACTCCGTCTGGTCGATTTTCTTGTTAGCGGCATGGATCTTCTTAAGATCGTGTTGATCATCTGGAGAAAATCCTTGCCCAGACACTGAACGCATGATAATTTATCACCTTCAACATTAACCCCACCGTCCGCGATCAGTAACGGTACGGTAAAACAAGGAGTACGTATGAAAAAGATTGGCATTCTAACTTCCGGCGGCGACTGCGGCGGCCTCAACGGCGTTGTTAAAGGCGCAGCCCAAATGGCTAATTCTCTGGGGATCACGCCCTATGTTATTCCCAACGGTTATGCCGGCCTTTATAACCTGATCGACATGGACCAGATCACAGCCCTTACCCCTGAACGTGCTGATAAAATCAACGCCAACCTTGCGGGGTCCGAGGCAGGTCACTCCCGCGTTAAAGTCAAAAAGATCGAAGACCCCAAAAAGTACGACCGCATCAAAGAGGGTATGAAAAAATTCGGCATCGACGGTCTGGTCATCTCCGGCGGCGACGATTCCGGTTCTGTCATGGTTGATCTTTATGAACAGGGCATTAAATGTGTCCACGCCCCTAAGACGATGGACCTTGACCTTCAAACCTATTCTGTCGGCGGTGACTCCACGGTCAACAAAATTGCGACCTATGTCGAAGAATTGAAAACAACATCCAACACGCACAATCGCATCATGGTCCTCGAAGTATTCGGTCGTTATGCCGGCCATACCGCTTTTCGCGGCGGTGTTGCGGCAGACGCGGATGCGATCCTTATCCCGGAGGTCCCCACTGATTTTGATATTGTTTACAAGCACATGAAAACACGTTTCTTCAACCGTATTTTAAAAAGCGATGTCCTGGCCGGCCAGTATATGATTGTTGTTGCGGAAGGGTTAAAAACGGCGGACGGCTCCGAGATTTTTGATGAGTCTGCCGGCGTAGATTCTTTCGGCCATAAAAAATTAGCCGGTGCGGCGAAATATGTCTGCCAGGAGCTTACCAAACGCCTTAAGGCTGATCCCGAGATCAAAGACCTGATGAAGAAAGCCAAAATGTATGTTGAAAAGATGAACGAGATCCCGGAAGTCCGTTCAGTCGTCCCGGGCCATTTAGTACGTTGCGGTCATTCATCGGCTTATGATGTCAATTTCGGCAAAGAAGCCGGTGCAGCGGCGGTCCTGCTGTTAAATCAGGGCACCGTTGGTGTCACCATCGTCGGTATCGACGGCGACAAGGTACGCTACATGGAATCCAAGAAAGCGATTGAACAGCGTCATGTTGATCTTAACCAGGTTGCTGTTTATGAAGCTATGGGGACCTGCTTCGGCCGTCCTGTCCAGGCCTATGTGCCGAAATTTGAGAAGGCTGAAGGACGCATTTCGCGTCATATGTAAGAACGTATCACAAAGAATAACCCCCGGTTCCATTTAATGGCACCGGGGGTTTGTTTTTACAAAGGACATTCTAAATCAGCTCTTGAAAACCTTTTAATACATCACTCACGTCAATTCTCGCAACCATTGGAAAATGCATATTTCCACCCCGTCTGTCAGAGCCGTTAAATCTTGCCTGTTTATCTCGAATTGACCGAACACCCTCCCCTTTCGGGATCCAGAAATCAAATGTCGGCCCGTTAAGAATAACCATTTTCTTTTTTAAGGCGTGCGCAAGATGAACTGCCCCTGTATTAACACTGACAAGAATCTCACACCGGCTGATAGCTCCCGTCATTTCCTTGATGTTCTTAACATGTCGAAATGAAATCCTGGAGAACACAGCGTCATCAAGATGCTCGTTTAAATAACAACGGAATTCATCAAATCGAGGATCTCGACCAAAAACAAGAAAACTAATATTTGTATTAATTGAGGCGTCCTTGACAAAAGATACCCACCGCTCAAAAGGCCAGACAAAAGCCGGCTCCTTCCACCGCCTACTCCACGGATGAATCCCGACAAGTAACGGCTGAGTATTCTCGAGAGATGAATGCAATATATCCGGTAAAGACAAAGATCGTTCCTCAACAGGAATATGCATTCCTGAGAGCACACTGATCTGATCAAGATGGATATTTAAAATATAATCGGCTGTAGCAGGAATAATAATATCAGCATCGTAAAGGTTTTGATCAACAAGATGCTCAATAGTACCAAGCTTCTTCATGAAACTAAGATAAAAGAAACCTCTCAAAGATCCGGGCGCCTGCTGCAGACCAAAAACAATTGATCCCTTCCTTCGCTCTGCCGATAGTGCCCTAACCAAAGAAACCATACCATCTAGTGTGAGGACATTAAATGCAAAGGGCCTCAGGTCTAACGGAAGAAACGAAAGTATATGCGGGTTGTTTAAATGTGCGATATAACAGCATTGACCGGCTTTCCTGGCCTTAATGACAAGATTACTAATGATCAAAGCATCGCCAAGACTACTGAACAATGTAATAAGAAATACGTTTTTCCCCATAAGCTCATTCTCCTGGCTATTTCTTTAAATAACATCCCACAAAATTGCCAAGATAAGGATTAATGGCACAATGCAAATGCGTTGCATCCCGGCTTTGAATGTAGCGCCAGAGCAAATAAGGACCAGCCAGAAACCACGCCCAGTTTCGAACCTGAAAAGTCTTAAACTCTGAAAAGCCGGAGCGAATAGCCAAAAGCCTGAAGGCTCCTTGAGTAAAAGGACGGATATGTGTTGGATCATCGTAGAAGTTTATGCCCCCGCACTTGGCAAAGGGCGCCTGTGGCAGCCAGGTAGTCCGCAGATCAGGGGCTTCAATATAAGCAATACCATCAGAACGTAAAAGCCTGCGGATCTCTAGAAAGATACCGTTAAAGTTGTTTAAATGCTCAACAACATGCTCACACGTTATCAAATCGAATGAATTATCCTCAAGAGGGATTCTCCCCTCCTCAAGATTGACCTGTAAAAATGAACATTCAGGTTCTTTGATAAAATAAAGATCGTTACTGATATCCACACCCACTACAATAGCGTCGTGACGTATCATCTTGCATCGCTTTAGAACCTGCCCGCGTCCACAACCGATATCCAGTATCCGTGGTGAAGGCGGCAAATCACGCAATTTCTCAAACGGTTTTTTTAAAAAAGGAAACTTTGTGTATATTTTATTGCCGCCCTCAAGCTCAGGGATAGTTGTAGGACTAAAATATCCAGCACATCTCTGCGCGTTGGCCTCAATCATGCCATCCTCCATCTTGATAAATTCCAAAAATTAACGATAACTGTCATTCTGCCGATGAAGTATACGGGTCTTGAAAAAAAGGATCTTGCTTTAAAAGATTGACAATGTTCAATGACCTCATGCACGTAAACTCTCCTTTGCAAGTCGGGAGGGTATAACCAAAACGGGTACATGGTGAGCATGGCATTGCAATAAAGATAATCTTGTCATTTATCCCTTTGGGTCCCCATTTCACTGCATTGCCCGGACCAAACACTCCAAATGTAGGAACCCCCAACGCAGCTGCAATATGCAAAAGACCTGAATCAGCTCCCAGAAAACAGCGTGATTGAGAAATAACAGCAGCGGAATAACCTAAATCCAACTTGCCAACTTTATTTATGATCTTATCACCAAACACAAGCTCCAGAGCAGTGGCTATATCCGCTGCATCAGCTCCGCCGATCAACACAGGTGTCATCTTCGCTGAAAGGAAAAAGCTAACAATACCCTTCCACTGCTCGAAGGTCAACCGTCGGTCAGGAATACTGGCCCCAAGAAATAGTGAGACTGCGTTTTTCATGCGGGGTTCAGCTCTAACCCATTGAACAGCATTATCGGGAACTCTGAAACTTTTCTCAAGAGACAGGGGAAGAGTAAAAGAATCACGAACCACGGTATCAAAAAGCCGACGGAAATTCTCCAATTCATAGCCTTGATCGTACGTAACGCATATGTTAAAAAATTTAGCCCTTAAGGGGCGGGTAGAAAACCCGATCTTGACCGGAGAGTTGACCAAACAGGCAAGAACACCGCTCAAATAGTGCCATTGTTCTGTATCAATAACGACATCATATTCGTTTCTAGGTAATGCAAAAAAACTACCCAAACGATCATATAAATATAAATTAGCAATTAGATTTCCCTGCGAACTGAAAACTTCGGCATTCCGGCGCTCACAGAGAACATCTACAGTTATTCCCATAGATTTCAATCGTAGTAAAACGGGCAAAAGAAATACGGCATCGCCGATACCCCCAGGACGGATAATCAGCATCTTTTTTATCCCTAAAGGCTTAGCGACACCCCTCGAAAACGGGATAAAGAAAGCAATTAGCCCGCCGATAAAAAAATCAACGAGTTTTAATTGCTTAATTCGCCAACTACCAGATGAAATAAAAATATCTTTTAAAGATATCATTCAGAATCTATTCCAGGTATGTATGCAAATAAGTAATTATTTCTTCCGTTCAAACATTTTTACGAAAACATCACCATAGAAATCAGTTTCAACAGACAACATTTTCTTTACCTCACCGATATTTTGAGTCCATTCAGGATTATTCATCTTGATTGGCCCTTTTGAGAAAGTGGGATCTAAAAGCCAGTTAATCTTCAGTTCGCCCAAACCCGAAAGATGATCTAAAACTTTGAAGGTGCTCTCTCTGGTCAATGGGGTTGATTCAAAACTGATGACCGGAATCAGCCTCTTTAGGCCCTGAATAACATTGTGTTCATATCCTTCGACATCGATCTTGCAAAAAACAGGCACCCCATGTAAAGCGATCAATGCATCAAGAGTATCCGTCATAACAGCCTGTCGTCCGTTCCACGTATAACCTTTCCAGGCAGTCTTACCGGCATGTTCAACAAAATCCAAAGAAAGAGAAGATAAAGCATTAGCTTCAGAAATGAACATTTCTTTACGCAGTCCAGAATTCGAATCTAAAGCCTTGTTAATAAGGACGACATTAGGGTTATTTCGATAAATATTCTTCAAGAAAATAAAACACTCTTCCTGAGGCTCAACCGCGACAACTTTCGCTCCCAATCGAAGGAACAATTCAATTTCCTGGCCGATATTAGCTCCAATATCATAACAAAGATCCCCAGGGCTTACAAACTGACGGTAAAAGGCAAGCTTCCTCTTATCAAAACTATGCGCCCAGAAAAATACCCATCGCAATAAATTAAACAAACGGAATTTATTTAAAATTGAAATAACCTTAGGTCTGCTGAACATGGTCTTTCCTCGCTAAATATAAAATCCTGACGATCAAAAAGATTGCCAAAGGGAAAAAGTGCATCAAATATCGAGAAATCGTGTACGGCGTACGCATAGCAGCAAAACTCCCCGTCAAAAGAAAAGTAGCAAAATATACGCCAAAGAACATCAAGACTGCTCCAAGAGAAATAAGGCTGATCCTGTCCTTTTGATAAACAACTAATAAAATAATTGTCGAGACCGTAAAAATTGGCCAGAAAAAAACATTCCAGTTTCCCCAAAGAAACAATTCATTAAAAAAACGTCCCAAGATCATCGACAAACGTGTTAGAAAACTTTCAGGGCAAACCACCGCCGCTGCCCATCCCCGGTCGCCGGCGCTGATCACAAACTTGAAGACTTGAAATGGAAGATACATAAGCCCTGAAATAGCGATGAATCTCATTAAAACGACAAATATATCTTTGATCTTTTTTCTGTAAACATACCCTGTCACCAAAATAAGCGTCACGTAAACAAGATAATATGGCAACCCTTCAAGTTTGGTCAATAATGACAACCCTGCAAAAAAAGCGGCAAATAATATATAACCATCAACTCCCCTGGCTCCCCATAAAACAATGCCCAAAACACATAAAGAAGTGTGCGCCATCATAAGAATATCCCTATAAGAAAGGGTTGAATGCATGACCAGCAGATTAGATGAAAACAGTAGAAGGATCGCCAGGAAAGACTCCAGTCGTGATGTCAATAAGCGCACCATGTCGAAAAAAACTAACGTATAAAACATTAAAGCGAACGCGAATATTAAATGGATATATCGATCATCCCAAACGCCCTGGCCGAACATGGTCCATGTCATCGCAGATAGTGTATAAAAAGGGAAATTTGGATAAATGGCCTGCGCAAGCTGTGTTAAAGATCCGGTAAAGAAAATCGTTTTTGCTTTATATGCCTCGGAAGAAATCGAATCCCACGCATACACAGGAAGAACAACGGCATTAAGGAAAACAATCACGAGATTAAAAGAAACATACAGGATTGTTCCTAAAATAAAAAACTTTTCAAATCTTGAAATATTAACATCTGATGTCTGGATTTCTTTAGAATCAGAGAAACGCGGGAGGAAAAAAGCAACCCCTGACAAAAAAGCCAGACATGTGGAACCACTCAACAGAGTGATCGGAATCCCAAAGATCCAAAACAATGTAAAGGCCTGTGTAATAAGCCCTAACCCAATAAAATATGAAATCCCAAATATCGCAAGCAGGGAAAAACCTAACGACAACAGGAAAGATCTAAACAAAAGATACGCAACAAGAGTTGGTAGTATCAGGGATAATAAAAAACCAATAAACATATCAGGACGCTCCCTCGCGAACAGCGACAATATTAGCCTCATCCGGTCTAAATATTACCTTGTAGCCTGGTGGCAATAATTTAATAGCATTAGCCTTGTGAAAGAAAATAAGAGTGTTGTCCTGACATTGACCATTCTCCACTCTAATATCGATAGGGTAAAGATAATACGTCAACCGATCATGCACTCCCCACCCATCGCCTTCATGAAGATTTATATCGGTGATCAACCTGGCTGAGCGCGGTCCTGGTAAAAGCTTGGTGACATAGGCAGAAAAGAAAAATGAATCCCCGAACATCATTACCCGCTTGTCTGAAACCGACAACGGTGAATAACTAATGAAACGATTAGTAAGTTTTGTCAAACGCGTCAATGACTGCGGCAATAACGTGAGCAACAAAACAATTAAACCTGCAGACATCACAGCTAATGGGAATTTGAGAACTTTTTTAAAATAGAATAACAGTACAAAAAAAACAAAAAAGGAAGCAAATAAAACACAGCGAGACAAAACGTCAGGCAAGGAACAACCGTTATAGCCGCAGTCAAAAGCAAAAGCATCAAGCATAGAATTATCCAAAATGAAAATATAAAACACTGCCTGAATAAAATATCCAAACCGAGACTGCCACAAGCATCGGGACATCACCGGTCAGAACATCGCCCGGATCATCACCCATTTTCTTTACATGAATAAGATAAAGATAGCGGAAAATGCCAAAAATAACGAAAACCAAAGAGTATGTCATGGCATATCCCCTCGCCCGTTCAACGATCTCGGGAGATATCGTATAGAGGCCGTAAAAAACGATCGACAACGTTGCCGAGATCATGATCAAATGGTCCAGGAGATATAAGGAATAATGCCTTAAAACAGAACGATGATCCCCCGATATCTCCTTGAGTGTCGTCATTTCCGAGCGTCTTTTGGTAAAGCCAAGAAAAAGGGCCAACAGGAAAACACAAAGTTGCAGCCAAACAGATGGCAACACATTAACCGCTACTGCACCGGCCCAAATCCTTATGCAAAAACCAAGCGCAATGCAAATAACATCCACCAGGACGACTTTCTTGCCGACAAAGTTATACAAACCATGCAAAACGAGATAAAAGCCAGCCAGAAAAACAAACCAGGTGCCAACCGAATATGCCAGCCATAAGCCGGCAAGAATAAAGGCGGACGCTAACAAGACAGCTGATCCGATCAAGACCTGCCCGCTGGCCAGCGGCCTCAGACACTTCTTCGGATGTAATCTATCTCGCCGGACATCAGCGAGGTCATTACAAATATAAACGCCGCTGGAAATAAAGCAGAATGCAAAGAATGCATAAGCGGCTGTTACGAGGGCAGCATGCTCTGTATATCGGCCTGAAAAAACGATGGGTGCGAGAACAAACAAATTTTTGATCCACTGTTTCATCCGGATCAGCCTAATAAATACAGTGAATATTTTCATTTGAAGCTCCTTTGCATCAGATAAGTGTCCTGTGAACGGGATCTCACCTGCCAACCATCAGCCATGAATGCCTGAACTCTTTTATCGACATTTTCCGGATCAAGACGATAATCCGCCGCAAGCCAGGGATCAGCAAGGTCAACCAGAGCATATTGAACAGTATCCGGCAGAACATATGTCCTGCCGGTTAGAAGATTCTTCCCAAGCCAAACATTGTAGAACGCGTATAATCCATCACGGTTGCTCAAATGATTGAGAAACTTAAAACTGGCAACAACTGAAGCTCCCGGCGGCACACGTTGAACCATCGAATCATAAAGATCATCATGAACATCCCGTTGAAAATGAAACCTGGAAATCAACGGAACCTGATATTTACAGACAAACCCAACGGCAGAGAACAACAGGATAACCATAATGAAATGAAACGATCTCTGCCGTAGGAATTTCATTAAAACACCGGCACCCGCAGCTGCAGAAACAAAAATAAACGGTGCCAAAGTAGCAGTATAATGAAAAAATATAGTATGAAATTGAGGTGCTGAAGAAAATAAACTTTGCAGCAAGATCGGCATTCCAATAAAAAGCGGCCACGGACATAAAAATGAAATGAAGCTAACCGAAGAGAAAAGTTCGTTAAGGAAAAAAAGATTGCCATTGGAAA
Organism: Candidatus Omnitrophota bacterium; assembly: GCA_002753745.1. Classification (GTDB taxonomy): domain Bacteria; phylum Omnitrophota; class Gorgyraeia; order Zapsychrales; family Fredricksoniimonadaceae. The sequence goes on along the minus strand of PEAR01000007.1, from coordinate 24,898 downwards.
CCAGGATCTGCCAGACAAGCCATGGCTTCGTCAACAGAGATATCATGATCTCCCCAGGTTCCGTCCCCAACCTGGAAAACATCCCTAAATAAATATTTCCCGAATGCGGCAAATCCCGCCGAATATAAGGAATCACCACAAACATCACCAAAATAAAATAGGCCAATCCGGTTATGACCGGGATCATCCCCCATATCCGCCTGTCCACACCTTTCCTGAAAAATGACGCCAGACCGAACATAACCAGAATGGAGGGGATATTCTCTTTACAAAGACAGGCCAGGACACCACAGATCATAAAAGCAATAAAACGTTTCTCAAGTAAGAATAAAAACATCCCGGCGATAAAAGGCAACGCCAGAGACTCAAAATGGAACTCATAAACAAGCATAAAAAGATTCGGAGGGTACATAACATACAAACAGCAAAAGACAACCGCCGTCCATGGCGATAGGAATCTCTTGAAAATAAAGTAAAAAACATATGCAGCGATAAAAAAAGCTATAACGTTGATATAGACCAAAGTTAAAGGATGCGGCATTAAAAAATAAAAAGGTGCAACTAGAAATGATATGTATTCCGCATGATTACCAAAGAAATTCATTCCGAACAAAGAAACATCCAAGGACCCATGGATCATGCGCCACATAGCCTGGGAATAAAGAGACAAATCCCAATCGTAATATCCATAATTGACAAATTTAACCGTCAATAAATACGCCCACAGAAGAATCCCTGCAGCACATATTGCTCGAACGGTACGATCAGGATCAAATTTTAGAAATCTCATCGATTAAATCACTCGCAGTAAATGCATAAATATTAAGTCGATTAAGTAATTTATCGCCAGCCAACCCATGTCGATAAACAGCTTCTTTAGCAGCGACATAAGCGGGGATTCCCTGTGCCAAATATGCGACGATCATCCCTGTCAATACATCTCCCATCCCCGCCTTGGCCATTCCTGGATTACCGGTATTATTTACCGTGAATTTACCGTCGGGAGAAGCGATAACAGTTCGATGGCCTTTCAAGATCAAAACAACATTGTGTTTAACCGAGAATCTCCGCGCGGCCTCCTTACGAGAAGCATCGTTTTCTGGTTTTTCACCTGACAAGCGGGCAAACTCTCCCGGATGAGGCGTTAACACCCTTGCCGCCGTTTGGCCTTTGATGCTCCCCAAAGAACCAGCTAAAAGATTTAACGCATCAGCATCGATAATCATTGGCAATGGACATTCAGATACCATTTTCATGACAAAATATTTTGCAGGCAAAGAAGTTCCCAAACCCGGTCCGATCGCAACAGCGGTATACTTGGTCCAATAACGAGAAATGTCCCGGAACGAGGCCGTGCCAAAGACATCTCCCCTGGATCCAGTAACCGGCATCGTCATGACAGCATTGGCCAACTTTTCTTGCAATGCAAGATTTAATGCTTTAGGAATGGCCGCCGTAACTAATCCGGCACCAGAACGCATTGCAGCTAAAGAAACCAGACAGGCAGCGCCAAGCATGGGCGCTGATCCTGCAGCCACCAGCACATGCCCAAAATCGTTCTTGTACGACCGTTTATTTCGTCTCAACAACGGCATTGGCAACGGCATAGTATTTTGAGTGAGAAATGGATATATGGATGATCGTCCCCGCCCGAAGCCTTTTAACAGAGCAGGAAGGTTTTCCGGAAACATCGTTAATAACCGTGATGTCTTTCCAGGTTACAGATTGATCGCCAAGGGCTTTGTATATTGCCTCTTTGGCTGCAAACCGGCCGGCATAATGCTGGAACGGTAGTGTGTGGGAACGGGCATAAGCGATCTCAGGCGGGGTAAAAATACGTTCGATAAATTTATCCCCCCACTTGTCTACGGCCGTGCGGATACGGGATATCTCGACAATGTCAATACCTATACCAACGACCATTAACCAGTCCTCGTGGAGGATTTTAGCCGGGAGATCGCCCGCATCTCGGTAACAGCGCGTTTGAGGCCGACAAAAACAGCATACGAGATAATCGAATGCCCGATGTTAAGTTCATTCATGGCGGGAATAGCAGCCACAGCCGATGTATTATGATATTTCAAACCATGGCCGGCGTTCACTTCGATACCCAGCGAATGTGCATATTGGGCAATATGGGTTAATGTCTTCAGCTGGAAGAACAAAGCCTTCCTGGTCTTAGCTTCAGCATAAGAACCCGTATGCAACTCAATAATAGATACCCCTAGAGACTTCGCCGCATCAACCTGAGCCTTTTGAGCATCGACAAAAAGACTGACAGCGATCCCCTTATCGCGAAGTCTGGTACAAACGGGCTTAAGCTTCTTGAAACCACCAACGACATCCAAGCCCCCCTCCGTCGTAAGCTCCTGACGGCGTTCAGGGACGAGGGTTACCTGGTCAGGAACAATCTTACACGCCAGCTGAACCACATCCGGAGCAATAGACATTTCCATATTGAACCGGATCTGCAACGCCTTCTTCAATGAAACGATATCTTTATCGTTAATATGTCGACGATCTTCCCTGAGATGCGCCACAATACTGTCAGCGCCAGCCTCCTGACAGATCAACGCGGCTTTGACAGGATCAGGATCAAACTCCCGGCGTTGTTGCCGAATAGTCGCGACATGATCGATATTAACGCCAAGCAGAGGCATAAATTTATCTCCTGAGGATCTCGCCGTTAACATAAATCCAGGCGATGATGGCTAACCCAAACGAAATGATCTTGAGTGAAATGTTATGTAAAAGAAAACGTTTCATTTATCCTCCTGGGCAGGATGAGCCATCAAAAGGTCTTTGAGAATATTCTGCAAACGCTCAGGTCCGGTAACAGGAATAAACTTTCCGTCGCAAGCAACTGAAATATCTCCGGTCTCTTCAGAAACAAGCAATGCTAAAGCATCGGTCTGTTCGGTAAGCCCAAGCGCCGCCCGATGACGAGTGCCTATGATCTTGCTTAAATGCTGGTTTTCTGAAAGAGGGAATAAACAGGATGCCGCCACGATCCGGTTCCCACGCACGACAACGCCGCCATCATGCATCGGAGAATCATGTTTAAAGATCGTCTGGATGAGCTCACCCGAAACTAATCCATCGATCATGATGCCGCTTTCAATGTAGGTTTTTAACTTGGCCTCACGCTCGATCGCGATCAAAACACCCGTTTTCTTATCGGAAAGGATAAATACAGCGTCAACTAATTCGTCGATAATCGCCGCCACCTCTGACTCCTCGAGAGAAATATTAAACAGGTTCCCCTGCCCGAGACGCGCCAGACCCTGCTTGATCTCCTGTTGAAAAATGACGACCAGTGCCAGAATCCAGATCGCGAAAAACTTCGTCAATAACCAGTTCAGTGTGGCTAAGCCAAGAAGCTGAGACACGAGAAAAACGACCAGAAGATAGGTCATCCCTTTAAGAACCTGAAACGCCCTCGTGCCCTGAAAAAAAACCAGGATTTTATAAAAAATAAACGCAAGGATAAGAATCTCGATGATTGGCTTCAACGTTAACCAGAAATTTAAACTCATGTACCTCCTGACAGGACGGCATCCGCAACGCTGACGGCCTGTTTCATTTGAACAATATCATGTACCCGGACAATATGCGCGCCTTCAAGCACGCTTGCTACCACGGCCGCCACTGAACCAAAAAGCCTTTCGACAGGATCAACATCCAAAAGCTTACCAATAAATGATTTCCGCGAAACACCAATGAGAATCGGAAGTGCTAACGATTTAAAACGCCCCAGCTCCCTGATCAGCATAAAATTATCCTGCGCCGATTTTGCAAATCCAATCCCTGGATCAATGATGATCTGACGCCGCTCAAGACCAGCGCTGCAAGCAACCTTCACGATCCTTTCAAGTTCAAGAATAATCTCAGGAACGAGTCGCTGATACTGCGACATGGCCTGCATCGTTCGCGGCGTTCCCCGCATATGCATAAGGACAATGCCTGCCTCAAAAGAACGCACAAGCTTTAATAATCCCTCAGAAACTTTATGACTCTGTACAACATTAACAATATGCGCGCCGGCAATCAAAGCTTCCTTTGCCACCAGAGCTTTTGAAGTATCCACAGAAACGATTACTTCTCGACGAGCAGCCACCAGTGACGCAATAACAGGAATTACGCGCCTCACCTCTTCCTGCGCGGTTACAACCGAAGCGCCGGGCCTTGTTGACTCACCGCCTATATCAATAATATGTGCACCTTGATCTACCATCCCGGCAGCCCGGGCAACAGCCTGTGAAATAAAGTCCTTATGCCTCAACTGGCCATCACCGCTAAAAGAATCAGGGGTCACGTTTACAATCCCCATCAACGCTGTCGATTTACCTAAACTAAGAAGTCTCCCTCTTGCAGTAAAATTAAAACAACGGCGTTTGATCATCCCTGAAGGGGCTCCTTGCTTGAAACTTCAGGTAAAGGCAATCCCAAAAGGATCCGGGCCTCATCAATGTCGATCACTTCTTTTTCGATAAGCTTATTTGCAATAAGATCCAGTTTATCACGATTAGTTGTAATGATCTGCCGGGCCCGTTGATATGCAGCATCAACAAGTTTATGTTCTTCCGCATCAATACGGCGGGCGGTTTCTTCACTGTAATCTTTCTCCTGAAAAAGATCACGGCCAAGGAACGACGGCTGATGACCTTTCCCAAAAGCCATCTTACCCATCTGATCACTCATCCCAAAAGCGCAAACCATGCTATGCGCCAGCTCACGGACACGCTCAAGATCATTAGAAACGCCTGTCGTTGTATCATTCATAAACACTTCTTCACCAACCAGTCCACCCAAAAGGACTGTCATCTGTCCGAAAAGCTCAGAACGCGTATAATAATGTTTATCTTCTGTCGGTGGCGTAAGGGTGTACCCGCCCGCCATCCCGCGAGGGATGATAGAAACTTTAGTAAACGTATCCACTTCATTGATTAAAAGACTTAGCAAAGCATGCCCAGCTTCATGATGGGCAGTCATTTCCTTCTCACGCTTAGAAGTAATGTGCGACTTTTTCTCAGGTCCAAGAGTTACCCGTTCTACGGCGTTTAGGAACTCCTGCATCCCGACGGTCTCTCGATTGCGACGGGCCGCGAGCAGTGCCGCTTCATTGCAGACATTAGCCAGATCTGCCCCCGAGAAATAAACTGTCTGCATCGACACTTTTCTCAAATCGACATCCATATCGAGTTTGATATTGCGGCAATGAACCTTAAGGATACCCTCCCGGCCATTGATATCCGGCAGACCCACCATCACTCTCCGGTCAAAACGGCCCGGACGAAGAAGCGCGGGATCCAGAGTATCTGGACGGTTAGTAGCCGCTACCAGAATAAAACCGCTAGGCGAGTTGAACCCGTCCATTTCGACGAGAAGCGCATTAAGCGTCTGTTCCCTTTCGTCATTGCCGCCGCCGATACCGGCAAAACGCTGACGACCGACAGCGTCGATCTCATCAATAAAAATGATACAGCCTTTTCCACCCGCTGCCTTAGCGGCTTTGCGCGCCTGTTCAAAAAGATCGCGAACACGAGAAGCCCCGACACCTACAAACATTTCAACAAAGTCCGATCCGCTCAATGAAAAGAAAGGCACGTCGGCTTCCCCGGCAACAGCTTTTGCCAACAACGTCTTTCCCGTACCTGGCGGGCCAACCAAGAGCACTCCCCTCGGGATTTTTCCCCCAAGACGTTCAAACTTTTTTGGATCTTTCAGGAATTCGATAATCTCCTGCAGCTCTTCTTTAGCTTCATCAACGCCGGCAACATCAGCAAAAGTAATTTTGTTCTGCCCCTTGTCGCTGACTTTCGCACGGGATTTTCCAAAAGACCAGATTTTGTTCCCCATTTCAGCGCCACGACGACCAAGAAACCAAATAAAGAATATAATCAGCAGAACAGGGACAAATGAAAAAAAGAACTGAGTCCAGAAAGTTTCAGCCGGAACAACGGAGAAATCCTTCACATTATTACGTACTAACGCGAGGATATCCTTGTCGTCATTAGGGATATTTACCCGAAACTCCTTACCATCAGATAACTTTCCTTTCAGGATCGTTTCAGGCCCCTCAGTCAACGTAAGCTTCTTAATCTTTCCGGTTGAATCATTGTCCTTAACCAATGAATAAAATTCACCATATGACATTTTCTGCGCTGAATTATTAGCCGCATTATTTGCTGGGTTTGATATGACCAGAAAAATAACAAATAATAAAACCCAGAATATCCACACCCCGCTGTCCTGATTCGGATTTGGGGTCCGAGGCGTTTTCTTCGAATCCGTCTTTTTAGGCGGTAATACTTTTTTTGGTGTTTCTAAAGGCATATAAACTCCATTAATAATTCTGCTCAAACTCTAACTTGCCGCGCGCATCAAAACCTTTACGTTTAATCTTAATGCCGCGGTCAAAAGTATCGATGTAAGCAAGGTTGCTGTCCTTATTATACAACCGTGATTCCCCCTGAAGCTTGCCACCCTGATAAATTTCTTCACTCATTAATTCCCCTGCCTCGTAGAACGATTTGGCGGTTCCTTCCTGAACACCGTTTACAATCTCCCACTGCTTCTTAATTTTACCATTTGTGTAATACTCCCTCATGATCCCGTTCTGCTTGCCCTTATCGTATGAAACCTCCATCCACAGGGACCCGTTCTCCCGATATTCTTTTGCTTGTCCTTGTTTCTCGCCGGAAAGATAATTCCATTCAATCTTAATACCGCCGTTCGGATAAAACTCCTTGCAGTCACCATCCTTAATCCCGTCTTTATAAGAACATTCGGTCTTGGGCTTGGCATTATCACGATACTCTCGTACCAGACCATTGAACTGATTATTCTTATATTGAGCATCAAGGACAAGTACCCCACTGCGTGAAAATTTACGGCCCTGACCATTGATCTCACCATCCTTGAAATTCAGGATCCACTCCTCCTTACCATTATCGTAAAAAATACGAGACTCACCTTCTTTGACACCATTGCGATAATTCCAGACAGCGTGGACTGTTCCCTGATCATTAAATTCACGAGCTTCGCCGTTAAGAACATTATCACGATAATATACGATACTTGTTAGAACCCCCAGGACATTGTATTCGCGACTCTCACCGTTAAGCTGCCCGGCGACAAATTGCAATGAATATTTCAACACTCCGTCTTCAGCATAGTACTTACAGATACCGTCGAGAGCATCATACTTGTATCCCTCAACACTCTTAGGGTTTCCATTTTCAAAATACTCTTTATTGATCCCATGCTGAAGGCCGTTAACATACGTTTTCTCGATGAAAAGATTGCCGTTCTGGTAATAGGATTTATACCCGCCCTCAAGGCGCCCATCCTTGTACATGCCAGCACTTAAAAGTTTTCCATCAGGATAGTATTCACGAAAAGCCCCGTTAAGAACGCCTCCGGCGTAAGTTTTCTCGGTATGCACTTTACCATCGTCAAAGAACTCTTTCGACACACCGTCTGCCGGCAATTGTGCCCAGGCAAGAACCGGCATGAAAAATACTGCCATACAAAAAAATAGTGAGAATTTTATGACCATAAAAGTTTTACTATTGTATCTGTTGAAGCCCTTAATCTCAAGATTAAGATTAAGGATTTTATGCCGGCATCTTGTCAAAAGAAAATATTACTCTTTCCCCACGCCGGTCATAGCATACACCAACAGGTAAACAACATTTTTTAGGATCGCCGGAATCGGTTAATACCGTATCCATAGACTCTATATGAGCCAATGTTAACGGTTTAGCATCGCCGTAAAGAGCCGCGAACGCAGAGCGCAACACCATCCGGCGGATAGAAGGATGAAGCGACCTGTATTTCTTTAAGGAGAAAGAGACATTGCTCCCCACCTTTTTCAGCGACCTTTTTAAAAATAGCGCAACCTGAGTTTCTATAAATGAATAATCATGAGCCGCTGTATCTGCCAGGCGTGCGAGGTTATCCTTTATCCCTGGGTTGAATTCTTTCTCTAAAAAGGGAATAAGAACTCGCCTCACCTTATTACGGGTAAAATCCAGAGAACGGTTAGAAGGATCATTAACAAATGAGACCTTTATCTCCTGAAGGAACCGCTCGACTTCGTGTCGGGAGAAAATCAGAAGAGGCCGGACAAGATCTACACCATTCATTTTTCTCAAAGGGAGAATAGCTTGTAACCCCGACAAACCGGTCCCTCTCATGATGCGCAGTAAAACCGTCTCGGCCTGATCGTCGCGAGTGTGCGCCGTCACAATAGCATCAACTCCATGCTTTAGAGCCGCACGAACCAGAAAGTCATAGCGTTGCTTCCGGGCAAAATCCTCTATGGAACCAGTCTTAGAAACTTTGCAACGGTTAACTTCCACCACGAAAGGCAAATCAAGGAACCGTGCCGCCTGCTCAACAAAAAGACGATCTCGGGCGGAGGTGCGGCGCAAATGATGATCGTAATGCGCAACGATCAGTTCTAGGCCGAGTTCTTGACGAGAACGGAACAGGGCATGTAGCAGACACATCGAATCTGCTCCGCCGGAAACGGCGACTAACAGCCTGGCACCCCGATCAATCAGATGTGAGGTCTTAAGATGTCGAAGGAACTTAGGGATGAAACCCATCACCAGTTACCTTGTAAACCCCGCATTTCATGACGGGATTCTTTATACGCTTCCCGCAAACGCTGAGCGTATTTCATATTAGGCATCCGCAACTGTAACCGGGCATATCCAAAGCGTACCGCTTCTTCGTTAAGCATCTTCCCATCCGGAAGAAAAACATAAGCCTGCAGGACACCGTCTTCATCGCGACGCTCAGCATCAAATTCAATATGAACCTGTTTATTCTCAACCAAGCCCCTGACAAAACGGAGTGCTTCCAGTTCAAAGGTGGTCGTTGGATCATCATCAGGAATAATAAATCCGTTCTGATCGCGTTTAACATCGCGAAATTTTGGAGGATTTGGGCCTTGAATACCAATCAAGACAACACGTTCCCCCCCGGCCAGCAGGATCGTGTCAACCGTCAGCGCCCGTTCAACACGCACTTTGTCATATTTAGACGATGACTGCAGCAAAGGATTGAGCTCCGCGTAAACGACGCTGGAATAAGCTAAAAATAAAAAAGTTAACAAAACAAATATAATTTTAAGCATATAATTTATTATGGTTAAAAATCTCAATTATGTAAAGGAAAAGGATTAATAAACCTGCCCTCAATAGGACGGGCACATCAGGTGATACCGCGGGTGGTCGTGATCAATGTAGCGATGGTAATAACTTTCCGCAATCCCGCCGCCCACTTGCTTTTCTTTTGCCACCCAGTCTGGAAAACTGCCTGGGCAACCGGAAGCAATGTCAAACGTAAAAGCCTTTTCACTCTGGTGTTCACGGACAAAAGCTCCGACATAATTAATGTAAATACGTGTTTCCCTCTGCCCTGCGAGAATCATGGCATTCACCTCGCGAATATAAACAGTGTTAACTCCCGCGGTTAGCACAATGAGAATTACCGGCAACCAGCGACAGGTCTTCCAAAAAGAATGGCGTTGACAACGTGAAAGATCGAACATGGTATACACAAAAACCGTCAACAGCGCCCAAAAAATATATAAATAATAACTGCTGACTAACAATCCATTAATAAATCCACGGGGATTAACCCGACCAAGAACAATAACCACAACATACGTAAACATAATAACAGCCAGAAGAAGCAAGAATGACGCCTGCTTCTTGGCGTATTCCCTGCTGTAACCGACCCTTAGAATAGCCAGTGTTGTCAGGATGATCACGACACCCCGGATCATCTGAGGTTGAAAACCGATAAACGGCCATTGCCAAGTTAATGTATGCGGCAACACATACGTCCGCACAGATTCGATGATATCTGCCGGTGCCAGAAAGAGACCACAGCACAAAAACCATTTAAAAGTGCGGGCCGCATTAAATATCGTTTCAAACGAAAAAAGCTTGTTAATAATAAGCCCTGATTCAGCATTAAAAGCGAAATGTCGAAGAGAGATGTCCCAATAATCGAAGCCAGTATATACAATGACCGGCAGTAACATCCAGGCAGACACAAAAAGACTCGAATGTTGACGACGCGAGATCCATAAAAGGTATAAAAACATCAAAACAGAATAAAAAACGCCTCCCTCATAAAACAACGACGCGATAGTCATCAAAATAGCCGTAATATAGACCCTCACGACACGTCGTTCGGCGTCTTGCTCAAAAAGATATAATTCACGTAGAGCCCACAATAAAAGCGCCGTAAAGACCAAATACGGATTGATCTGATTCCAATTGACCATAGAAACATTGGTTAATTGCAATGCAAAGAAACCAGTTGCCATGATGGCACTCATGCCGGGGCGAATAACCCAAAGCAAACTACCTAAAGAAAAAACAACCCCAAAATGCAGAAGTATTCCCGTCAACTGCCAAAGATAGAAATTATAGCCGAACAGAAATCGCTCAAGTCCAAGAAAACAGAACGTTAATGGCCTGAAAAGCAGGACGTCACCGATCGCTGAATATGAATCTCTAGGAAATGAAATTGAGGCAAAAACAAGGGATATAAAATCATCCTTGTCAGCCATAGTTCCGAGGTAAAAGATCTGATCTTGTTTTGGGATGTGCGATAGCGAAGGCCAGTAGGCCCAGAAAACAGAAGCCGTAATTAGGGCAATGAGGAGTATTTTTAAACGCATTTATCGCCAAGAAGAATGGCGAAGGAGAGATTCGAACTCTCGACCGTACGGGTATGAACCGTATGCTCTAGCCAACTGAGCTACCTCGCCGAAATATGGGGTCAATTGTATGTTAAAAGATTTAAAATATCAAGGGAATTTCAAGGTAAGAAGAAAACGATGCCAAGAAGCACACAGATGATGCCGGCAGCAAGAAGGTAAAAATCGTTATAGACAAAGAAATCGCGCAGCCTTTCCGCCGCTGAATAAGGGAACTTCACCGTTTCAGCGACGACATTCCCGGAATCACGCAAAGAAAGGATATCGGAACGTTTTAAACGCAGATACTGGTCAGCAATGCGATAGGCCATCAGTTTCTTCTCTTCGACTAGCCCCATCACCTTCCCCTCGGGCAAACCGAGGATCTGTGCCGCCTCTCTGACTGTTACATAAGGGCTCAAGCTCATTTCACCATCCCGGCAGCAGCCCAACCGTCGATCTGGGCTCGTTCAAATTTAAGAATATCACCCTCACGAACAACAGGGATCTTTCCCGAACGGACCAGCTCAATGATCGACCCTTCATCAAGTTCAAGGTAAACCGCCAGTTCCTTGATATTCATCCATTCATTGGACTCTGTCGGAGACATCTGGCAATTCCCCTGAAAGATCGCTCCCTCGACAATGTTCAACTTTGGCGCATTTATATTGCCGATCAGGACTGCCGTAGGTAATAATGTCAGGATCTTGGAAACAGTAACATTCCCTTTGACCTTGCCTGCGATCACCACATTATCACCGCTGATATCCGCCTCGACCTCGGCACGTCCGCCTACGGTTAAGGTCCCACGAACATCCAAACTGCCCGTGAACTGCCCATTGATCTTAAGATCGACGAGTTCCTTAAAAGATAAAGTGCCATGCATCTCAGCATTAATCTCAATAGTCTTTGAAACTGGTTCGATACGCTGGGGTTTCTTTTCACCAAAAGCCATATAAAAACTCCTCGTTTCCATTTCCTTCGATCGAAAAGGCAGACTGGTAGATACTGTTTTATTTCATTTTATAACAAAAAGAAATCAAAAGGGAACTTTTTATAATAAATGATAGGCAAGGCCCGCAACCATAGCCGCGTTATCCATACACAGTGGCAAAGAAGGGAACCGGACTTTTATTCCCCGTGCCGCCGCGCTTTCAGAGAGGCGAGCACGCAGTGTGGAATTAGCCGCCACCCCACCTCCCACCAGAAGGGAAAAAACTTTCTTCTTAAGACAAGCCTCAATTGATTTACGCACGAGTACATTGACCACACTCTCCTGGAAAGCATTGGCAACTTTCTCTACAGAGAAACCGATCTTGGCATTACGCTGGGTGTAATATAAAACTGAAGTTTTTAAGCCGCTAAAACTAAAATCATCTGTTCCTTCCAATGGGGCGCACGGGAACTTAATGTCGTTATCTTTAACCTGCTGAGACAGCTTATCAATAACCGGCCCACCGGGATAACCGAGGTCTAAAATACGAGCAACCTTGTCATAAGCCTCGCCGGCGGCGTCATCACGGGTCTGGCCGAAAACGCGAAAAGAACTAAAATCCTTTATATAAAAAAGACTGGAATGGCCGCCAGAAACAACAAGGCCTACAGCAGGCAAAAGAAACTCACCGAGAAGATCGCGATCCTTTTCATTCTTTTCAGTCAGATAGCCCGCATAGACGTGGGCTTCGATGTGATTGACTTTGACCAAAGGGCGCTGCAAAGCAAAGCTAAGTGAATGCGCGAACGAGCGCCCGACAACCAATGACCCGATAAGGCCAGGGGCTTCAGTTACCGCAACAGCATCGACATCCTTCAAAGATAATCCCGCCGTTGTCAGAGCTTGTGCTGTAACGATATTTATATATTCAAGCTGACGACGCGAAGCGATCTCGGGAATGATTCCACCATATTTCTGATGGTCTTTGAGACTCGTTGCCACAACATTTGAGAGCACCTCTCGGCCGTTGCAAACAACGCTGGCGGAGGTCTCATCACAAGATGATTCAAAACCGAGGATATTCATTTTTTTTAATATAATCCGGAACCGTCACGAACTCGTACCCCTGTTCGGACAGTTTCTTCATCTGTTCAATGATGATTTGTAAACTTAACGCCCGGTCATGTCCTATCGCCAAAGCAAAGCCATTTATACGGGCAATCTGTGCCACTTCAGCGAATTGATGTTCGATGGCTGCTCGTTCATTCTTATTGTCCAAAAAGACATCCCGTTTAGCGATATGCATTTTGAGTTTTGCTGCCACCTGTCCTCCAACCGTACGGTCTGAAGTAACACTATCCACAAAAAACAGTCCACGCTTTCTCGTCTCAGAAAGAACGGTCGTCATCACAAGCTCGCTCTCGCTGCCTTTTGACCCTGTATGATTGTTAACACCCACGACCCCCTTCATCTCATCCATGATCTTAACAGTTATCGATTTAAGTTCAGCTGCCCCCATTTGAGTCGTCAACACATAGCCTTTCGTATATATCTCCTTGAGAGAATGGGGCTCCAGCGGTAAATGCAGCATGGGTTGCTTTCCTTTCTCGGCCGCGCACTGAATAATATCCCTGGAATATGGCAACCCAGGAAGAATTGCAATCCCAGCCGGCTCCGTCATCTGGTCTAAATATTTACAATGGGAATTATTATACCCCCAATCATCAATGACAATGGCAATTCGTCCAAGAGGAGCAGCTCCTTTTTTATAAACAACAGGCTTCTCAGGCGCTGTCTTAGGTGCTTTCTTGACCGGCTTGACAGGCGTTGTTTGTTGAGACTTTTTTGTCTCTCCAGGTGCTAATCGTTTCTGAAAGAAAAAGAAACCCTGGATGCAAACAACAGCCACGACAACCCAAAGAACGATCGCCACCGGCGATAAAGACTTATTTTTCCCTTGAGATACCATTAAAGATCACTCCACCGTCAATTTTTTATAAACACGAATACCCTTGATGACATTGATAGCGCCTTGAACCTGATTATCTTCGGCCATGCGTTTTTTTACTTCAAGCTCTTTACGTCGCTTTTCTTTCATATTTGGATCCTGTATATTTTCTTCTTCAAGTTTCTCAAAAACGTCATTGGATGATTTCTTGGCATCCTTTATGTTCTTGACATCCTTGCTGTCTTTAGTTCCATCTTCTTCGTCGGAGTCAGCGTCGCCTTTGGGAAAAATCCTCGGGATAACAATATCCGGTGTGATCCCAATGTCATGAATGCAAACGCCTGAGGGCGTAAAATATTTACTGGTCGTTAAGCGGAGCCCAGAACCATCAGGTAACGGAATGACTGACTGAACCGACCCCTTGCCGAAGGACTTAACCCCCAGCGTCACCGCACGCCTGTTATCTTTCAGCGCACCAGCCAGAATCTCGCTGCCTGAGGCGCTGCCTTCATTGATCAAGATAACGATTGGCCAATCGGCAAACTCATTCTTAACATTGTGTGACACACTGACCGTGTCCTGTTCCTTATGTCGACCGCGGGTCGAAACGATCGTTTTTCCCGCTGGTAAAAACATTTCACTGATCTTAATCGCCACGTTCAGCAAACCGCCGGGATTATTACGCACATCCAGGATCAAGCTTGTAGCTCCCTGATCTTTTAATTTCTTGATCGCGGCATAGATCTGTTCATACGAATTCTCACGGAACTCTACCAACCGAACATAGGCGATATTATCATCGAGCAGTAATGGCTCTTTAACATCCTTAACATGGATGATCTCACGAACAATCTCATAATCATGAACTTTAAATTCGGATTCGCGCAGAATAGTGATATGCACCTTTGTTCCTGGTTCGCCGCGTAATTGTTTTACGGCCTCATTAAGCGTCATATCACGGGTAATCTTTTTCTCGATTTTAACGATCCGGTCGCCGGCTTTAAGCCCAGCTTTCCAGGCCGGGGTATCCTCGATGGGCGTCACGATCGTCAGCAACCCGTCACGCGTGGTGATCTCAATGCCCAGCCCCCCGAACTTACCTTCGGTCTCCGTCTTAAGGTCCTTATATTCATCAGGCGGCAGGAACTGGCTGTGCGGATCCAAAGCCCCGACCATCCCAGTCAAAGCTCCGTAAATAAGCTCTTTGGGTTTCTTCTCAACAACATACTCGGACTGTACAGTCGTTAATACATAGCTAAAAAGCTCAACCTGGGAATAGAGGTCCTGCGGCCCGGCATCCTCGTCTTTCTTAACCTCTTCAGTGTTTCCGGTTACGTTCGCAAGCACAGCCGGGACAACCGGTCCAGCCGCCTTTACAGGAGCTGTTGCCTTGTCGGATTGAGAACGGGCATATGTCGCAAAACTCATCAACCCGAACAAAAATAAAATGACAACCAGGGCCTTCTTAAACATTCGTAATTCTCCTTTGAATGAATTCGTTAATTATTTTCGGATTTGCTTTTCCCTGCATCTGCTTCATCGCCTGACCAACCAGAAAACCAGCGGCGTTTGCTTTCCCTGAACGGACCTGTTCGACAACCTGAGGATTCTTAAGAATGATCTCGTCAACGATTTTCCCGATCAATGCCTCGTCAGAAACCTGCGTTAACCCTTTTTCCTTGATGATATCTTCAATCTTCCGGCCGGTTGCAACAACCTCTGCCAGGATTTCTTTTCCCGCCAGGTTACTGACAGTACCATCTTCAACTTTATTGATCAACTCAACCAGCATCCCTGGAGTAAGCTTGAGATCCCCCAAACGGCATTTACGGTCATTAAGTTCTTTCATTAATGGACCATTCATCCAGTTACAAAGTTTCTTAACATCAACACCCAATGCAAGAGCTGATTCAAAAAAATCAGCGAATGTTTTATCCTGAACAATAATCGTGCCGTCATATTCACTGACACCAAGCTTTTCGATCAACCGGTGCAGGCGCGCATAGGGCAATTCCGGTAATCCGCAGCGGACCTTATCAATCTCCGCCTCAGTCAACGTAAACGGCACCAGATCAGGTTCCGGGAAATACCGATAATCATGCGCCTGCTCTTTACTGCGCATCGGGATGGTAATCCCCTTTTCCTCATTCCACAACAGGGTTTGCTGAACAATGCTCTCACCGGCGATCACCAGACGCGTCTGACGGGCCACTTCGAAATCGATCGCGCGTTTAACAGCACTAAAAGAGTTCATATTCTTCAACTCTGTTTTAGTTCCTAGCTTTGTTTCTCCCCGAGAACGGATCGAAACATTGGCATCACAGCGTAATGACCCTTTTTCCATATCACAATCAGATACATTCAAATATTGCAACGCCAGCTTCAACGTTGTTAGGTAGTCATACGCTTCGTCTGCAGACCTCATATCAGGCTC
Organism: Candidatus Omnitrophota bacterium; assembly: GCA_002753745.1. GTDB lineage: Bacteria > Omnitrophota > Gorgyraeia > Zapsychrales > Fredricksoniimonadaceae. The sequence continues at coordinate 8,856 of PEAR01000007.1, read as the reverse complement.
GGAAACGATCTCAACCAGGGGCGTTCCCGTACGGTTATAATCAACCAGCGTCGCGTTAATGGCATCATCATGGATCAATTTACCGGCATCTTCTTCAAGATGCGCGCGGGTGATCCCGATGCGCTTTTCCTGCCCGCCCGTCATAACAGGCAAAAACCCTGCCTTGGCAATAGGAAAGTCATACTGGGAGATCTGATAACCCTTGGGAAGATCCGGATAGTAATAATTCTTCCGATCAAACTTAACGAAAGTATTAATGGAACAGTTAAGCGCCAATCCGACCTTGATCCCTGAAAAAAGGACGTCGCGGTTTAACACCGGCAACGACCCAGGTAAGCCCAGGCAAACCGGGCAAACACACGTATTCGCTTCCACGCCAAAGACATTACGGCAGCCGCAAAAAATCTTGGTTGCCGTATTCAACTGAAGATGAACCTCTAATCCGATAACTGTTTCAAAATCCATATTCTCACTGAAATTAAAGTTTTGCTCTTTGTACATGCCACCCATGAGCCTGCTCATAGGCAAATGCAGCGGCCAATAATCGTTCTTCGGCGAACGGGGCTGCCATTAACTGCAGTCCGATCGGCAAATTCTTTTCATCAAAACCGCACGGCAATGATATCGCCGGGATACCTGCCAAATTCGCCGGAATAGTAAAAATATCCGAAAGATACATCGATAATGGATCGTTCGTCTTCTCACCGATCCGAAACGCGGTTGTTGGCGCTGTCGGAGAAAGAATGACATCACAATCAAGAAACGCCTTATCGAGATCATTTTTAATCAACGTGCGGGCCTTCTGGGCACGTAAATAATATGCATCATAATATCCGGCAGAAAGGACATATGTCCCCAGCATGATCCGGCGTTTAGCCTCATTTCCAAAACCCTTCGCCCGGGTTTCTTCATACATGTCAACAATCCCGGCTTTGCGTGGTCTAGAGGGCACCGCCCTTAAACCATACTCCACCCCGTCAAATCGGGCCAAATTCGAACTTGCTTCCGCTGTCGCTACTATATAATACGTTGCAACAGCATATTCAGTATGCGGCAGGGAGATCTCACAAATAAGAGCGCCTTCTTTTTTGTAAAAATCAATCGCGGCCTGTACTGCCGCCAGCACCGACGGCTGAATACCGTCAATGAAATATTCTTTCGGGATACCGACGCGCAGCCCTCTGACATGCCGGTCCAGGGACTTCGTATAATCAGGAACCGGCAAATCAACCGACGTAGAATCTCGATGGTCAAAACCTGCCAGGATACCCAGCAATCGCGCACAATCGGTCGTATCTTTCGTGATCGGACCGATCTGATCAAGGCTTGAACCAAAGGCAATCAGGCCGTATCGGGACACACGACCATACGTCGGCTTGAGGCCAACAACGCCGCAAAAGCTTGCCGGCTGGCGAATGGACCCGCCGGTATCGCTGCCGATCGCCCAGACCGCCTCACCCGCAGCGACCGCCGCCGCAGAACCGCCCGATGACCCGCCGGGAACACAACCCAGATCCCAGGGATTGCGTACAATCCCGTAAGAAGAAGATTCTGTCGAGGATCCGAACGCGAATTCATCCATGTTCAAACTGCCCAGCACGATCCCGCCGGATGCCTTGATCTTCTCAACGACGGCCGCATCGTAAGGAGGCCGAAAACCTTTAAGGATCTTTGATGCGCAGGTAACCTCGCGGCCTTTAACGCAAATATTATCCTTGATCCCGATGGGCACCGGAAAGGCTGCGCCGTTCCCGGTCTCATCGTAGGTCCGAATAAAGGCATTAGTCTTCTGCCCAACGGCCTGTTGCCGTACGCGTACCGACGACAGTACATCCGCAGCCGAAATCTGGCCAGAGGAGATCATTGTCAACAGTTGATTGGCAGTAAGATTAAAAAGATCCATGCTATTCAATAACCTTGGGAACTTTATAATGTCCGGCATGACTCTCAATAGCAAAAGAAAGCGCCTCCTGCTGAGTTAATGACGGTGATACTTTATCATCACGAAACACATTTTCCATTTTTAAAACATGACTGGTCGGCAAAACTCCTGCAACATCCAGCTTATTCAATTTCGCGACATACTGTAGAATATCTTCCAGGTTCCTGACAAAACCGGCGTTTTCAGCTTCGTCAATGTGCAAACGGGAAAGTGACGCGATATAATTAACCGTTTCTTTGGTGATCATCTTAATCCGCCTTCCGATGAATTTCCAGAGCTTTTGGAATTGTAAAATGGAATTCCGACCCCTTGCCGATGTCGGAAACAACCCAGACTTTCCCGCCATGGTCATCAATAATACTTTTAACAATGCTTAGGCCAGCGCCGGTCCCTTCATACTTACCCGTCGTGTCAAGACGCCTGAAGATAGCAAAAATATCGTCGTGGAACTCCGGCGCGATTCCGATCCCGTTGTCTTTAACGATAAACTCGTGAGCATCAACAGTGTCTATATAAAAGACATCGACTTTGGGCTGCTGGGTGCCGCCTGAAGAAAACTTTATGGCATTGGTCATCAGGTTAAGAAAAACTTCCTTGATCTTGATGCCGTCACAAACAACGATCGGCATTTTCGACTGAACATGAAGATCAACCTTATTCTGTTTGATCTTATAATCAAGATTCGCAATAACTTCATCGATCAAGATGATCGGTTCAACACAAGAATATGGGTTACGGACTCTGGATAACCGGGTCAGTTCAAGAAGATCCTTGATCAGGTCATTAGCACGCTCGACGCTACGACAAACTCCCTCCAGACTATCCTGACCTTTCTTGTCAAGGTTCGCGCCGTAGTGGGTCTTTAAGAAATCAGCATACCAAACGACGCCCATCAAAGGTGAACGGATATCATGGCTGACCGTCTGAACAAAACGGTCCAATTCCCGGTTAACCTTCTCCAGGTCCTTCTTCTGCTGTTCCGTAAGTTCCAGATTATTCTCAAGTTCTTTGCGCTGCTGCTCAAGCCTTAACTTTGATTCGTTAAGCTGAAAAACCATCAAATTAAACGCACGACTAACTTCGCCGATCTCGTCGTGTGTTTTTATGTTAAGATTGATGTTCAGATTACCAGCCCCGATATGCGCCGCGGCATCGGCCAGTTTTTTTAAGGGCGTGTTGATCGAACGGATAATCCACAGCGCCAGCGCCAGCCCCGCCAGCAGGCTCAACAGGATCGCCACCCAGAGAATGATCTCTGCTGTTATCTCATATTTCGTTGCTTTAGCCAGAGATAACTTTGTAAAATGATCAACTGAATCGATCAGGTTCTGCAGTTCCATCGTGAGTTTACGTTCATCTCGATGGATCTGGGCTATATCCTCCGGAGAAAGCTCATATTTCCCCTCATCGAACATGCGAAAGACATCATTGATCAGGACATCATAATGAATATGGGCTTTCTCGATCTCTTTAAAGATCGCGGTAATCTTTACCAACTCCTGGGTATCTTCCGAATTGCGGGACGTTTTCAAATCTTCTGATACCATCAGCTTGGCATTAACAATGGAAATCGCACCTTGCTTAGCCAAATCATCAAGATCAGTCTTGCCAAGCTTCAAATGGAATAAAAGGTGCTCGCGGCGAGCCGGGGTCGTCTGCTGGTAAGCCAATTCCTCGGCGATACGGCGAATACGCTCAAAAACGACGCCTTTTTGAAGCTGGTCACGTGTAATAGCCGTTGCCGTCTGCATTAAAACGACATCGCGGTTAACCACCCCGCGCAGTGCCCCTCCCATCCGTGACAGCAGCTGATGACTCAACAAGCCGTCCACCACCAGGATCACAATGAAGACAGCAACAATAATAATGACTTTGACCGATATTTTCATTTAAGTTTTTCTTTAAATTCCGCAGGGATTGGCTGCGGTTTAAAATCCTTGTCAAGGCACACCAAAGCTACGGTAGCCTCTACCAAAAGTTGACCTGTTGCCTTATTAATGACCGTCTGTTCAAATATGATCTGCGCCCCGGTCAACTTTGAAACTCCGGCAGTCGCCTGGATTATATCCCCATAACGCGCTGGAGACTTGTACACAATATTGCAGGAACGGACAACATAACTTAGTCCCCGGGACAAGAAAGGCTTGATCCCTAAACCGCGTTCTTCAAAATATTCGGTACGCGCTTCCTCAAGATACTTAAGGTAGTTCCCATAATAAACGATACCGCCCGCATCTGTATCATGATAAAAGATTTGTCGTTGCATTCTATCAACTCCTGGTCTTCAACCTGAAACATGCCCCAATAAATTAGATAGTCTAGCATATTCTTCCACACTTACATCTTCCGGTCTTGATTTTTCGCTGATACCGGCTCCACGCAGGGCCACTGACAAAACGCCTCTCGGGGCCAGGGTCCCCAAAGCATTCAGGATCGTCTTGCGGCGCTGGCAAAAAACCAACCGCAGCAACTTTTCAAAGAATACGGCATCATCGAGAGAAAACAAAGGTTCTCGACGAAAATCAATACGAACAAAGCAAGACTCTACATTAGGCATCGGTCGAAACGCCCGGCTATTGATCCGAAATAATATAGCCGACTGCGAAAAGCACCTGACCAGGCAGGTTAACACTCCGTAGTCTTTTGACCCCACAGGGGCGATCAGCCGTTTGGCAAATTCAAACTGCACCGTCATCAGCAGAGATCCTATCCACCGTCGCTGCGCAATCATCCTTTCAACAATCGGAGTTGAAATATTATACGGAACATTCCCCACAACATTAATACAACTGCCAGCAGCAACGGAAGAAATATCAAATTTCAGAATATCCCCGTGATGAACCGAAAACGGTTGCCCGATAAAGCCCGATCGAAGGTCTGATACTAAACGACCGTCCGCTTCCACCGCGATAATTTCCTTCACCCGCGGCAAAAGAACTCGTGTCAAGGCGCCTTGACCGGGACCTATCTCAAGAACAGTTTCATTTGATTTAAAAGAACAAGAATCAACGATCCGTTCCAAAACATTCTTATCGATCAGGAAGTTCTGGCTGAACTTCTTAGAAGGGACAAACGACCTCATAAGCCGCAAACCATCCGCAATGAAGCCGTCATGGACCCTGGATCCGCGACCCCCTTGCCGGCGATCCCGAACGCCGTCCCATGGGCGGGCGATGTCCGAATAAAGGGCAGCCCTACGGTAATATTGACCAGACGATCAAAATACAAAGCCTTTAAAGCAACTAACCCCTGATCATGGTACATCGCAACCACTAAATCGTAGCCCCGGCAATTCCTTGGCTCAAAGAAAGTATCCGCCGGGAATGGTCCGTGAACATTCATACCCCGCGCCAAAGCCTTGTTAATAGCAGGAACGATTGTATTGACATCCTCCCGTCCAATATGCCCGCCCTCACCGGCATGAGGATTAAGACCCAGAACCGCGATCCTAGGCTGTGCAATCTTAAGCCTCTCGACAAGAAAACGGTTCGTTATTGTTATCACGTCAAGGACTTTACGGGACGTAATCATCGCAGGAACTTCTCTGAGCGCGATATGGCGCGTCACTAGCACCAGCCTCATCTTATCTGCCGCAAATAACATCTCAACATTCAGACAACCAAAAGCCCTGGCCAAATACGTTGTATGGCCCTTAAAACCGGGTATAAACCGACAAATAGATTCTTTTGAAACCGGCGCCGTCACCAGTCCGTGTGCACAGCCGCTTTTGATCATCTCAACGGCTTTTTCCAGATACAACAGGGAATCTTTTCCGGACAGCGGAGTTGGGACACCGGGCTTATGAATAATCTTGTCTTTGTCCGCAACGTGAATAAAAAGCGGAGAATCTTTACGCTGCGGCCAGACACTTTCCCATACCTGCTGATTGCCGATAACAACCGGTACGACGCCTTTAGGAAAACGGACATTCTGAAGGGCTTTAGACGTTACCTCCGGGCCGATCCCCGCCGGATCACCTAGCGTGATCAAGATAACTTTACTGTTTGACTTCAACATATGCTTTCTTACGCAACCCGTCAATCCAGGTCTTGAAACGGTCACGGAATTTATTTTCAAAAAGTTCCTGATAGATCCGATCTTTAACATCCTTAAGCGAAACGCTGGATGCATCCGTGCGGCCGCCGAGCTTGATCACATAGAACCCGTTGGGAACTTCGATCACCTCCGAAACATCGCCTTCTTTCATCTGGTCGATCCGCTCTTTAAACTCAGGCCGCAGCTGATCAATATCAATCTCGCCGACCGATGGTAATTCGGAGAACTGGGCGAGCGCTGCCTTGAAATCCATCCCGCCTTTAACCGCCGCCAATGCAGCATCAATCTTTTTGCGCGCATCATCCTTTCCAAAGGCCGACTTTACAAAAATTGTTTCAATATAGACACGGGCTTTATTGGAAAAATCAGAGGCATGTGCCGAATAATATTCGGTAACTTCCTGGGGATTAACATAAACTTTTGTACGCACTTCCGTATTAACCATCGCCTGGCCTTTGATCTGATTTTCGATCTTTTTACGGATCTCGGTGATCGTCATTCCCTCTTTGTTGATCGCCTCCAGAAACTCCTGGTACGAAGAATACTTCTTTTTGATCTCCTCAAGGCGATCATCAATAGCCTTGGGCCGAATAATAATACCTGCCTTATCAGCCGCTGATAAAACAAGACGATCTTCAATTAACTGCTCGATCCCTTTATTCTCATATTGCGCCATGACTTCATTGATTTCCTGGGGCGAACGGCCTTCGATCCGCAGCTGAGCATAAACGCTTTTCATATATTCCTTAAGGTCTTTGACCGTCACAACCTCATCATTGACCACAGCGAGAATGGCGTCATCCAAAGCCCGTGCAGGCAAAGCAAAACCAGTTAACACACACACTAATATCAACGTCTTAAATGCTTTTAGAAATCGCATTGACCTTCCCCATTTCTTTTTTAATGTTTTCCACTGATTCCTTAAGCATCCGACAGTAAAGATCAAAACCAATACTAGAGATATAGCCGTGCTGTTGCTCCCCCAACAAGTTGCCGGCGCCGCGGATCTGTAGATCCTCAAAAGCGATCTGAAATCCGGCCCCAAGGTCCGTGAACTTCTCCAATGCCTTCAACCGGCGTTTGGCTATCGACGACAAAAGGAGATTGTCCGGAACAACAAAATAGGCGAAAGCTTTTACATCCATACGACCTACCCGACCCCTCAGTTGATGAAGATCAGAAAGGCCAAACCGCTCCGCACGATTAACGATCAATGTATTAGCGTTAGGAATATCAATACCCGACTCTATTATAGTGGTACATACCAAAACATCAACCTCGCCCTTAAGAAACTTGATCATGATGCTTTCCAGCTCCCGTCCAGGCATTTGACCGTGACCGACAGCCAACCGGGCCTTGGGAACCAACCGCCGAATGATCGCGGCGATCGGCGTAATATCTTCGATATGGTTGTGTAAAAAGAACACTTGCCCGCCGCGAGACAGTTCTTTTCTGATCGCATCCCCGATAATTTCCTCATCGAAGCCGATCAGATGAGTTGAAACAGGTATGCGGTTTTGAGGAGGCGTTGAAATAACTGACATATCACGGCAGCCGGCCAACGCCATGTAAAGCGTTCGGGGGATTGGGGTCGCGGTCAATGTTAACACATCAGCAAGCATCTTCATGTGCTTGAGCCGTTCTTTGGCCTGAACGCCAAAACGCTGCTCTTCATCAATAATGATCAGCCCAAGCTCCTTAAATGAAACATCCTTTGATAACAGCCGATGCGTGCCGATAAGAATGTCGATCTTACCGGCAACCGCTTCCTTAACGATCATTGATTGTTCAGCCTTGCTCCGAAATCGACTGAGCATCCCGATCCGCACCGGATAATCCTGCATCCGTTTTGAAAAATTAAAGTAATGCTGTTCGGCCAAGACCGTGGTTGGCACAAGGACAGCAACCTGTTTACCGTCCATCACCGCCTTAAAAGCGGCCCGCATGGCGACTTCAGTCTTACCATAACCCACATCTCCGCACAAAAGCCTGTCCATCGGCTGGACGCTTTCCATATCCGCTTTAACTTCTGATGTCGATTTAAGCTGATCCGGTGTTTCTGTATACGGGAACTTTTTCTCAAAGGATTCCTGCCAAGGCACATCCGCGCTGAACGGATGTCCTCGCAGACTGGCCCGCAGCGCCTGAACATGCAGCAGCTCCGCCGCCAACCGCTGAAGACGTTTTTCGATCGTACGCCTGACCTTCTCCCACTCCCGGCTGCCTAACTTAAAAAGCCGCGGCGGACGTTTCGAAAACCCTATATATTTTTGGACAAGATGAAGGTCCCGCCGGGGAACGAAAAGCTTATCCCCGCCTTGATATTCAATAACAAAATGTTCAACCTTATTGATATCAATATTGATTTCCTGGAAGCCCAGGAATTTACCAATACCGTGCATGTTATGCACTACATAATCGCCGCGCTCAATATCAACAAAATTGTTTAGCGGCATCACAGACGTAAACCCGCCTTCATTCTTTGCTGCCCGTTGACCGCGTTTGCTGCGGGCCGGAAGGATAATGACCGCTTTATGCTCCCAGATATTTTTAGCCGTCAAGAGATTAAAAGAGTAGATTGCACGGATCTTGTCATCATCCAGGTCAATGCGGATCGGAGAATCAAAATTTGCGGGGAAAATATCGAGAATACTGCCGCGAACAGCGTAAAGGCCTTCATGACAAGCCGATGTCCCGCGTTCATAACCGAACCCGGCAATATCGGCCTGCAGAGTTTCAAGAGAAACAGACTGACCAATGAAATATTTTAATGAATAAAACATAATAGCCTGACGCGTATAAAGAATGAACCCCGGGTGCAGCATGACCGCTCCCGGGGTTCACTTATATTTACAAAA
>PEAR01000078.1 GCA_002753745.1 Candidatus Omnitrophota bacterium | reverse complement strand
ATTGCCGGGGTGGAAAATGGCCAGCTGCAAGGCATCGGCGACGTGAGTGCGGAGGCGTACGACTGTACGCCGCACAAACGAACGAGCCGATAACGCCGCAGATGGCCGTTTTCCACCCCGGCAATCGGCGAAAAAAGCTGTCCCGCATGGATTCGAACCATGGCCCACGCCTCCAAAGGGCGGTGTGCTACCATTACACCACAGGACAATAATTTCAATCAAGCCGTCCGCACCACAAAAACCTGCTCATATGCCGAACGAAAAACACCGGCAATTCGCTCCGCCTCAGCTTTGGACTGAGTCAATGCAAATATCGACGGGCCACTGCCGGAAAAACATACCCCCGCTCCCGCCTGTTTTACAACCTTATCTTTTAACTTCAACAAGCCCGGCCGCAACACTCGAATCGGACCTTCAAGATCATTAAAAAGAACTTTTTGCGCCGCCGCAACATCATTTTGCTTCAACGAACGGATGAGCATCCTAACATCGGCTGATTTCTTTGTAAAGACTCCCTTGCCTTTTGCCTCCGCTAAAAACTTCGCCGCAAAAACACCATAAACATCTTTAGTCAGTAAAGGCTGTTTGTCCGTTATCAGCACATGCCAAAACCGATGCTTGATCGGCAATAAACGAATTCGCTCCCCGCGACGAGTGCCCAAAGCAAATGACGCGTCATGTAAAAAGAACGCAATATCGCTGCCAAGCTTTTTCGCCAGTTTCAGCAACACGGGATGCGGCAACTTCAAATTCCACAACTTGTTAAGCCCCAGCAAAGCCGTTGCCCCATTACTGGACCCGCCGGCCAGACCCGCCGCCACTGGAATAGTTTTTTGAATATGAATATTGGCGCCTTGAACAACTCCCGTCGCCTGACGCAGCGCCAGCGCCGCTTTATACACCAGGTTCCGCTCATCACACGGCACATCAGGATGACTGCAGGTGATCCGAATGCCTTCATCCGCGGCCGACTTGAAATCGATCCTGTCCGCCAGGCTGATCCGCTCAAAAACGGTATTCAACAAATGAAACCCGTCAGCATCCCTGCCGGTGATCTGCAAAGCGAGATTCAACTTTGCCGGCGATGATAAAGAAAATTTATTAACGGATCTTTTTGTCCTGGGCATGGATCGTCTGCTCTTTTTCCTGCTGATATTTTAAAGCTTCCGCAGTCTTCCCCAGCTTTTGATAAACTTCAGCAATATGTTCAAGGATGGTCGGATCTTTCACCAAGGCATCGGCAAGCAGCAATTCTTTAAGGGCATTCTCATAAAGCCCTTTACGGTAATAAACCCAGCCGCGGGTGTCCAGATAAGCAGCATTCTTCGGCTCGAGGCTAAGCGCCGCATTCACATCATCCAGGGCTTTATCCAGTTCAATATTATCTTCAGCATACGAATAAGCCAGTGAATTAAGGCACTCGGCATTCTTCGGCTCAAGCGCCAAACACTGCTTGATCATATCTACGCCTTCCTTGCGCCGGGGACCATCGAGATAATACGTACCAAGGATATAAAGAAAAGACGTATTTTTGGGGTCAAGTTTCAACGCTGTCGCAAACTGCTCCATCGCTTTTTGCTCTTCCCCCTGGGCATAATACAACTGGCCCAGTGCCACCGGAAATTCGCTGCTGGCAGGATTACCGGCCGCCAGGCTTTTTAAAATGAATTCATATTCAGACGACGCCTTATCGGCCAGCTTTTGCTGTGAGTAAAGCAGCCCCAGAAAATAATGCGCCGACAATCCTTGAGGATCATGCCGCACAACCTCTTCCGCCAGACGTGCTGCGTCGGAAAAGCGGTTCAGCTGGGCATAGGCTGACGCCAGACGCATCCGCACAACATCGGATGAAGCGTCTTCCTTCAACGCATCTTCGTAGTAGCTTGCCGCTTCGTCAACAGCGCCCTGAAGTTCCGCATTATAACCCATAATGTAGCGGGCGACACCCCGCGCTGATACCGGCCTCTCGGCCGAAACAGACGGTTGTGCCGCCCACCCGGAAAAAGCTATCAGGACGATATAGCCAGCGGCCAATAAAGCAATAACGCTTTGCTTATGCCGCATAACTTCAATCCTTTAACGTGTTTCGCGCTTCTTGAGGTGACGCAGGGACTTGCGCAATTTTTTACGTTTGTGTGTCTTGATCTTGCGAAGCTTTCTTTTTCTTCCGCACGGCATAATGAACATCTCCCTTTGATTAGTATTAGTAGATCAGTTTGTTAATAGAATATTCGATGATCCCCTGGGCGCCAGCCTCTTTCAACGCCGGGATGATCGTGCGCACAATGCTCTCGTCGATAATCGTCTCCAGCGCCACCCAGCCCTCTTTGGTCAGGGGTGCGACGGTCGGATTTTTCAACGCAGGCAGTGTCTCTAAAACAGCCTTCAAATTCTTCTCTTCTATATTAAGCTTCAGCCCCACCATATTATTAGCCGCCAATGCGCCTTTAAGCAGCATAACCACCTGAGCCATCTTTTTCATTTTCCAGCTGTCTTTCGCCGCTTCTTTATTGGCAATGAACTGCGTGGACGATTCGCATAACGTTTCTACGATACGCAATTTATTGGCGCGCAAACTGCTGCCGGTCTCGGTAAGCTCGACGATGGCATCCACGAGGCCTGACGTCACCTTGGCTTCCGTCGCTCCCCAGCTAAACTCAACGTGCGCCTTGACCTTGTGCTTGGCCAAATATTTCCTGGTGATCCCGACGACTTCGGTTGCGATCTTTTTGCCTTCCAAATCTTTAACCGACTTGATCTTCCCGTCTTCCGGAACTGCCAGCACCCAGCGCACTTTATTCGACGTAGCCTTCGAATACTGCAGCTCGGTGATCACATCAATCTTTGACCCATTCTCCAGGATCCAGTCAGCACCGGTGATCCCGCAATCAAGCGTGCCATCCTCGACATAACGCGACATTTCCTGTGCCCGCAGCAGCACGGGCTTGATCTCCACATCATCAATATGCGGGAAATACGACCGGCTAGATACCACAACCTTAAACCCCGCCTTTTCAAAAAGCGCGACGGTAGCATCCTGCAAACTGCCCTTGGGTAATCCTAGTTTTAATTCCTTCATAGCGTCTCCTGTTTAGCCACTCCGACCAAAATGGGGCTCATTATATATGAAATTTTAAAATAATGTAAAGAAGAAAAAAATCTTACGCCAGACACTCAAGAAAGGACGGCCGGATCAAGGCCTAGATGAAGACACAGGGCGCGTTCAACAGCAAGAATAATCGGATCCGGCAGGACACCTAAAAACCTTACCAATCTGGCTTTATCAAGCGAACGGATTTGTTGACACTTGATCTTGGAATTTTTGGTCAGTCCCGCCACCTTATCGGGGATTTCCGCTTCAAAAGGAAAAACCTTATCGCCTCTCTCTGTAACAGGCAAAACAGTAATCATCGGCGAACACTGATTGGCGATATCATTAGAGATAATAACCACTGGCCGCGTCTTCTTGATCTCCGCACCAATGGTTGGATCAAGATTGATCAACCAGATATCTCCGCGCTGAACCATTGTCATTCGCTCCAGCCTCCATCACCCATGGTCCCGATCCATGAGCGGTCAATAGCCCGATCCTCTTCAGCCGAATGCATATACGCCTCAGCAAGAGACGCCCGCAAATGCCTGGAACGCTCCCTGCGAATACGTTCTTCCAATGATTCCGCAATAAAACGACTCTTATTGGGAACTTTCTTTAAATATTCTGCCAGCGCTTCCGGCATCATAATATTCATGCGAACCATGGCACACCTCCATACACACTAAATATACACACTACTGTCATTCCTGTCAAGTTATGGAAAAAGATGCCCGCTACATAGTATTTGCAAAACGATCCACAAAAGGACTTGCGCACAGCCAATGCCGCGGATATAATTTGCCAATTCATTAACCATTCAAGGAGTTCTCCATGTTAAAGATCCTGCGTCAAAAAGGCGTTAAAAAACAAGTCCTGTGGTTCATTTCTGGTATTATCATTATTTCTTTCGGCTTCGGCTTCGGCATGTCCCGCTACTCGGGGCAGATATCCCTTACTGATTCTGCCGGCAAAGTGTTCGGCAAAAAAGTCAGCATCAGTGAATTCCGCGAGAAATACCTCGATACCCGCGACCAGGCCATGATGATGTACGGTGAAAAGTTCCGCAATGTCAGCGCCATGATGGACCTCGACGGCGAAACCTGGACCCGTCTTATTCTTGTCAAAGAAGCCAACCGGCGTAATATCAAGGTATCCGACGCGGAAGTTATTGCCTATATCCAAACCATCCCGTTGTTCCAGCGTGAAGGCGAATTTGACCAGGAATCCTATGAAAGAATGGTGAAAAACGCTTTCCAGCGCGAGCCGCGCACTTTTGAAGAAGGCCTGCGCGACCAGATCAAGATCATGAAAATGTTCCGTGCCGAGACCATGGGCCTGAATGTCCCCGATGAGACCGTGCGCAAGGAATACGAACGCCGCAACCAGAAAGTCCAGGTCGACTATGTGCTGATCGATCCAAAAACATTTACCAGCGCGTTCCCCCTCTCCGACAAGGAAATGCAAGACTACTTTGCCGCCCACGGCCAGGAATTCATGGAGCCCGATTCCGTGAAATTGCAATATGCTGTTTTTAGTTTTGCGCCAAAGGCCACGGAAGATGAAAAGAAAGCTGTTATTGAGAAAGCCACCGCTTTTTACAAAAAGACCACGAACAAGACTGATTTCGCCGCCGCGGCCAAGGCCGCCGGCGCCGACGTAAAAGAAACCGGCTTCTTTAATATGGAACAGCCTGAAACAGAAACCAATTGGACACTGGAAACCCAACAAAAGATCTTTGAAGCCAGTGCCGGCGACATGCTGGCACCGGTCCAGTCCGCCGCCGGAATAGATGTGCTGAAGATCGCTGACAAGAAAGCCGCCTTTATCCCGGCCTTCGAAAAGGCCAGCGACAAGGTCAAAGAACGCATGCTGGCCGAGAAAACCCTCGCCAAAGCCAGAGAAAAAGCCGCTGATGTTCAAAAAGCTATCGCCGCCAAAGTCGCCGGCGGAACTTCTTTCGATGCCAGCGCCCGGGAGCAGGGCCTGGAAAAGAAAACCACCCCGTTCTTTGCCCTGGGCGAATATGTCCCCGAGATCGGTATATCAGATGATTTTGCTTCCGCCGCCTTCGCGCTTAATAAAGACAAACGCTTAAGCGATGTGGTCAATACTTCCCGCGGCCCGGTGGTCCTCTACTGGCAGGCATTGCAGCCTATCGATGAAAAGAAATTCGAAGAGGTCAAAAAAGAATTCTCCAATACGCTTTACGAGGAACAAAAAGTCGCGGCCATGAACCGCGTGATCAAGGAGATCAAGGAAAAAGCCGGATTGGAAAGTTATTTAGACAAGATCAAACGATAAGGCTTTGATCGATCCATTTAAGGTAGGGCTCACTTCCGGCAACAACGGGAAGGGCAATGATTTCAGGGACGGCATAGCTGTGATAAGCGATGACCGTCTCTTTTATTTTATCGAACATATCCGTCCGCGTCTTGATGACCAGCAGGACTTCTTGATCGTCGGTGATCTTCCCCTGCCACCAGTACAGGGATTTCACCCCGCTGACCAGATTGCAGCAGGCTGCCAATTTCTTCTCCAACAGGGCACGCGCGATGATCTCGGCTTCCTCTTCTTTTGATGCGGTAACAAAAACAACAATATGCCCCATCCGGCTAGCCTTTCATCATGATCGCATGGATAAGACGGCCGGAAGCTTCCCCGTCACGCCGAAAAGAATGCCACGCGCGATCCGTAAAGGTATCACAGCCACAATCAAAAATATTTTCAGCCCGTACGCCTTCACTCAATAACTGCCGGCGATTCGCCGCCGCGATATCAAAATGAAGCCCATCCTGGCCCTCAACCACTTCCTGCGGAAAATATTCCCTGAACTCCGGCCCCACCGCACAGCTTTGCGTCCGGATACAAGGGCCAATCGCGGCCCGGACCGTCGCGGGATCAACAAGATATTTCTTCTTAAGCAGCGCCATGGTCTTGGCTGCAATATCAAGCCTCGTGCTTTTCCAGCCGGCATGAACCGCGGCCACCACATTCCTGCCCGGGGCAAACAACATCAACGGCAAACAGTCCGCCGTGCGCACCGCGACACCCAAACCCGGCGTTGTGGTCACCACCGCATCCGCTTCATAAACGCCGGCCTGATCAGCATCCTTAGGTCCGACTTCCCAAATCACATCACCATGAACCTGTTTGGGAAATATTACCCGGCCCTTAATGCCCGCCCTCTCCAGAAAAGCTCTCTGCTGGCCAGTGAGCTTAAAACCCGTGGCCGCCGGATCGCCTTTTAAAAAATCCAGGCTCCCGTCAGAGGAAAAAGCGACAACTTTGACACCCAGAAAATGTTCATACCGTATATTTGCCATCTGGCACCTCCTGCCATTCAACGCCTGTTAACAACGCGGATCATTTTATTCTTCCGTCAATGAAGAACCCGGAACCCCGCTCTTATGTTCCTCAATATGGCGGATCTTGGTATCCAGATTCTTGAAACTGGTGTCCCGCAGGTCCGAATACTTCGCCTGAAGCTTGCCAATGATCTCGCCGAATTCGATAAACCTTCCTTTGAACGTCTCAAAATGTTTAGCAAAAATATCAATGTGTCCGAGAATCTTACGGATGTCTTTCTCGAAGCGGAAATGTTCATGGGCCTGGCGGATGACGCTCAACACCGCATACAGCGTAAACGGCGAACATAACACCACTTTATCTTTCAGGGCCTCATCCATAATTTCAGGCCCCTTCTCTTGAATAAACCCGAACACCTGCTCGTTAGGAATGAACAACAGCACAAAATCCAGGGTATTCTCCGCCGGATTGATATACTCACGACCGCGCAATTCCTTGACCCGGGCGCGGACATTTTTAAAGAACTCTTTCTCCGCCGCGTCCCTCTCGGCAGGATTAGCAGCATTAACCATCACCAGATAATTGTTCAGCGGGAATTTCACGTCCATGTTGACCACATGCTCATCCGGCAACAGAAAAATAAAATCCGGACGAGTTCCGCTGGATACCTGCGCTACCTGTTTGCGATAATTCACATTCTCGAGCAGCCCGGCATAACGGATAATGTCCTCGGCCATCCGCTCGCCCCACTGGCCGCGCAATTTATTATTACTCAAGGTGCTTGCCAGCGTTTGGGTTGTTTCCTGAAGTCTCAACGTCGCCTGGCTGGCCCCCTGGAGTTCATTGGCCAGCTGACCGAATTTCTGGGCACGATCCTTTTCCCATTCACGCAGAAGCGTGTCGTAAACCCGAAGCTTCTCCTCCAACGACCGAACGGCCGCATCTAACGAGGACCGGCGCGCCTCTTCCCCGGCAGCCGCATTTGTATCACGGACCCGCGCATCATCACGTTGAGAACGGATCAGCTCGCTCAATCGGGCATTCTGAACGATCAGGACTATAACCGCCAACGCCAGGCCGGCGAAAAGTATAAGGAACGGGATATTCATCATCGGCATCCTAAACCCGGGCCAACAATTTCTCCATCAACCCGAGAAGCACATCAAAATCGACCGGCTTAAGCAAATAATTACTGATCCCCTTACGGGCAAAGATCTTCCGATTCTCCTCATGCGCCGTCAACACGATCACCGGAATATCTTTAAACTTATTAAATTTCTGAATCTCGACAACAAAGGTGTACCCGTTCATTTCCGGCATCTCGACATCAAGAATAATAAGTGCCGGCGGATCAGCCTGGACCGCATTCAAGCCCTGTTCGCCATTTATAGCCCGGGAAACTTCATAGCCGGCCTTTGTTAAACGGCTTTTCATCAACACACCGCTCACAAGATCATCGTCGATCACGAGTACTTTTTTACCCATATTGTCCCCTTGATTTTTCTATCTGCTCAGCGCCTTGCTGATCTTCTCTTTAAAACGGCCCAACCGCTTCTGCTGCAGTTCTTGTATCTCCTCCATGGAAACACCCTGACGCTCCAGGAGCAAATAACTATGGATAATAATATCAATAGCTTCGGCTTTCCAATGAGGGTCCTTCGCGGCCAGTAGCCCCTCCACTTCATCAATATGCTCACGCAAAGACTGGAACGTAAACGCCGATAACTTCTGCCGATCGCCATGCAAGGTCAATCCCAGCGCATTGATCGCCGCCAGTTCACTCTTCACAACGAAAGCCCTTAATCTCACCGCCAGGCCCCACCAGTACATATACTTTCGGACTTGGCTTCTTTACCTGGTAACGATAAAGCCATTCAGCGTAGGTTCCGGCAGGCTTGAGTGGAGTTTTTAAGATCGGCTGCCCAAACCGCCGCTCCAATTCTGCCGCCGACTGCACGTGCACCGGAATATCTCCTGACTTAACACCCGCCAGAAGTTGGTCAAACGCCTTATCTTCCAGCGCTACGTCTTTTTCCTGCGCATCGCGCTCCTTAGAATACGCTTGAAGCGTTAACGCCTCATCCAAATGCTGCAACTCTGCGCAGGAAGATAAAAAGACGACCGCGCCTGCCAAAATCAAGAAATGAAATCTATTCATAATCTTACTATACCACAAAAACATCTTTTTATTTGAGCACGAAAAGAGAAATAATTTACTTGATTACAAACGCCAGGCACGATACTGTTATTGCTATGTTTAAATTAAATTTCTGGTTAAAGCTGGCCATCCTGTTCGGGATCGGGTTTCTTTTATACGCCAACACCCTGCATAGCGAATTTCATCTGGACGATATCCCCTTTATCGTCAAGAACCCAACGATTCGTGACATTACCAACCTCGCCCTGATCGGGAAAAGCATCCTCGGGGAACATTCCCGCCATGTTGTTTTCTTCTCACTGGCGCTTAATTACCACCTCAATCAACTCGACGTCTTCGGCTATCATGTGTTCAATACCCTGGTTCATATCCTGACCGCAATCGGCCTTTGGCAATTTGCCCGGCTATTCTTGTCCACACCGCGCTTTACAACCGACATTAGCCTGGAAAACCGGGAGAATATCGCGTTTGCCGCCGCTTTTCTGTTTCTCTGCCATCCGGCCAATACCCAGGCGATCACTTACATTACTCAGCGCTTTGCATCACTGGCCACCATGTTTTACGTCGCGACTCTTGCTTTTTACGTCCAGGCCCGGCTGTCCTATAAGGTCGGAGCAAGCCTGCCCTTTTTTCTCCTGGCCGGCACTTCCGCGATCATGGGGATGCTTTCCAAAGAAATCGTGATCACCCTTCCCATCATAGCCCTGATCATTGACCGGGCGTGCATCTGCTACAAACCGCCGGAAAAGAAAAAGAAAAACAAAAATTCTGCTCCGCCGGCAAAAACGCCGGTTGCCCTCATCGTGGCTCTAATCGGAATCGGATTAATTGTTCCGACACTTTTCCATTTCAACCTTGCGAGCATCGTTGAATCAAGATTCATTTCCTCGTCACACGAAGGCGACCTGCTTACATTCAACACGTTCTTCCTGACCCAAATGCGCGTGATAGCGGTCATGCTGCGCCTTTTTGTTCTGCCCATCAACCAGAATCTCGACTACGATTTTCCGATGTCAACGGGGCTCTTTACCCCGCCCACAACTTTCTTCAGCCTCGTTTTGATTATCGGCCTGGGGATCTTTGGCTGGAAAACATATAAACGCAACTTCATTCTATCCTTTGGGCTACTGTGGTTCGCCATCACCTATTTACCGGAATTCTACCCTCGTGTCCACGTTATTTTCGAACATAAGTTCTACCTTATTTCGATCGGTTTCTTTATCGCCCTTTCCTATGCGATATGGGAACACCCGATGTTAAAAAGATATTCGCTATGGATTTTTATCGCCCTTTCTATTGTCCTTGGCATAGCAACGGTGAAACGAAATATGGTCTGGCAGACCGAACAAACACTCTGGGAAGACATCGTCAAGAAGTCACCCAATAAATACCGGGCAAACCTCAATCTAGGTAATGTCTATCAGTTGCAGGGCAAATACGACAAGTCATTACCCTATTACGATAAGGCCATCTCGGTAATGCCCTACGGCTACAAAGCGCTCAACAGCCGCGCCGTCGTCTATTATATGAAGGGCAGAATGGACGAAGCCATGGCCGACCTCAACCGTTCCATTCAGGCCAATCCCCAATACGATGATCCTTACAATAACCGGGCCAACATGTATCGTCAGCGGGGAGAGTTCCAGAAAGCCCTGGAGGATTACAACATGGCCATCAAGGTTAGTCAATTCGCCCCGGTCGCCTATAAAAATCGTGCTGACGTTTACCTTAAACTTAATAATATCGAAAACGCCCTGGCTGATTACCGTGCCGCGCTGAACCTCGACCCCAAGCTGCGCGATGCCTACAACAATATGGGCAACTGCCTCAAGGAAAAAGGCCGTTATAAAGAAGCTCTTGATCTTTACGACACCGCGATCAAAAACGACCCCGGCAACAGCGCAGAATACTATTTAGGCCGCGGCAATGTTTACACAGACATGAAAGAGCCCCACAAAGCCATAGATGAATTCCACCGGGCTTTATTAACCCGTCCGACGATGCCGGAGGCCCTGTTTAATACCGGCGTGGCGTATGCCACCCTCGGCGACCTGCCGCAGGCCGTGAATTTCTACACTCAGGCCATTACTACCACACCCAACCTGGCCGTAGGATACAATAACCGCGGCGACTGTTTTCGCAAACTGAACCGCCGGCCGGAAGCCCTGACAGACTTTCTGAATGCCGACAAACTGGCTCCCCGCACCGAGATCATCCGGCGTAACATCATCCTGACGTATTTTGAAATGGGCCAGATCGACCAGGCTAAAACCGCCTTCAACGAAACCATGGCCCTGGGCGTGCCGCTGGAAGAAAACTTCAAAAGAGAATTCCTGCAGAAAACCGGAGCTGTTCAACAAGTACCAAAAACATAGATCGG
>PEAR01000077.1 GCA_002753745.1 Candidatus Omnitrophota bacterium | reverse complement strand
ACAGCCTCAGCACGCCCCGATCAACTTTGTCAGCGACCACCTCAGGCACGTCACGCTCAATACATCCTGCGATACCCGACAACATCGCGCGGTCGATCACCCGAAAATGCCCGGCGATCAATTCACTGTGAAACCCGTCATGCGCTTCAGCTGCCTGACGGGCCCGTTCAAGACGCTCGGGCGTCAAATACAATTTCTTTCGCCGCGGATCAATATGGCGCGTCAGGACAACCCCGCCGGCTACCGTGCTCGCCGGAGACAACGTACGCAGCAAATACCGATCTCCCGCCGCCACCACCATCGGGATCCGGGATTCGATCTGCATAAAACCGGTTTCACCCGGACCCAGAGCATGTGACCCCAGCAATAGTCCGGAAACAACCCGGGTAAATGTGCCGCAGCAAAACCGCATTTCCTGACGCCGTTTGAGAACAAATGACGGATGCACATTTCGTACCGAGAGAATAACCGAAGTCGACTCCTTAAATATTCCTGGCGACGCCAGGGTCATGCCGCGCTCAATATCAGCAGCCTTAATATCCCTGATCGTGATCGCTGAACATGTATGCGCTTCGGCATCGGCAGCATCCTGTCCATATTTCTGCACCGCCCGACAGGCCGTCACAACAGCGCCCGGAAACAATTCAAGTTTGTCGCCGATGAAACAATGTCCGGAAAGGGGAATCCCGGTCACGACCGACCCCACGCCCGGCGGCGAAAATACCCGTTCTATATCCATCCGGAACGCTTTCCTGCCGACAGGCGCCTGCTGCACCTTTGCCACCAGCTCGTCAACCGCCTGGCGGACATCATCCAAACCCTCAGAGGTCCGATTCGACATCATGATCACCGGCGCGTGAGCAAATCCATTGGCTGCCAAAAATGCGCTGACTTTTTCTTTAACTTCTTCGCGCCGCTGAAGCGTCGCCAGATCGATCTTGGTAATAACCGCCATCACTTGCGGCGAGCCCAGCAGACTGACGATCTTTAAATGTTCTTCTGTCTGAGGCATGATGCCGTCATCAGCCGCCACCACCAGCATGAGCACATCGATCGCGGATGCCCCCGCGACCATGTTCTTGATAAAATCTTCATGCCCGGGAACATCAATAACCCCCACCATGCGCGATCCCGAGATGCGGCAGGGCGCAAACCCCAGATCGATGCTCATGCCGCGCTTTTTCTCCTCGGGCAGGCAATCGGTATCACAGCCGGTCAGCAGTTTAACCAACGCCGTTTTCCCGTGATCAACATGGCCGGCAGTCCCGACCATGACGGGAACGATCTTAAGTTCCTGTTCAACAAGAAGGCTCATGAACCTGTTTCCCCTAAAACTTCCCGCAGCCTCGAGGCCGCCGCAATTTCTTCACCGGCGAATAATGTGCGCATATCAAAGAACAAGGCATCATCATTAATGCGGCAGAACACCGACGGCATCCCGACCCGCAGTTTTTCGGCCACTTTCTCAACACGCGACTCCATCGCACCGTCAACACTGACCCGCACGACCACGGTCGGGATCCCTTCATCCGGCAAAGACCCGCTGCCGACATACGAAACATCTTCAGTTATTACCGCCTTAATCCCCGAAAGCCCGTCCAGCACCTTGAGCATAGCCACAGCTCTTTTATTCAAGGTCGTCATATCAACACTTAACATCTGATAAAAAGGCAAGGCCTGTGTACAGGTCCCGTTCACAAAATGCAGCAGCGTTGCCTCCAGGGCCGCCACCGTCAACTTGCATACCCGAAACATCCTGGCGAAAGGATTTTTACGGATGCGCTCGATGATCTCTTTTTTCCCGCAAATGATCCCTGACTGCGGACCACCGATCAACTTGTCCCCGCTAAAACACACCACATCGGCGCCAGCCTGGATCGACGCGCGCACCAGCGGCTCATCCGCCAAACCAAATGTCGACAACGGGATCAGCGACCCGCTGCCGATATCATCAATGACCGGCAATCCTCTCGCCTTTCCCAGCGCGCACAAACGCCCGATATCCGGCACCCCGGTAAAACCGCGCACGCGAAAATTCGACGTGTGCACATGGATCAAGGCCCCGGTATTTTCATTGATCGCCCGTTCATAATCATGAAGATGTGTCCGGTTCGTCGTGCCGACTTCCCGCATCACCACCTGGCTCTGGGCCATCACATCCGGCATCCGAAACTCGCCGCCGATCTCGATGAGCTGACCGCGGCTGATGATCACTTCTTTACCGCCCGCCAGCGCATGAAGCACCAGCATCGTCGCAGCCGCATTATTATTAACGATGGTTGCGGCTTCACAACCCGTTAGATCGATCAACATGCGTTCGATCTTTTCCTCGCGCAGCGAACGCTTGCCCGACGCCAATCCGGTTTGCAGCACTGAGTATGTTCCCATCCCCGCCAGCGCTTCAAGAGCCTGCGCGCATAACGGCGAACGCCCCAACCCCGTATGCAACAGAATACCGGCGGCATTGATCGCCGCGCGTCCCTGTGGCGTCGTCAGCCTTACCAGCCGCTGACGCAGCGCGTCAACCATCTCATCTTTTGCAGGAATACAAAGGATCTCACCGGCGCGGATACCACGGCGCCATTCATCCAGCAAGCCGCGCATTTCCACCTTGACCGCCCCGTCGCCGAATTCCCGTCCCAACTCACGGACAGCATTTAGCTCCAGAATTTCTGATACAGACGGAATCTGACTTAATAACGCCTTCATTGTTTCATCCCCTTAAACGCCACGGGACGGTTGCAAAATGCTCAGCTGCAAGGCATTGGCGAGTGAGCGCGGAGGCGTACGCGCCGGTACGCCGCACAAGCGAACGAGCCAATAACGCCGCAGATGGGCGTTTTGCGACCGTCCCGCAAATTGGCGGAGGTGTATGGGAATCGAACCCACCAAGGACCTTATCAGCCCCTCGACAGTTTTGAAGACTGCAAGCATCACCAGACACTAAACACCTCCACATAAGTTCTTTCATGACAAATTCTCGCACATTGCAACTTAGCCTGCCCGGAAAGGCTTAGGTGTTCGCGATGATTTTCGCCGTTTCCTTCGATTTACGTAAAAACGTAAAGCGCACATCGCTCTCGCCTTAAGTTGAACGAAGGCGAGCCGATGATGCGAACGTTTTTACGTAAACCTTCGGAAACTCTTGCCGAAAATCATCTGATTGCTCACACCTAAACCTTTCCGTGCTATTGCGCACATTCTTACTACCTCACACTCACTGAATAATTCACACCATTTCGTTTGTACCGCACCGCAGAAACCCCTGATTGGGCGCCATTCCCGATGGCGCGCAAGTTGGTCGTTCACCTGCCGTTGATCCGGTTGATCAGGTCGCCCGGCTGAATGCCGGCGCGCTCCGCCGGTGATCCAGGCTCAACCGAGATCACCGTCCCCTTGCCCTCCAGCACCACGCCCATCGGCAGGGTCAGCGTATTCGTCTGCAGCGCCGCCAGCCGCATCGCCGGATCCTCGCCATTGCCCACAAACCCCGGCCGCCTGTTCGTCCCGGAAGACGCCGTCAACGACGGCTTCCACTGGCAGAACACGCCAAACAATACCAGCAGCGCAACGATCAAGATGATCGCCGTCGTCTTATGCTCTTCCAGATAATCAAAGATCTCATTCATGTCTGCCTCCTGACTAACACTATTTCGCCGGAAATGTTTTAGAGAATCCCGTCGGTCCACCTGTCTGCTGCAGCTGGCCGTTACGGTATTTCACCAGGGCCTCCTGCACATTCGTTGCCAACCCCCCGTAAACCTTGACGCCCCGGCGCATCAAATGATCGAACGGCTCGGGGCCAACATTTTTCGCGATCACAACCCCGACCCGCTCTCTCACCAGCAAACGCGCCACGTGCAATCCCGCTTCATGCGTACTGTTTATAAAATTATTGGCCACAAAGATCGCCGTGCTGTGCTGAAAATCATATACCGCGAAATACGGCGCCCGCGCAAAGACCGGCGCCACCGGCGACATTAATGACGGCTCATCCGCCGGCACGGCCACCATATACGGCAGCACATGAGGCCGAAACGAGAGCAACATGATCGGACTAAACAATAAGAAAACGATTGGAATCAAAAAGTGATACCAGGTCAGCTTGATCGGCCCCATCATTTCCTCCCGGTTTCGTTAGTTTTCGGTATAGCGCTGACCAGCTTGATATGTTTGCAATCCGTACACTCAAGACAGCGGATGCAGTCTTTCATATTCGCATCCTCATAAACCTTCATTCCCTCCGGGCATTTTTTCTGGCACGCATTACATTCCGTACACCCGTCATCAACTTTCAATTTCATGATACTAACCTTGTTGAAGAACGACCAGAACAGCCCCATCGGGCAGATGTACTGGCAGAACGGCCGCTTCGAAACAACAAACAGCCATAACACCACCCCCAGGATCGTCAGCTTAAGCGCAAACAACCACCCCACCGACCCGGGAGCGATCGTGGGATCTCCCGTCACCGGATTGATCGGATTCCACACGACCCAGGGAATGCCGGCCACCACGGTCCCGACCGGACATAATTTTGAGAACCAGTGTTCAGTCGTTAAATAGGGCAGGATGATAATAAAAACGATCAGCATCACCCACGGCAAATAACCCCAGTAACCCGGGATCATGATCTTGACGGACTTGATCTTGTACATCATGACAGTTTCTCTACCTGAAGCGCTTTCACAACCGCACACCATGCGCCCGACAAGCAGACCCACGATCATCAAATGCCCCACCAGAAAGAACGGGAACTGATGGATCGCCGAATAGTGCTGCATGACGCCCAGCGGGCAGGCAAAAGCCGCCGTCGGACATGAATGGCAATACAAAAACGGCAGGCAGACGCTTTTAAAAAGCCCCTGATAGATCTGATTCTGATAGATCACGGCCACATAAATATTTGTGATGGCCAGCCCAAAAAGCTGTGTTGCCCGACGGAATGGATGTAATAAACTCATGATCTGCTCTTTAATAATTGTTATGTTGTCATTGCGCCTCTCGCCCTGACCCTATAGCAAAACACACGGTTTTGCCCGGATCACTGAATACCGATACACGATAGTCAGAGGGTTGAGGAGGTCTGGTAATCCTCAAAAGGATTCCCCAGCATGACCCCGATCACAGAAAGGATCACGCCGGCAACGAGGACGATCCAGAACATGCGCCCGTCATCCGGCCCGATCAACATCATGATTTTGTTTAATTTATCTTTCATATCTCCCTCGGCTGATTTAACCCCTTATCCTTTTTATTCCAGCACACCCGGTGCCGGATCAGATAGGCGCCGCTCAGGCCGCCGGCAAAGCAAATTGTTTATCGACAAAGGCCACGCCCATCCCTGGCCCTCCCGGACCGGCCTGGGGCGCCGCCATCTGGCTGTCCGCCGGAACGCCGCTTTGCTGTAATAACACCAGGGCCCGGTTGATCGGCATGGCAAAACTGATCCCGGTGAATTTTCCCTGAGGATTATAAATCGCGGTGTTGATCCCGATGATATCCCCGTTAATATCGGCCAGCGGACCGCCGCTGGATCCAGGATACGTATAAGATTCTGTACGGATCATATTGTTATACGTCATCCCGCCGACCGTAAATGACTGCGTGCTGTCACACACCACGCCGGTCGTAAACACATTCCCGGTCCCGAAAGCATTACCCATGGCAAACACCATATCACCGGCGGTAACATTGTCCGAATTGCCCAGCGTTGCCGACGGCAACGCAGTCGCGGTATCGATCTTCATCAACGCCAGGTCATTGGCCCTGTCAGAAAGAACCACACTGGCCGAATACGTCATCTCGGCATCAGTCTGCGTATATACTGTCACCTGGACATCGGTCGCGCCGCCCACCACATGGTAATTGGTCAGCAAATACTGCTCGGCCACAATAACGCCCGATCCGCTCACCTGTTCCGGCATGCCGTTAATGACCCGCCCCCCGGATACACGCGCGCAAATATGGTTCATGTCGTGCGCCATGCTGTTATAAACCTTCTCCAGCGATGCCGCTGACATGACCGGCGCTCCGTTGGTATAAACAGGATGCTTGTACCCGATCCAATGCTCGGCCATTTCGATCTGGAACTGGTGATAGGCCATATTAAAATTTGCCACGACCGCGACCGGGATCAGAATGCCGGTCAAAAAGATCAGCCAGACCGACAACTGAACATTATCACTGATATTAAACCAAACCTTGCCCGGCTGCGCCGGCGTACCCGGTTTGTGGATCATCGAATACCCTCCAGATAATGCGCCCCTGCGGATACCGGCCTGTTACTGCGCTCCGCTCGTTCAGTGGCAGCTCCGGCGATCATCGCCGCCCCAAGGGCCGCGGTTGTCTGCGGCGTATCGGCGATCACGATCGTCCGATCCAGCGCATCCGATAATGCGCGCGACATCCCCGGGATCAACGCCACACCGCCGGTAAAAACCACCGGGCCGTTAATTCTGCCGCCCAGCATGGACACCATACGTTTGGCAACCGCCCGCTGCACGCCGGCCGCGAGATCCGCCGGCGATTCTTCGTTCGCCAAAAGCCCCACGATCTCGGTCTCGGCAAAAACCGCGCACATGCTGCTGATGATCGACGGCCGCACCGCTGTTTCCGCAATCCCGCCCAGATCATTGATCCCCATCTCCAGCCGCTGGGCCACGATCTCCAAAAACCGCCCCGTACCGGCAGCGCACCGATCATTCATCACAAAATCATAAACAATCCCGCGCTCATCCAGACGGATCACCTTGCTGTCCTGCCCGCCGATATCAATGATCGTGCGCACATCCGCCACCTGTTGACGGACCCCATAGGCCTGACAGGTGATCTCGGTCACGGTCGTATCCGCCCACTCCACCGCATTACGGCCATAGCCCGTGGCCACGATCCGCAATATATCCTGACGACTGATCTTCGCCCGGGTAAGCACCTGGTCAAAAAGATTATGCGCCAGCGCCGCCTGCCGCACGCCCTGGTCGCAGATGCCCGAGGCTATACCCTGACGGCCAGTCTCATCGATCACCGCAACCTTGATCGTCCGCGAACCTACATCAACACCGGCATAATACATAACCTATCGACCCTTCCTTTGCTCTCTAACCGTCTCAACCAGCGCTCCCAGGCGCGTCTGCAATGTTTCCTGAAATGTGTCACACATTGACGGCACGTCTATCTCAAGCACGGGCACATTTTTGCACGCCGCAACCACCTCACGGATCACTTCCCCCTCGAGCGCACAATGGCTGGCCCCGGGGATCCGGGAAATGATCACGGCCTCGGCCTTGAACTTTTCAATATCGTTACAGATCCGCGCCGCACGATCCAGCGCTGAACCGGCCATCGGGTCGGCCAACGCCACCCGCGCCAGCGCCTCACGGGCAGGCAAATCGGTCGGGATCAAATCGAGAGCATGCGTAAAAAGATATTCTGTCCCGCAAATCCTGCCGCCGCTTTCCTCAAGCATGTTCATCACCCGCAGATCAGCTACAGGATTTACCCAAAACACCTTTACCGCTTCAGGCCCTTGAAAACCGACACCCGCATCAACCCGTCTTTTAACCGTTTCCAACAATCCCGATAAAACGCTCAGCACTTCCCGGCGATCAGAACAATAATGCAATCCCATCATCTCGGCCACCAGCAATTCAAGCGACGGTAAAGGCGCTGTTTTTGCCGTAAAAACGACGTGCCTTAATTCCATCAGACAGGCCCGCACTTTATTGGCATGCACAATACTTTCAGATAGCATGCTGTCCGTAAGTTTTACCCCCGCTTTATCAGAAAGAGCACAGATCACTCTGTCAAGCTCAACCATGACCGCCTCAACCTGGTCAACGCAGGCCTTTGTGCCGCCCGGCAATGCTACGGCAGCCTCACGGGCACCTGGTTCCCGCCGATGCGGGATCTCCCACCACAACAGAGGATGCCCCAGCCCCTCGACACGCTGAGCGATCGCGGAGAAATCATCACACGTCGCACCGACACTACAAACCAGAATATCCGGCACCGGGAAATGTTCACCGGAAACAAAGGCCCCGAGCATCGCGCGCACCGGGCAGAACGAATCATTGACGCCCAGATTGTCTGCGATCGATAAAAGCTCTTCATCAGCTTCCATCAAACACGGAATCCACCAGGCACCATCCGGATAAAAGGCCACAACATCGGGAAACGCATACGCGATCACCGGCACCGTCCCCAAATCCTTCATGGTGCCGACCAGTATTTTTCCCTCATACCGCGCCCGATACAGACGATCTTCTTCTGTCAGCAGAAAATTCCATAAATTGAGCGCCGCGAACGAATTATCAAACAGCAAATGTTTCAGCCGGGTGTTCCCGTCTTTCACATGACGCCCCAGTGAACCACCGTAGCATGTCTCACGGCCGATGAACGCGCCCGAGCTTTCATAGGCTTCATCCCACGCTTCAAGGGATATTTGTAACGGCGCCTCGATCATCGCAAGCCTTCCATAAATGCGCCGATACGATTGCGGGTACGTTCATTCATCCTTCCGCCGTCGAGTTCAATGTCCAGCAGCGGCACCTTAAGGGCATCACGGAACCTGAACAGTTCCGCATGCCATTTATCGCACCATACATGCCGGATAAAAACCACCCCGCGCACCCGGCGTTCGGCCACCTCTTTTTCCATCCAGGAGAATATCCGGTCATTAGGGCGCTGAAACACATCCGGAATCGCGCTAAAATACGCTTCTGTCAACACACGCTCAGGCTCAGCCGTGATCCGCCTCAAGTCAAACCTTGACGGGAACGCCCGCTCGCCGGACTCTGTCCCGTTAAAAACGATCTCAGCGCCATGATCAGCAAAAACATCAAACAGATCAAACTGCCTGGCCGTCATCGGCCCGCCGATAAACCCCACCGGTACGGCTTCGGTCGACGGGCGAGCACACGACAGCCCGGCATCATGTTCATTGCGAACCTTGCCGCTTTCCCCGAAAAACTGCAGCTCGCGGGCAAAATCCCCGGCCGACAGTTCTTTCTGCCGGGATAAAACCATGCGGCGGTTAATATCGTATTCCAGCAGGATCGATACCAGCCTTTCAGGCTCCGCCCTTTTACCGCCCAGCGACAGGCAGAATTTTCCCAGTCGCTCAAGCTCCTGCTGATACAACGCATCCGCCTGAGGCGTCCCGCACGTGGAAGGAATATTCATTAAAAAACACGGCACGCGCGAACGTAAACGGATCAGGTCAGCTCCCCGGCGCATTTGATCACACGTGGTGGTCAAAATAACCGCAAGAGTCCTGGGGTCGCTCGTGACCTCGTTAATGAAACTGCTCATATATGAACAAACACCCGCCTCAACATTGACCGGCGCTCCCGAAGATCCGCTCCCGTTGTGACAACCATCGGAAGTCTTGCGCCACGGCACAAGGCCATGAGCCGCGATCCATTCCGGCGGCACAAAAGGACTCGTAAAGACCACCCGTTTGGGCGTGTCTAATCTTGTGTTAACGCTGAACATGGCAACGACCCTTTACTGTCTCAAACAATGACTGCACCCGAAGAACGATCCTGGCTGTATCCGACGGAGAATAATCCGTCTCGAGCTTTAAATACGGCAGGCCCATGGTTTCCTCGGCCAACAGCTTGATTGACTGAGCTTCAATGTCATACGTTAAGCAGGTCCGCCACACGAGTTCGATCACACAATCCGCGCGGTATTCCCGGGCCATCGCTTCCAGCTGCCAGGCCCGATGCTCATTGGGCGTCATGACTGAACAAGGCAAATGGAAATACTTCAGCGCTATCGCGCGCATCAAATCCATCGCCCCCGCATCAATATCTTCCATCACGGGCTTTATCCCCGAACAGCTCTCCTGGCAGACAACCAGGCCGCCGTTACCCTCAATAATATCCATCACTCGCTCCGCGCCGTGAGGCAGTGGAACGCCGGTTAACAAAACGCGCACGCGAGAACCTGGCGACGGCGTTATTACCCGTCCATACAAAACACCCGACGCACGCTCATACTGTTCATGATCATCCGGCATTCCGGCCACCAGGCTTCTCATGTCCAGAAGATCCCTCCCGGTCAACGGCGGATTGTCGCTTTTCATCAGCTGCGCCAGTTCCCGTTTAAGGCGCCGGTCGCGATTCATCACCACCACCGCCTCGCGCAATTTCGCATCCGTGATCGTGGTTGCAAAGCGGGCCTCAAGCGCTTCTTTTAACTTGCGGACTTCCGCCAGCCAGTGCTCAAACGCATCATCGTCATCCGGCTTCTGCGGCAGTTCCAGCACATGCATCGGATATTTCTTGCCCAACAGCTCGTACATTTTCTTTTTACCGTCGCAAGTCGTTTCTGCCACGACCAGATCCGCCATTTCCAGGAACGGGTTCGCTTTCTGCAGGCTGTACCCGTACGTCGACTTGATCAGCGGGCAAAGATTGCTCGGCAGCGCCTGTTCGGCCGGCTCAACCATGTCGGCCGACCCGCCGCACAGGCATACCGGCACCCCGCCCGCGGCCATGATCAATTCGCGGGGCGTATACTCACACATCATGCCGACAACCTTTTTACCCTGGCTTTTCGCACGCGTCACATAATCCAGGCTGCGGCCAACCTGGCCCTGAAAATATGCCACAGGTTCAGCGGAGCTTGTTTTCTCAATTTTTTTATTACCGCAACAACTCATCTAAACTCCATTAACTTTTTTACTTACCGCCCCGTAACTTGAGGCACTCCCCGTAGAACATCTTGACCGGAGCGCCGCCAACGAGCGCCGCGCACCACATCACTTCATCAAGCTCTTCTTTGGTGATGCCCATCCCCAGCGCCTTTTCATAATGCAGATCAAAGCAGCCGTGACAGCGCTGCATCAAAACCGCGGCAAACAATATCAACTCCTTCGTCCTCTTATCAATCTTTCCTGAAGCGGTAACAGTCGCGATCAAATCCCCAAACGCTTTCATCGACGCACCCGCCGTCGTCGACAGGCCTTCATTAGCCGTTG
>PEAR01000076.1 GCA_002753745.1 Candidatus Omnitrophota bacterium | reverse complement strand
GTGGGTGTGACGGGCGTGGACGCGGCGCCCAAAATGATCGATGCCGCGGCGGTTAAGGCCCGCGGTTTATCCAATGTGTATTTCGACGTGGCCGCAGCCGAGGCCCTGCCGTACGCGGATGCCAGTTTCGACCATGCGCTCTCAACGTTCTTTTTTCATCATATTGATTTTGAACTGAAGCTGCGGGCGCTTAACGAGGCGTACCGGGTGCTGAAGCCCGGCGGGTTTTTGGTCATCATTGATGTAGATGTGCCGACAAATATGTTCGGCCGTCTTTGCGCCTGGGCCGGGTATTTTCTGTTCCAGCAGGAAGAGATCCGGGAAAATATCGAAGGCAAGCTCCGCCTGGCCATGGAGGTCTCGCGTTTTGATTCGTTTGAGGCCGTGTCGCATCATCAGGGGTATATTTCCGTTTTTAAATTAACGAAGGGGGTTGAGGTATGAAGAAATTCATTTTGGGGTTATTGATGGTTTTAGGCCTGCTGGGCGCGGCCGGGGCGGCGCCTGTTCCGGCGGATGATGCGGTGGGGCAGAAAACACAGGCCTATTTTGATGATGTGTTCGCCAAGCTTAAGCTGGCCGCAGACCAGCAGCCGGATGCCGCGACGTTCCGCGAGGCTATGAAGCCGGTGGTGGCGGGGGTGCCGGGCGTTTTCGGCGGGTCTTTTATCGATAAGAAATGGGTGATCCGTCAGGTGCTGTTTCCTTCTCATTTTCTGGCGCGCGGCTTTGACCTCAAAGGCGTCAGTCAGTTGCATTACTTTCAGGATAAGCTTAAAGAAGCTCCCGGCCCTCAGCTCTCCGAGCCGGCCCACGGGAATTTGATGCAGCCGCGCCTGATCGCGATGCGCTATCCGGTTATTAAAGACGGCAAGGTTGCCGGCCTGGTGTCGGTGATGGTACGCACGCCGTTTTTCCTGAAAGCGGTTGGCCTCGACCAGGCCAAAGCCTACAAGATCATCTGCCTGGGCAAAGAGGCAGAATCGGTCGGGACGCTGGGTGAGAATTACAAAGAATTCAAGCTGGCCCTGCCGTCAACGGAGTGGGTGATCAAATATAAAATGCAATGAGAGTAACTATTACCTATTTTTGACTGTCTAATCTGATGTCCCCGGGTTAAAATGTATCTAAAGTCGGGTAGCAGTCTTCAGTCAGGAAATCTTGATCACGTTCATCAAAAAAAGTCCTTCCTTATGCCGGCATGGCCATGGTGTCAGGGGGAGAGCTGCGCGTGACGGCCTTTCAGGGCGGTTTTACCGACGGGGCACATTGGGTGGAACTGCGGATCGAGGATGCCGGTGCAGGTTTGCCGTGATATCCCGGTGGTATTTGTAACGGAGCTCAAGGCATTATGGGAAAGCGGTAAAAAATGAACTTGTCAGAACTGTCGATCCGGCGTCCGGTCTTTGCCTGGATGCTGATGTTCGGGCTGATCGTTTTTGGCGGGATCTCCTTCATGCGTATGGGGATCAGCCAGCTGCCCGACGTGGATTATCCGGTGGTGTCGGTTAATATCCGCCTGGAAGGCGCGGCGCCCGAGGTCATTGAGACCTCGGTGGTCGACATAGTCGAAAACGCTGTGATGACGATCCAGAGCATCCGCAGCGTTTCCTCCCGGTCTGAGAATAGCGAAGGCACGATCACGATCGAGTTCGAGCTTAACCGCGATATCGACCTGGCCATCCAGGATGTGCAGGCCAAGGTTTCATCCATTTTGCAAAAGCTTCCCAAAGAGATCACGTCACCGACGATCCGCAAATCAAACCCCGAAGATCAGCCGATCATGCTCTTGACGCTGGAAAGCGACAAGTTTCCGCTGAAAGACCTGATGTCGTTTACCAATGACCGGATCAAGAATCAATTTTCGACGGTGGCGGGGGTCGGCGATATTTCGCTTGGCGGCTACCGTGATCCCAATCTACGGGTGTGGGTCGATGACAAGAAATTGAGCTCGTATGAGCTTTCTGTTAATGACGTGATCAACACGATCCAGAATGAGCACCAGGAAGGTCCGGCCGGTCAGCTGGAAGACGGCAGGCGGCAGCTGAATGTCCGCACGATGGGCGAGGCCAAAACGATCGATGAGTTTGGCGACCTGATCATCAATACCCGCGGCGGACAGCCGAATAATGTGCCGATTCATTTGAAGCAGGTGGCCCGGATCGAGGACGGGCTGGCGGATGCCCTGAGTGTCAGCCGGGCGATGGGAACGCCGGGCGTGGCGCTGAATATTCTTAAACAGCGCGGGTCGAACGCGGTGGCGGTAGCCAAGGCTGTGCGTGCCAGGGTGGCAGAGGTTCAAAAGGGATTGCCTGACGGCATGAGGCTCAGGATAAATTTTGACAGCACCCGCTATATCGAGCAGGCGGTGCATGAGCTGAACGTTACCCTGCTGCTTTCTGCGTTGCTGACCGGCCTGGTGTGCTGGATGTTCCTTGGTTCCTGGTCGTCAACGCTGAATGTTTTGATGGCGATCCCGACTTCAGTCATTGGTACGTTTATTGTTCTGTATTTTTCCGGGTTTACGTTAAATACGTTTACCCTGCTGGGCTTAAGCCTGTCGATCGGGATCGTGGTGGATGATGCCATCATGGTGCTGGAGAATATTATCCGTCATCAGGAAAAAGGTAAAAGCCGGATCCTGGCGGCGCTGGCGGGATCAAGCGAGATCTCTTTTGCGGCCATGGCGGCGACGATCTCGGTGGTGGCGATCTTCCTGCCGGTGGCGTTCATGAGCGGCGTGATCGGCAAGTTTTTCTTTCAGTTCGGGGTTACCATTACGGTTGCGGTGCTGTTGTCTTTGCTGGAAGCGCTGACCCTGACGCCGATGCGCTGTTCGCAGTTTGTAACGATCGGCAAGCGCACCACCTGGTTTGGCCGTGGGGTTGATTGGTTGATGGACAAGGTTCGGGATCTTTATGCCGGGTCACTGGGTTTTGTTCTCAATCACCGTGTTAAGGTTATCGTGCTCGCGTTGGCCGTCTTCGCGTTAAGTTTCTCGGCGTTGATGTTCATCAATAAGGAATTTATCCCGGCCGAGGATCAAAGCCGGTTCAATGTTCGTTTAAAGACGCCGGTGGGGTCGGCTCTGTCGTATTCGGATACGAAATTCATGGAGGTGGAGAAATTTTTTGCCGGACGCCCCGAGGTTAAGCGTTACGTGATGCGGGTTGGCGGCGGGTCGCCGGGTGATTCCAACAGCGGGTCGGTGCTGGTAACAATGAAGGATAAAGGCAAGCGCGGCATTGATCCCAACGCCGGGCATGAGCTCAGCCAGATGGAGTTCATGGAGGTGTGCCGCAAACAATTTAAAAAGATCCCCGATGTGCGTGCCGTCATTCAGGATCTCTCCACCCGGGCGTTCACGGCCTCGCGCGGTTTTCCGGTTGAGTTTACCGTCCAGGGGCCCGACTGGGACAAGCTGGCGGATTATTCCCGGCAGATCATGGACGAACTGGGCAAGACGGGCCTGGTGACAGACCTGGATACGAATTATTCGCTGGGGCAGCCGGAACTGCATGTGGTGCCGGACCGCAAAAAAGCGTCGGAATACGGGGTGAGCATTGCCGCGATCTCCCAGGTGATCGAAGCGATGATCGGCGGCGTCCAGGTGGGGACGTACGAAAAAGGCGGGCATCGCAATGATATCCGGGTCAAACTTGAAGAGGGCCGGGAAGATCCACGTTCCAAGGTCAACAGTCTTTATGTGCGCAATAACCGGGGTGAATTAACCCCGCTGGCCAATCTGATCACCATGGAAGAAAAGAAATCCATGGTCGAGATCTGGCGCAGTAACCGGGAGCGTTCGATCTCGGTGTATGCCAATGTCAAGGCGGGTGAATCCCAGCAGAAGGCTTTGCTGGCTGCCCAGACGATCGCCAAACAGATCCTGCCACCGGAGTATCACATCGCGCTGACGGGGAGTTCCCAGACATTCGCGGAATCCCTGCAGAGCCTGGTGTGGGTGCTGCTTTTGGGGATCGTGGTGGCCTATATGGTGCTGGCATCGCAATTTAACAGTTTTATAGATCCGCTGTCGGTGTTGATGGCGCTGCCGTTCAGCATTTCCGGCGCTTTGATGGCGTTGTTCCTGGCGCATCGCTCGATCAATATTTACAGTGTGATCGGGTTGATCCTGTTGATGGGAATTGTAAAAAAGAACTCGATCCTGCTGGTTGACTTCACAAATCAGGTCAGGGAAAAAGGAGAGCCGTCGGTTAACAAGGCCCTGTTAACGGCGTGCCCGATCCGCTTGCGGCCGATCCTCATGACTTCAGTCGCCACTATTGCCGGCGCTATTCCTGCCGCATTAGCGCTGGGAGCGGGAGCGGAAAGCCGCAGTCCCATGGCGATCGCTGTTATCGGCGGTGTTATCTTTTCGACCATCTTAACGCTTTATGTGGTCCCGTGTTTTTACAGCGTGATGTCGCCTTTTGAAAGCAAGCACGAGCACGATAAACGCCTGGCCGAAGTTCAGGAAGAAAAAAGTTCAGGGCGGTCATTGAATAGGGTATAATCTGATATGTTTTTCAATAGAAACACGGAGGGTTAAAAATGCCGGTAGAGATATTGTATTTCGTCGTGGTTTGTGGGGTGGTGCTGTTCATCTCGGGGATCCGGATCGTGCGTCCGACCCAGCGCGGGCTTATTGAACAGTTTGGTAAATACAACCGTTTTGCCAATCCGGGGTTTAACTGGGTGATGCCGGTCATTGAAACGATTTATATTCTCAATGTTACCGAGCAGATGATTGAGGCCAATCCCCAGGAGATCATCACCAATGATAATCTGAACGCCAAAGTTGACGCACAGGTTTATTTCAAGATCCGTCCCGATGAACAAAGTGTAAAGAATGCGGTTTATAATGTTCAGAATTGCCAATATCAGATTGTGAATCTGGCGCGCACAACGCTGCGTAATATTATCGGTACCATGACGCTCAAGACCGCCAACAGCGAGCGCGGCCGGATCAATTCTGATTTACACGCGGTTTTGTTAAGAGAGACAGAGAGCTGGGGCATCCAGATCGTCAGGACCGAGCTTAAAGAAATCGATCCGCCCAAAGATGTTCAGGAAACGATGAACAAGGTTGTTAAGGCCGAGAATGAAAAGATCGCGGCTATTGATTTCGCGACGGCTACCGAGACCGCGGCTGATGGCGCCAAGCGCGCGGAGATCAAGAAAGCCGAGGGCATCAAACAGGCCAAGATTTTAGCGGCCGAAGGTGAGGCCGAGGCGATCAAGCTGGTCAATGAAGCAGCCGAGAAGTATTTCGTGGGCAATGCCCAGATCCTGCGGCGGCTGGAGATGGTTGAGAACGCGCTGAAATCCAATGCCAAAATCGTGGTGCCTACCGGCAGCGACCTGGTCAATGTGATCGGCGAAATGGCCGGCGTCCTCCCGCTTAAATCACCGGAGAAGAAGCAGGCGTAGATCTGTAAGGCTTTAGGGTTCTGATAAAATTGTTGCACGACGATTAAGCCGATCGGGTTGCTTCGCAAAGGTTGCGAAGCTCCCGGTCGGTTTTTTTGTTTCGGTTCTTCTTATTGAGCGTACGTACAATTATTTAACAGCGTACGCTTTGTTGTGTATTCTTGACGTGGAGGCTATTATGGTAATGACTGCTACAGCATTCAGAAAAGATCTTTATCGTGTATTTGACCGGGCCCTTAGAACAGGATGCACGGTTCAAATTACGCGCAAGGGCCAGACGTTTCTCATTGTTCCTCCCGTACAGCGCTCGCGGCTTGATACGCTTAAGAAGCGTAACGTGATCACGTGCGATCCCGATGATCTTGTTCACATCGATTGGTCAGGCAAATGGAAACCCTTTATATTTCGCCGATGGTCCTTTTGGAAATTCAGTTCTTAAGAGAGTCGGGAAAGCTTGATCTTAAGCCGGAGCGTTTCTTGAGGGATATGAAAGAGGGACTGGGGCTTCAGGTGTGTTCGTCCCCGTTTGTTGATGCTGTGTTATCGTCGGTTGAACTGTCATGGACGCGAGATCCCTTCGACCGCCTGATTGTGATCCAGGCGGATACCAATGCTGCCCCATTGTTAACGCGCGATAAAATAATTCATGAACATTATTCGCGAGCTGTTTGGGATTAGCCCGGTTTATTAAATTCAATGTATTGGGAAAGCCTCCAGTAAGAAGTTTTGTGTTATTGTTCCTTTCGCCGGAACGGTAACGGTCGCGGTTTGCGGCTTGAAGCCGGGTTTGGATACCAGGATTTTGTATGACCCGGCGGGTAGATGACTGACTTTGTAAACACCGTTGGTTGTTGTCAGGGTGTTTCTCGCGGGATCATCGGTAAAAATGATGGCCGCGCCGGTGACGGGAGTGATGGCTGATATTAATTTATTTCCGGTTCTACGCAATTCCCGGGTGGTAACGATCCCCTGCACATTCCCCGTTTCGACGATCACGAGATCCTTGTTAATAGAACCTGAGGTTGTTGCGGTGTTAACGGCCAACCGGCGGCTTTCGCCGGCATCTTTCAGCCAGGCGCTCAGATAAAGGATGCCTTTGGGTGTATTGTAAAAGATATAGTTGCCCGCAGGATCGGTATTCGCAAAGCCGAGCAGAGTGCCCGCGGTGTTCTCGATCGAAACCATGGCCTTTATCGCCGGGGTGTTTTTGAAACTGGCTTTACCGGTCAGCGTGATGCCGGGCGCAAAGTAAGACAGCGCCGGGGCCGCGGCTGTTTTTCCCGGGGCGGGCGCGCGGACATTAAGGCTTTTATCGTGAAAGGTTACCGACATGGCGCCGTCCTGGCCTTGTTGCGCCAGGGCAGCCAGGTAAAGGTCAATGAAGCTGTTGGGCGGCGCGAGTAATGAATAGGAGCCGCCATTCGCCGAGGGAGCAAAAGCATACATGTTTAGGGGGTTGATATCACGCATGGCGATCCGGTTAAAGGCTTCGCCTTTCTGGAAGGCGCAGACAATAAAGGCTGAATCTGGATTTTTTCCGGCGGTTACAACGACGTTGCCGCTGAGATTACCGGCCGTTGAAGCGTTATAGGCCAGTAGCGCTACCGAGCGTTTGTCGCTCAAAGAGTTAAGGGTAATGGTTTGTGCGAGGGCAATCCAGGTTGACTGGCCGGGATCACTGTTAAGATGGATCTTGTAAGTCCCGGGCATCGGCAGCCTGGTCTGGAAAACACCGTTGACGTCGGTCTCACCGCTCCATTCATCGCTGTTTTCATTTGACGCTTTAACGCGCACCGCCGGGACGCCGGCTTGGGTGGCTCCGGCATCCTTGACCGAAATGGTCGTTAAGACCCCTTTTTTCAGAAGAAGTTCCAGCGGCGCTGTGGCAGCTGTCAGGGCCAGGGTTAGCTCTGTACCGATATAACCGTCGCCAAGAGGATTTAACGGCGGAGTGACCCGCACAATGATCGTTCCGGTTGCCAGTCCAGTGAAGAAAAATTTTCCAGCGGCATCGGTGGTAACGCTGTTCATATTGCCATTAACGCCGCAGGCAACGTTGACATTAGCGATCGGCAGTCTGGTATCAGTATCTTTCACGAAGCCTGTAAACGAGATCTCGGGAGTCAGGCTGAAATTTACCGAGGTGTCCTGGGTGAAGGTTTGGGTAATGCTTTGCCGGGCATAAAGGATATCCGGGTAAACCGAGATCGTCGCCTGGCCGGGGCTAAGATTTGAGAACGTAAAACGTCCCTGGCTGTCCGGGCGGGTCTGATAGGAAAAGACGCCGTCCTGCGAACGGTAATCAACCTGGGCGGCAATGGCCGGAGCCGAGGTGGCGCTGTCGCGCAGAATGCCGGAAATGGTAATGCCGCCGCGCTGCAACACAAAGTTTAGCGTGTAGGTGCCGAGCATCGGGATATTAATGGTTTGAGCTTGCGCCAGAAAGCCCGATCCTGCGGCCGGGACCGCGATGAGCGTATAGGTGCGGCCGGGGGTAAAATAATTGGCACGGTAATCCCGGTAAAGCTTGGTTGTGGGATCAGTTGTGGTGTTCTGTGGCTGGTTGTTCTGCCAGTTCAGCGGGTCTTCCATGATGTCGAGGATATCTTTTTCCTTGCAGGTGATCTTAACGTCTTTTACGGGGTTGCCGTTGATGTCCTTGACCGATCCGTAAACTTTAGCGGTTTTGCGCAGGATAATATCTTTGACCTGGGTGCCATTGCCTTTGGTGACCACGATATTACCGATCTCTTCATGGTCATAGCTGGTGCCGTAGTAGGTGGCTTCATGGATATAAACAATATATTGGTCAAACGCGCCCAGGCCGGTCATTTTATAGTTGCCGGCATCGTCGGTTGACGTCCCCGTTACCAGGGCGTCCCAGCCGTCCTTGATCTCAACGTTAACACCTTTGACGGGCTTGCCGTCGGGATCCTTGATCGTGCCGTAAATCCAGCCTGGATTCCTGGTCATGCGAATAGTGACCGGCGTTTCCTGGTCGGAGACGACATTAAGATAGTAGGGGCCGGCGCCGTAGCCATTGAGCACGGCCCAGTCGCCGTAGCGGCCGACGGGCAAATTATCAGCGCGGAATTTACCGGCGGCATCCGTGTGGAGCTGGCGTCCGCCGAGATATTCACCCGCGAGCTGGCGGATATCTACCATGGCATTTGCCAGTGGTAATCCGCTTTCTTCTTCAACGACCGTTCCCACGATCGAGCCTTTATTAGAGAGGGCGAAACATTGTTGAGGAAATAAAAATGAGGAGAGGCAGCATACAGAGACGAATAACGAGAGCTTCAAGGCGGTCCGCATCATAGGCAAGATCCTTTCTATTAGGGAAGTATACCTGAAAAATGTGATTCTTGCCTGGATGAAGTATTTAGTCCGGAAATTTGCTTTTTGTAATTTCAGGTGATATCCTTGCCTCTGATAACCCAAATTTAATCGGGAGGAAATATGTCAATGTTTAGAAAAATAGTAATGTTGTTAATTCTATCGTTTGCAGGAGTTCCCGCTTTTGCCGCAAATTTAACGGTGAATGTTCTGGCCGGGTCAACGTGGACGTTTCAGGAGTTTGACGCGGATACCAGAAATTCGACGGTGCTGGCGGCCTGGCATGCCGGCGTGATCAAGTTCAATCCTGATTTTACCGTGGAAACGCGGTTGACGGACAGTTCGGGGACGGACCGTCTCGGGGCAACTCAATTTGGCAAATACTCATTGGACCGTCTTGGCACGGTGAAGATGACGGTTGGTTCGGATAATCCCAAGGATTCTCCGGCCTTCATTTACGGCAATGTGAACCACAGTGTCGACAAGATCTCCGCTGTTATATCAATTAACCCTCTTCAGTCGGGAACGCTCGTCATGGTGCGCAAGGCTTCGGCTTTCTTTTCGCCGCTGGATTTGGCCGGAACCTGGAGCGGGAATGTGTTTATCAATAACGGTAAGGACGGGATCGGCTGGGTCTCGGTTGATCTGATAACCGATGTTTACGGGAATGTGACGGGGTTATCGTCGAATTACCAGGGGCGCCAGGGCCGTTTTAGCGGGACGTCCGCGGTATCTTCTTTAGGGGATGTGGTGATGAATATCAAAAGCACTGATGATCCTCAATCGCCGCCTGTTGCCTTGACGGCGAAGCTGTCGCAGGACCGCAACCGGATTTCTTTAGTGGAAGGTGATGTTAAGGGCAACATCGGATCAGGCGTGCTGTTAAAAAAATAAATCTGAAAAGAACAAAAATAAGGGAGGGCACATGATGTTGAGTAAAATGATGCGGATAGTGTTGGCGCTGACGATGGCAGTGCCGGTCATGATGGCAGGTTCTTCGGCGCAAGCGGTAACGACCGCGCCGCGCAACCCGGTCGTCGGGACATGGTATTTCTCGGACCTGAATTATGATCATCGTTATGCGTTACCCACGTGGAATACGGGCGTCGTTACGCTTAATCAGGATTTGACCCTGACGGCCCAGATCACGAAGAATTCACCCGGCGGCCAGGCTCCGGCGGGAGTATCCAAAGGGACCTATTCGATCACCAGTGACGGCCAGTTCAATGCTGTTATTCTCGACCAGGGCAATCTGTCGGACGGGGTGAAGATCGCCGGCCGCGTTGACCGGTCGAATGAAGTGATCGCCGGAAATATGATGATCAATCCCCAGCAGCCGGCCATGGTGACCATGGTGCGCAAAGGGCGGGTCAGCCCGGCAATGATCCCGGGACGCTGGGTCATGAATGCGCTGGAGTTTGAGCCGAAGAATTCCAAGTGGCTTTCCGTTATCTTTGACCTGGCGGCCTCGAGAAATGTCGTGATCACAAAAAATGACAGTCAGGGCAAGAAGGAAATCCTGAAGGGGACGTATACGTTCAATGCGCTTGAGGGTGTTTTGACGATCAGCGTGGTCGTCGGCACGTTGGGCGATGTCATGACGGTTACCGCCCAGGTGGCGCCGTCCGGAGAGATCGCTTCGGTGGTCTACGGCTCTAATGACTTGAAGGGCGCGATTGGTTCAGGGACCATGGTTAAACAGGCAGACCTGTCCGGTGGAAGAGGTTTGTATTAAGCATCTTATTTGCTGAAGGGCCCTCTGAGGGGTCGGGGTACACAGCTACATTCAATAACAACGTCGCGGATCCGTTCATCTTGAATGATCCGCGGCGTTTGTGTTTCTGAAAGGACCGCTTTTTACGGCAATCTCAGCTAACTAGCGATAAATTGGCATTTAGTTAAATTGTATGTTATCTTTTGACTGGCAATGTAACATTTGGTGACATTCAGCAACATTCCTGTCATATGGTAATAGAAATGGATTTTTGAGATGAATAAGTCTTTTCATTTTAAATTAATTACTGCATTAACAGCGTTAAGCCTGATCGGCCAATCACTCCTGCCGTCAGTGTCGTTTGCGCAAAGCGTGTTGAATTTGCCCGCGCCTGGTGCGATGGTAGCCACGAGCGCACCCTTTGTGCCGGTACTGATGAAGGGCCTGCGCGTCCATCCTGAAAATCCCTTGTTGTTTGATTTTATTCTTGATGCCGGTCAAAGCG
>PEAR01000075.1 GCA_002753745.1 Candidatus Omnitrophota bacterium | reverse complement strand
CTCCGAACTGAAATAATCGAGCCGCGAAATGACCCTTTTTCCCGATTTCC
Organism: Candidatus Omnitrophota bacterium; assembly: GCA_002753745.1. Taxonomy (GTDB): domain Bacteria; phylum Omnitrophota; class Gorgyraeia; order Zapsychrales; family Fredricksoniimonadaceae. Next base: position 10,958 of record PEAR01000075.1, on the reverse strand, counting down.
CCGGTCTGCATTAAAAAATAATTTAACTCTTCATGATAGCAAATATGTCTTAAGTTGCTTATGTCATTAAGTTTATGATCTTTGGAAGCGTTTTCTTCATAAACTCAAAACCCCCTTGTTTTTTGTTTTTTTATAGTCCATACTTGCGATAGGCTGGGAATATGCGAGTTGGTTTATGATTTTTTATATAGTTAGGATCAAAGGTAAACAAAAATTTAGCAGTTAAATCTTAATTGGAGGTCGTTATGTTACATCATTTTACACAAACGTCTTGGTTTCGCGGGGTGGCCTATACGGTCATTGTAGCGTTCCTGGGAATGATCCCGGCTCAGTCCGGTTTTGCTCAGGTGGTGGCCACCATGCCTATGCCGGGCACGATGGTGCACTTGAGTTCGCCTTTTCAGCCCGCGAATGTCAGCGGGATGAAGGTGGACTTCAAGGATCCCTTCCATTTTTATTTCATCATGGACAATGGCCAGCAGGTCATGAATGATGATATGAAGAAGAAGGAATACGAGAAGATCATCAAGTACTTCATGGCCTCTCTGACGACGCCTAACAAGGATATGTGGGTCAACTTGTCTCCGATCGAGTCCGACCGCATTATCCCTGAAAATTTTTCAAAGACAGCCCTTGGCCGCGACCTTCTGGCCCAGGACTATTTCCTGAAACAGATGACCGCGTCTTTGATCTATCCGGAAGATGCTGTGGGTAAAAAGTTCTGGGAAAAGGTTTATGCCCAGGCTTACGAGAAGTTCGGCACTACAGATATCCCGATCGACACCTTTAATAAGGTATGGATCACGCCAGACAAGGCTGATATTTTCCAGAAGGACGACACCGTTCTTGTTGTGGACAGCCATTTGAAGGTCATGCTGGAACAGGATTTCATGATGGTCGAGCAGAACAAAGAGCAGTTTGGGAATATTAGCGCGGATCAGGCGGTTGATCAGACCTCAGCGGAAGGCCGCAAGATCGCCTCCGATATCGTGCGCGAAATCGTTGTTCCCATGATTGAGAAAGAAGTCAACCAGGGCGAACATTTCGCAACGACCCGTCAGGCGTATAACGCTATGATTTTGGCCACATGGTTTAAAAAATCATTGAAAGCCAGTTTGCTAGGCCAGGCGTATGCCGATAAAGACAAGTCCAATGGGATCAATATTAATGACCCCAAGGGCGCCAAGGAAGAAATTTACAATCAGTATCTCGAAGCGTTCAAGAAGGGCGTTTTCAACTATGTTAAAGAAGAGAAAGACGCCATGTCCGATAATATCCTTCCGCGCAAGTATTTCTCCGGCGGGCTCCCGCTTGGGCAGGTGGAAAATAAAATTAATAATGTTACTCCTGCACAGGCAAGTGCGGCCATGAAAATTAGTACAAAATTAATGGTCATTGTCGGATTCTCTTTGCTGGCAATAAATACGGCAAAAGCCGGTGTTTTTAGCTGGTTTTCGTCCAGCAAGACAAATGCACCGACGACAACGCTGAATGTGAATACGAATACCTCATCTGTCGCTGCGCCGACAAATGCGACGGTTGCGACGACGGGTACGAATGCGGTTTCATTTAAGTTAACCAAAGCTACCAAGGATTTTACTGTTACCAATTCCGTTGAAGCCTGGGAAGCTATTAAGAAGGGAAATGTTCCCGTTTTGTCTGGTCTTGAAGCCGGCGTGGGTGCCGTTGGGGTGCCGCTGGTTTATACGTATGAGGGCGCTGGAAAGTTGATCAGCGGAACCGGAAAAACTCTTGAGCTGGCGGGAACGAATGCTTGGGATACGGTGTATACAAAAGGAGCCAAGGTCGCCTTCGGGGTGCAGTCAAATGAGACCTATGTTGCGACTTCGACCTTAGCAGGATTTACCAGCAGCAGCGCCACTAACTTCTGGCAGTCAGCAAAAAATGGCGATGTTCCGTTACTGTCTGGAGCGAAAACAGTAGGTGGGGCGGCCTTGACGACTGTCGTGGCGCCTGGTGAGTATACGTATGTAAAGGGTGGAAAATTGCTAAGCGGCACGGGTCATTACATTGGATTGGCCGGTGAATCTGTTTGGGATGACGTACTCGTTCCGGGGGCCACATACACTTATGATGGGTTGTCCTGGGAAGTAAAATCTCAGAAAAACAGTTTCGTTGGTTTTGCTTATGGCTTAAAAGATGTAACTGTTGATACCCTTAATGTGGCCACTCTCGGTGCATTGAAAGGTCTTACCGGCATTCAGGATACGAAACAGCAAAGAGATCAGGCTAGGGTATTGGCCAATGATCTTCAGAAGAAATACGATGAAATGAAGGCGTCACGAGGCAGGGTTTGGGAATACGAGGCTCAGGCGAGAGAAGAGTTAAGGAAGGCTAATGAGCGCGTTGATCAGCTGGATAAGGAATTAAAAGACAAGATCGAAGAGTATAAGCGCAATATGTCAGAAGTTAAAGACTCATTGCAAAAAGCAAATGATGATCTTTCGGCAGAAAAAGACAAGAATAAAGAAGCTTTGGATCAGATCAAGGGGCTTCAGGATAAAGTGTCCCAGGGTGAGCAGCAGCTCAACGATCTTACGGCCCAGTTGAATGCGGCCAAAGATGATGCAACTAAAGCGAACGCTCGGGCGGATGAGTCGAATAAAAAAGTTGATGAACTTGGCAAAAAAGTCCAGGGTCTTGAGAAGGATTTATTGGATGGTCAGGCTCGTGAAGCTCAGCTGAAGGCTGATCTTGAGAAAGCGAAAAAAGATAATCATTGGCTCATCGGGATTTTAGCTATTCTCGGTGTTGGGGCGATCGGTTTGGCGTATAAGCTTCTTAAACAGCAACAGACAAAAAATGGTCAAACTGCCCAGGATTTAGAAAGTGCTAAAAAGGATGAAAAAGATGCTAAAGGTCAGGCTGACAAGGATAATAAGGTCAAAGGTGCTGCTGATCAGCAGGTAGCTGATGTGCAAGCCTCTGTGGCGGGTGCAGCTGCTGGCGCAGTTCAGGCTGTTGTTGATGCGGTAAAACCTTCGGCCGCTCCTGAAAAAGGAACGAATGCTCAGGAAAACCCGATAAAGCAGGTCGTCAAAAAGGTGGTTCAGGAGAAGGTTAATCGGATCAATGCTCTTTTGGATATGGGCTTTCCGGTAATGACAACGGCGGGAGCTAATGAGCTCAAGAAGGAGTTTAAGGATTCGATCGAGAAGCTGATTACGTATGAAGAAGGGAAGATCGCTCTTCTTAAAGGGGCAGAAGCAGAGGCCCAGAAAGATGTTGTTAAGCAATTAAAGGATATCTTAACCGGGAAAAAAGCAACACCGGCCGAGAATTTTGTGGCCGGGATCGACTTATTAATGGAAGCGACGGGCGAACAGTCGGATGCGCGTAAAGAGCTTGATGCACAGATCAGGTTCGTTATTCAGCGAGCGCTGATGATGGCGGCGGATATCGCCGGCTTAGGCGCTACAGTAACGCCCGAAGAAAGAAATCTTGAAGTTCAAGCTCCTGATGTTAAGGCGCTGAACGATGTCAAAGAAAAGATCGCTCTTGCTCAGCAGGCCGTTGAGCAGAAGAATGCGGCTGTTTCTGCGCTGGGTGCGCAGATCCAGGCTGTCGAGGGGCAGGAAAAGTCCCTGGCGGATGCTATTGAATCGAAAGAGAAAGAATTGGCGGCTCTGGTCAAGCAGGAAAGTGAGTCAGGGAAAGTTTCCGATGCTTTAGCCGGATTGTTAAAAGAAGAGGAAGCCGCGGTCAAGACAATGGCCGAGGCAGAAGCGAATTACAAGACAATCAAAGGAGAAGTAGAGGCGATTGAAGCGAAAATACGGGCTCATAGTGATAATTTGAAGGATGTGAATACGCCCATCTCTGATGAGTTTAAGCAGTTGGTGGTCGATTTGATGAAAGCTGAAGTTCGATTAGAGGCTGCAAAAACGGCCATGGCTCCGTTGGTAGAAGCCGCAGCCAAAGCAGCAGAAAAAGTGAAGGCAGCTCAAGCTGAAGAAAAGTCAAAGCTGGAGAGCGCCATTAAGGCATTGCAGGAAAATCAGGAAAAACTGCGCAAGGAAATCGCGGATCTGCGTCAGCAGCAGGAGAAGATCCAGGTGCAGCTGAAAGATCTTAGAGATCAGTTCGTTGTTGCTCAAGCGGACTTGCGTACCTTGGTTGAAGCCTTGAATGCGCTTAAAGCTGACCAGAAAGACCAGGTTGCGACACAAGTGAACAAGGAGCATGTGATCGCCGCAGAGGCGTTGGTTGTTGGATTGATGGGCATTAAAGTGAGCGATGAAACAATCAAGAAGGTGATCGGGCAGGAAATTCCTGATGCTGGCCTGTTGGCTGCGCTTAAAAATGATGCGCTCAAGAACTGGTCCACTGGCGTGGATGATTTCTTGAAGATCCCGACGCTTGCGCTCAGGGCTGCGGCTCTGGCCGAGGCGATCGCCGTCGAAGCAGCTAAGCCTGAAAATGAGCAGGATAAAGAGTGGCTTGATGTGGCCAAAAGGATCATGGCCGTGGCCTTTACAGCGCCGGTTGCCCAGCAGCCTGCGGTTATTCAGATCGTGAAAACAGAAGCGGTCAATGCGCTCCTGGGAAGCCCTGATGTAATGGATGAGAATCTTTCCATCGCTTTGGCTATCGTTAAGGAATTGACTCCTGAACAGATCGCTGACAAGACGAAAGACATCAAGGACATTGAAAAGTTAAAGGCCTCTGTTTATAACCAGAAGATGGTTGAAGGGATCGATGGCTTGGCCGCCGATGGTCTTTTGGATCTGCTGACGCGCCTGAAGGCCTGGCAGACCAATACTGATGTCGGCAAGTTGCTTGATCAGCAGATCGAGGCGGTGAAAAAGGCGAACGTCGGTGGTATTAACCTCGGCGACGAGAACCTGACGATCAATATCAAGGTCGATGGCAACGGTATGCCGCTGCCCTTGAATATGCAGGATCCGGCGATGATCAATCTGGACGGGTTAACCCCGATCATCCGTGAGATCATGCCCGTTACCCCCGCGAATGTCCCGGTTCTTTCGGAACTCGCGCAAATGGCAAATTCGAACGTGTAACCACGTAGTAACCCTTGTTTCACAAAAGCCCCGGGCTGGATACCCGGGGCTTTTTGTTTGAAAAAAGATTGAGTCGGGGTGGAAAATCTGCTTGAATGAAGGGGTCACGGAATCTTTAGCGGAGGGGTTTGGTATGGAAGTATCAGCAGGTACAAAAGAACTGCCAGCAAAGTTCTTGCAGCCGTCGGGGTCGGGGGAATGTCTGATCCCGTGTCCGGCGTCATTATCGATAGCATCATCCTTAGATGAGATCCTGATCTCGGCCCGCCGTTATAATTCTTCCGATGTCCATTTATGCTCCGGTGCGCCGGTGATCTTTCGACGGTTCGGAATCCTGACCAAGGTCATGGCGGATGTGCTGACGGTCGACCGGCTTGAGGCGATGATCAAGGAGTCGGTGCCGGAAGATAAAATGCGCCAGGTGCTTGAAACGGGTGATGTTGAGTATGTGCATACCATTCCCGGCGCCGGCCGTTACCGGGTGGTGGTGTGCCGCCGGCGTTTCGGCTGGGACATGACGGTGCGGGTGATTGATAAAGATATCCGCTCCTTTGAGGCTTCCGGTATGCCGGCGTCCTGCAAGGGACTCACCAAATGGGCCCAGGGGCTGGTGCTGGTGGCCGGTCCCGCCGGGTGCGGAAAATCCAGCACGCTGGCAACGCTCATCGAGATGATCAACCAGACCCGCGACGACCATATCATTACGATCGAAGATCCCATTGAAATTGTTTACGAGCCCAGGAAATGCCAGATCAGCCAGCGCGAGATCAATCTGCATACGCTTTCCTCGGCTAACGCGCTGCGGGCAGCGTTGCGTGAAGACCCTGATATTATTATCGTCGGTGAATTGCGCGATCTCGAAACGATCCAGCTGGCGGTGACCGCCGGTGAGACCGGGCATCTGGTGTTCGGGACCATGAATACCAATGACGCCGCGCAGACCATCGCTTCGCTGGTCGGGTCATTCTCGCCGGATGAGCAGCCTGTCATCAGGAGCATGATCTCGGAATCGCTGCGCGGGGTGATCTGTCAGCAGCTTATCCCGAGAGCCGACGGCAAGGGACTGGTCCCGGCGTATGAAGTCCTGATCATGAATTCCGCGGCCGGGGCGCTGGTCAGAAAAGGCCGCACCCAGCAGCTTAATAATGTGATCGCCACCGGCAAGAACGACGGGATGGCCCTGCTGGATAATTCCATGATGGCTCTGGTCACCAGCGGAATGATCAATGGTTATGAGGCCTATTGCCGGGCGATCAACCAGAGTTATTTTGCGCAGTACGCAAGGAGTCCCCGTGGCCAAAATTGATGCTTTATTCAGGGAACTGATCGCCAAAAAAGGCTCGGACCTTCATCTCGAACAGGGCCGGTGTCCTAAAATTCGTCTGCACGGCAGTCTGGTCAACATTGCCGGGCAGAGTGTCCTGACAGAGAGTTACCTTAAGGAGCTCCTGTTTGAGATCGCCGGCCCCGACATGTGGCAGCGTTTTGAGAAAACGGGCGATCTGGATTTCGCCTATTCGCTGGGGACGGAAGCACGTTTCAGGGCAAATTTTTATCGGCAGTTTTTCGGCTTCGGCGCGGTGTTCCGTCTTGTTCCTTCCGAGATCGTGCCTTTGGAGTCTCTTGAGATGCCGGATGTCCTCAAGGAATTCGCAGCCCTGCGTTCGGGCCTGGTCCTTATTACGGGGCCGACCGGCAGCGGTAAGTCGACCACCCTGGCCGCGCTGATCGATTATATTAACCGACAGCATGAAAAAAGGATCATCACGATCGAGGAGCCGGTCGAGTTTGTCCATAAGAACCAGAAGTCGATCATCACTCATCGAGAAGTGGGCATGGATACGGAATCTTTTGCCTCGGGCCTGCGCAGCGCGATCAAAAGTGACGTTCAGATCATTCTCGTCGGCGAAATGCGGGACCGGGAGACGATCATGCTGGCTCTGACCGCCGCTCAAATGGGCATTTTGGTTTTTGGCACCCTGCATACCAATTCCGCCGCCAAGACAGTGGACCGCATCATTGACGTTTTTCCTGTCGATCAGAAGAATCAGGTTCGCATGATTCTGGTCAATACCCTTCAGGGTGTTGTCTCTCAGCAGCTGATCAAGAGCGTTGACGGCACCCGTCGCTGGGTGGCGTATGAGATCATGGTCAGGACGTCAGGGCTCGCGGCGATCATTGCCGAAGGCGATACGACCAGAATAACGTCGGAGATCCAGTTGAACCGCGCGCGGGGGATGATCCTGATGGACGAGTGTCTGGTCGGGTTGGTCAAGGGCGGAAAAGTCAAACAGGAAGACGCTTTCATGAAGGCCCTGGACAAATATTCATTCTCCACCAGATTTAGTGCAAGCTGATTTTTTAAATGATTAAATCTGTTGTGCTATTTGTTTAGCCATGCTAAGCTTATTATTAGCGTAACTAATAATCAGGAGAGCGTCATGGCTGATCTATCACAAATAGCAGAAGAAATTGCCCTGATCGGCCCGCGTATCGGGCGGCGGATCCTGGCGGATATTTTCCAGTCGTCGGATATTTCCCATTCCCAGTTATTCGTGGTGATGATGCTGGCCCACCAAGGGGCTTTGCGTTCATCGGACATCGGCAAAGAGCTTAAAGTTGCGCCTCCAACGGCGACAGGTATTATCGGGCGTTTGGAGAGGGCCGGGTATATTCACCGGCTGGCAGATAAAGACGATCGCCGTGCGGTGATGGTCGATCTTACGCCGGAAGGGCGGAAGCTGGCACAGAAATTACGCGGCATTGTGGTCCACCGCTGGACGCAGATATTGTCGAAAATATCCCGTGAAGATGCGGAGAAATATCTCGAAATTTTAAAAAAGATCAGTGAGGCGATATGAAAGCAGGAAAAGTTATTTTGTTCTCGGTATTTAGTGTTTTGTGGATGACAAGCCTCGCGATGGCGCAGGGAGCTCCGTTGACCCTTAAGGATTGTTATAAACTCGCGCTTGTGCGCAGCGAATCGATCGGGATCCAGAAAGAGCTTATTAAGGAAACCGAAGGTTTGATGCTGCAGTCTTTGAGCACCGCTTTGCCTAAGGTAGCATTTGCATACTCTGAGAAATGGCAGGATCTTCGGCCTAATGATCGATTTGGCGGATATCAGCCCGAAGCTAAATTTACTTTTACCCAGCCTTTGTTTACCGGGTTTAAGGAGTTTGCCGCGATCAAAGCCAGCAAGCATATCGGTAAACAGCGGGATGCCGAACTCAAACGCGCTGAACAGTTGCTTTTTACGGATGTGTCGGACGCGTTTTATCTTTACTTAAGTTATCAGGAGGACCTTAAGGTTCAGCAGGAGATCTTGATGGCACTGACCGACCGGGTGGCTGAATTGAAAAAACGCGAAGCGCTGGGAAAATCCCGCACCAGTGAGGTGGCCAGCGCTGAGGCCAAGCAGCTGCTGACCGAGGCCGGCATTGAGGCTTCCCGGGGACAAAGGGATGTGGCGGCTCAGCTGCTGGAATTTTTGATCGGTCAGCCGATAGGGCAGTTAGCTGTTGACCCTTTACCTGAAGGTCCGACGGATCTTGAGTCTCTGGTCGGGAAAGTGGATGAACGGCTGGATGTGGTGGCGGCACGGGAGTCGCTGGAATCTTTCAAAAACAATATTACCGTTGCGAGGTCTTCATTTTTTCCGACGGTCGCGTTGGCCGGCAATTCATACGTCAAGCGGACGGATGCCAATGAAGGCAATGACTGGGATGTGATGTTAAATGTTAATGTTCCCTTATTTAATGGGTTTAATGATGTCGGGCTGGTTCGTCAGGCCAGGGCTCAGGCGAATGAGGCTGATTTGAAGTTAAGCCTGGCGCGACGCTCGGCGATCCTGGAGATCCGAAACGCTTTTACCAGGTATGAGGCCGCGCGCCGCAATGCCCTTGCGTTGTCGAAGGCGGTTATTGCCTCGGATAAGAATTATCAACTGCAATTCGATGATTTTCAAAAGAATCTCGTCAATAATCTGGATGTCCTGCAGGCGCTTGAAGATCTGCAGAGTGTCCGGCGCAGTAATGTGGCCGCGGCGACAGATTTTAATCGTGCGTTTTGGTTCCTTAAAGTGGCAACCGGGGAGAATCTACAATGAGTTTATCAGACATTTCAATACGTCGGCCCGTTTTCGCCTGGATGGTGATGCTGGCCTTGATGATCTTCGGTTTTATCAGCTATCAGCGCATGGGCGTCAGCCAGCTGCCCAATATAGACTTCCCGGTGGTTAATATCACGTTGACCTGGACCGGCGCGGCGCCCGAGGTCATGGAAAAGGATGTGGTAGATACCATTGAACAGGCCATGATGACGGTGCAGGGGGTAAAGGAAGTTTCCTCCTCGATCCGTCAGGGCCAGGCGGTGGTTACCGTCGAGCTTGAGCTTGGCCGCGATATTGACGCTGCGGTGCAGGATATGCAGACCAAGATCAATCAGGCCCAGCGGATGCTGCCGACGGATATGGATCCTCCGGTGCTGGCGCGTTCCAATCCGGCCGATCAGCCGATCATGTGGATCGCAACCACCAGTGAGCGTTCGAAACGTGAGCTGATCGAATATGTTGAAAAATATTTGCGCGATAAATTCACCGGGATCAGCGGCGTGGGTGAGGTCATGCTCGGAGGGTATGTCGACCCGAATTTGCGGGTATCGATCGACAATACGAAATTAAACGCGCTGGAATTGACGGCCGGAGACGTGATGAACGCCATTACCGTGGGCCATAATGAGCTGCCGGCCGGCCGTATCGAGACCGACAGGCTTGAGCAAAGCATTCGCGTGATGGGTGAAGCCAAAAGCATCGAGGAGTTCGGCAATATCCCGATCACCGCCCGCGGCGGCAAGGCGGTGTATGCGCCGATCCGTATGAAAGACGTGACCACGATTGAGGACGGCCTGGCTGATATCCGTCGCATCACCCGGTTCAACGGCCAGGTGGCGGTGGGCCTGGGCATCAAGAAACAAAGCGGATCGAATGATGTGGCCATTGCCCATGCCATCAAGCGCCGGCTGGCGGAAGTGCAAAAAACGCTCCCGCCGGACATTCACATGAATGTGGTGTTTGACCGCACGAAATTCATTGAAGATTCCATCCATGACCTGACGTTCACCCTGGTGCTTTCCGCCCTGATCACCTCGCTGGTGTGCTGGATGTTCCTGGGCGCCTGGAGCGCTACCCTTAATATTCTCTTAGCCATTCCGACATCGATTTTGGGGACGTTCATCATTATTTATTTTCTGCATTTTACGCTTAATACCTTTACCGTTCTGGGCTTGTCGCTGGCAGTCGGTATTGTGGTCGACGATTCGATCATGGTGCTGGAAAATATTGTGCGGTTCCGTGAACACGGGGAGGATAAGGTTGGCGCGGCCGGCAAAGGCGCCAACCAGATCACGGGCGCAGCGGTGGCCACAACCCTGGCCATGACAGCGATTTTTATTCCGGTGATTTTCATTTCCGGGATTATGGGAAAATTCTTTTTCGAATTCGGGATTACGATCGCGGTTGCGGTCGGTATATCTTTACTGGAAGCGTTAATGCTGACACCCATGCGGTGTTCACAGTTTCTGCAAGTGGGGCGCACCACGGCGATCGGTGTCGGTATTGACGAAGGTTTTAAGAAACTCGCGGCGTTTTACGGCAGAACGCTCGGTTGGGCGTTGCGGCACGCGTGGCTGGTCATTTTTGTATCTGTGGTGGTATTTGTGGGCTCGTTTAAGATCCTCGGATTATTAAGAAAAGAGTTCGTTCCCCCACAGGATCAGAGCATGTTCATGGTGAGTTTCCAGGCTCCGCCGGGTGCTTCGATTTGGTATACGGATAAGCTATTCAAGGAAGCGGAAAAATACGTAGCGGCCCGTCCTGAAATTTTGAAGTATTTTACCTCGATCGGCGGTTTTGGCGGC
>PEAR01000001.1 GCA_002753745.1 Candidatus Omnitrophota bacterium | reverse complement strand
GTGGATCAGCAGTCAGTTTTTGTTTGTTGATGAATTTCGTGTTCAGGGGCGCTTGGCTGGCGGCAATGTGGATTATACCGGCAGCGGCACGTTCAGCGGGATCCATGATGGGGTGTTTGAACTAAGAGGCTTGATGGCCAAGAATTTCAAGATCAATGACAGCTCGGCAGCGATTCCTTATTTGGGGCTTGGCTATAGATATTTGAATGATGGTTTTGAAAAATATACGCCCGGCGGGTATAATCGCGAATCCAGGTATATTTATCTTCCTGTCGGCGGTGATTTGCGCACGCACGTTGGTGACGGCTGGGGTTTGTCGATGAACCTTGAATACGACAAGCTCCTCAGCGGGGAACAAACCAGTCATCTTGAGGATGTTTATTCAAACGTGGATCCCCTGGTAAACACCCAGAGGGAAGGCTTTGGGGTGCGGGGGTCGGTGAAAGTTTCCAAGGATATTAATACCCGGCTGAGCGTGTTTGCCGAGCCTTTTGTGAGGTATTGGAATATCGAGAATTCCGATATTAAACCGGTCACTGTCAATGGTTCTGTTGTTTGTTCCAGTTCGGAATGTTTGTATGGTTATGAGCCAAGCAATGTGACGACCGAAGCCGGGATCCGGCTTGGTGTCGGATTCTAACGGAGGCAAGATGAAAACAATTCGTTTGAGCGCAGGGGTGATACTCGTCGCGGGAATGTTGTTAACATCCTCGCTGGCAAGGGCCTTCACGGCGCCGCCGGTGAGCTTTGAGATCCTGGATGTTACCGGCATCGCGGCATTAGCGGACGATAAGCTTTTGGATACATATATCAACACGATCGCCGAGATCGAAGCCCAGCGCATGCTGCACATGACGATCGGATTCTCGGCGAAAGAGTATGATACGTACAAGGATCTGGTAAAATATCGCTTAAGGATCCTCATGGAGATCAATCGTCGCAAGCTGGAAATCCCTCCGGCTGTCAACTAAATGGTGGAGTCGGTATGTTAAATATGTCTGTTGTAGATTGTAAAAAAAGGTTGTTCGAGATCATTAAGACCCAGGCGTTTTTTAAGGGCGATTTTACCTTATCGTCGGGGAAGAAGAGCAATTATTATCTGGATGCCCGGCTGGTGACGTTGTCTGCGGAAGGCGCTTTCCTTTGCGGGAAATTGATGCGGGAGCTGGTAAAAGACAAGAATCCTACCGCTATTGGCGGGCCGACGCTGGGCGCTGACCCGATGGTGGGCGCGATTGGCGCGGTCAGCTTTCTGGAGAAACAGCCCGTGAAAACGTTTATCATTCGCAAGGAAGCTAAAGGCCACGGCAAGGGCCGGATGGTAGAGGGTCCCGAGCTTACCGCGGCCGACCGGATCGTGGTGATTGACGATGTGGCCACCACCGGCAAGGCGTTCATCCATTCGATCGATGCCCTGGCCCAGGACGGGTTAAAACCTGTTGCGTGTGTGTGCATCATTGACCGTCAGGACGGCGCCAAAGAAGCCGTGGCCGCCCGCGGGGTTGAGCTGGTTTCATTATTCACTGCTGCGGAATTCCTGAAAGCCTGATGAAAAAGATCATTCTCGCCTCAGCGTCGCCTCAACGCAAGAACCTGATGAAACTCCTGAAGGTCCCGTTCACGGTGCGCCGATCGACGGCGCAGGAAAAGGACACGATCACCACCACGGTTTCCGACCTGGTGAAGGATAATGCTCTCCTCAAGGCCATTGATATCGCCGAGCAGATGAAAGAGCCTGCGATCGTGATCGGGGCGGATACGGTCGTTTATGCCAAATCCCGTCTGGTGATCAAGCCTAAAGATCTCAAGGAAGCCAAGAAGAATCTCAAGATGCTGATGTCTGAACCGCATTGGGTCTATACCGGGCTTGCCGTGATCGATACCGAAGACAAGACGGTTTTGGTGGATCATGACAAGACCAAGGTTTTCATGAACCAGATGACCGATGAAGAGATTGATCGCTATCACCAGCATGTTTCGCCGCTGGATAAGGCCGGGGGATTCGATATCGAGGGCCGGGGAGGGGTTTTTATTCCCCGGATCGAAGGCTGTTACTTCAATGTGGTCGGTTTGCCGGTGGCCAAGCTTGCCCAGATGCTTAAGAAATTCGGCGTGCATGTGCTGATGCTGGTGATGATGATCTCTGTGTACGGTTGCGGCGGCATATCCAGCAATTTCAATACTGCGACGGGGAATCAGGAAACGACCATGTATTCAACGGAGCGGGAGCAGGAATTGGGCGCTTCGGTTTCTGCCGGGATGGAAAAGGAATTAAAAGTGCTCGATGATGTTGCGTTGAATGAACGGGTTGATCGGATAACGCAGAAGATTGCGCAGGTTTGCGACCGTCAAGAGCTCGTTTATATTGCCAAGGTCGTGGAAGAAAAAAAACCGCAAGATAACGGCCCGACCGTCAATGCGTTCTCTTTGCCCGGCGGTTATGTTTACGTTTACAAGGGATTGCTGGATTATATCAAGGATGACGATGAGTTGGCCGCGGTGATTGCGCACGAAGTAGCTCACGTGACGGCGCGGCACAGCATTAAGCGGCTTCAGGCTTCCTACGGCAGCCTGGTGGCGGTTCTGGCGGCCATGACGACCAACGGCGCTTTGGCCGGCGGTATCAGCATGGCGACGGAATCGATGTTCTTTGATTATTCCCAGCAGGACGAGCTGCAGGCAGACGCTCTGGGGGTGAAATACATGACAGCCGCCGGGTATGATCCGCAGGGGATGATCCGGATGCTGGAAGCTTTGCAAAAGTATGATGAGAAGCAGCCAATCCGTCCGAAAATGTATGCCCGCGACCATCCGTATGTGCATCAGCGCCTGGCCGCGGCTAACCAGGCGATCAAGCAGGACCTGACGTTTCGCGATTATGTCCGCAGTACCGGTGAACAATTGGGGAAAGACAAATGAGAGTGGTCGCAATACTTTTATTGTTGACAGGTATTTTTATTTGCCGATCCGAAATCGCGGCAGCCGTAGAGATACGTGAAGTCTGCACGGATACGAAATGTTTTCAGTCTGAAGTCATGTCCACCCCGGAAGGCCGTGAGAAGGGACTGATGTATCGTGCCAGTCTGGCTGAAGACCAGGGGATGCTCTTCATTTTCGATGAACCGGCTGAATATTCATTCTGGATGAAGAACATGTCTTTCCCGATCGATATGGTCTGGCTGGATCAGGATAAACGTGTTGTTCACGTCGAATTAGGTGTCCCTCCGTGTGAAAAAGATCCCTGCCCGGTGTACTCACCGCAGTCCAAAGCTCTGTATGTCCTTGAAGTCGCCGCTGGCCAGGCGGATGAAAGCGGCATTCAGACCGGCGACCAGCTGCGCTGGAATTAGCCTGCCCGTTCTCCATAAATCACCCATCATAGTATTCCAGTATTTTACAGTGTATACTTCCTATAGCGGTGTGGCTTTGTGTCTAAGAATGCAAAAGGGCAAGGTATGGATCGGATCTTTTTTAAACAGATTATTGGCGGCATAACATTGGCGGCGTTCGTGAGCGCAAGTTTTGCTCCTGCATATGCCCAGGGGGTGCATGATCTATCTGCGCCCGGAATCATGGTGCCCTTAAGTCAGCCGTTTAATCCTCCGGTTCTTAAGGGCATCAAAGTGTATCGCGATGATCCCTTCCGTTTTAATTTTATACTCGATCGGGGAGATGCCCGTTCGGGAGATTCGTTTCAGGTCGAATCCACCCGTCTTATCAAATATTTCCTCACCTCGCTTACCGTTCCCGAGAAAGATCTTTGGGTTAACCTCTCCCCGTATGAAAAAGACCGCATTGTGCCGGAGGCTTTCGGCCGGACGGAAATGGGGCGCGATCTTTTGGCACAGGATTATCTGCTTAAGCAGATCACTTCATCTGTGACTTATCCGGAGGGTGAGTCCGGAAAGAAGTTTTGGGCAAAAGTATACAAGGCCGCATTTGAGAAATATGGAACAACAGATGTGCCGGTCGATATGTTCAATAAAGTCTGGATTATTCCTGACAGGGCTGTGGTCTATGAGAATGCTGGTGCGGGAACGGCGTATGTTGTGGAAAGCCGGCTCAAGGTCATGCTGGATACGGATTACAAGGCTCTTGAGAGTAATGCGGCAGGGGAAGGGGGGCCGCGTGCCCTGGAACAACCGGCGGCATCTCAAGACGGGATAACTGCGGCGGTTCTCCGTGAGATCATTGTGCCCATTCTTGAAAAAGAAGTCAATGAGGGGAAGGGTTTTGTCCAGCTGCGCCAGGTTTATCAATCGGTTATTCTTGCGGCATGGTTCAAGAAGAAGATGTCACGTAGTTTGTTGAGCCGGGGTTATGTTGATCAGAACAAGATTTTGGGAGTTCATGTTAATGATCCCAAAGAAGCCGAACAGATTTGGCAGCGTTACGTCGAGGCATTCAAGAAAGGAGCCTATAACTACATTAAGGAGGAACAAGATGTTTTAAATGCTGAAACGATCCCGCGAAGATACTTTTCCGGGGGATGTTCGCTGGCACTCAACCAGGCGATGAGCGTCGTTAGCACTCGCGACGGAGTCATGACGCTTAACAAGGGTCAAATGCTGGATGTGGCGGCTGTGCTGGTTTTTTCGCAGCCGTCGAAGCTGCTTCCAGGCAAGGGAGCCGGGAGCGGCGCCCCGGGAATGCCGGGATTTGATCTGAGAACCAATGCCGCTATGGTTACAGGGAAGAAATTGGCGGTGTTATCGGGTATTGTTACAGGTTTGGCCGTCGCCGGGAGGATTTGGTTGACGGTGCCGGAATATGCTGCGACCCTGCCGGCGGACATGCCTGTGACAGCGGAGAATATCAGTCATGCTAAGCATCAACTGGCCGAAGCTGCAGGGCAAATTTTAAGTTCGGGAAAAGACCAGGATAGTGCCTGGTTTAAATTTCGCAATTATCCGGCATTGGTTATCAGGAGTCTTTTTTCGGAAGAGGCGCCGCTTGATTATGGCTTTATGGTCGCGGAAGACGCGCTGAACGTGACCTACCTGCGGTTATATGCTGCCGAGGCGCTGGAAGCGGCCGGGGTGAAGCTGCAGACGTACGGTCAGATCCAGGCCTGCGGCATTGTCGAGAGAAAAGATAACAAAGAGGGGTTGGCGATCACGGTTGTGCAGGAGCAAGGCGCGGTCAGGTTTTATGGTATCCCTTTGCCGCGGAACCGCTCCCGAACGATGTCCAGCGTGCATCCCTCCTATTTTGGAGAATCACCTTCGTCGACGGCCAGGCCATTTCTATTGGATCCAGAGATCGACAGGGTGAATCATCTGTTCCGGGTGTCTTCAACGGTGGAGGGTATTCAGTTTACTGGATCCTTTTATCAGGATACACAAGGAGTTATTACAGCTGAGCCAATAATCATTTTTAAAGGAGTGGATGGGTTTGGATATGTAACAAGCGAGCAAGGCAATCGCAGAGATGAGGGTCTGGACAAGGAACTGACGCTCGTTATTCGGTCTATGGACAAGCTTCCCGGCACAACGTTTACATTTGAACCAACGGTCAAGCCCGCGCCCATCGGGACGATGGCGGCAAAGCTGGACCCTGATTTTATCAGACGGATGCTTTTCGCCAATGGCCGGACTGTGCCTGCTGATGATGACCTGCGTGCGCTATCGTCGGATGCCAGGGAGGCTGTCAAGGAAGGTCGGATCAAGACGGTGGACGACTTTCACAGCTATATTCTTGAACGCTCCGTTCCTTTCCGGTCATTTCTTCAGTCGCCGCCGGGTTCGAGTTCGATCGATTATTATTTTGTTTCGCATTATCCGGAAGAACAGCTTCGCTTTGCTGACTATCTGGCCAAGGTTCGTTTAGAGAATAGTCAGGTTATTCTGCTGTACGAATCTGCCCCTGATCTCGGGATCCTGGATGAAATTAATCCGGCGCTTTTGACATCCCCGGATCTGGTAACAGATCTGGTCCAGAAGCGGACAGATGACAGGACGGGCAGCAGTGATGCTAAGTTTACGGTTGTCAGCGGCTTGCCGACCGCCCTGCACGAAGCTAGATATTTACTCCATAACCCCTATGCCGCGGAAGTCGCCGGACAGGCGCTCAATACATATACGTCTCATCCGGGGATCATGGCGGTTAATGAAATGGCGCCTGCTCATAGTGCGGTTTGGGCCAAACGGGCTTTTCAAGCGAGCGAGCGAGCGAGTGAAGCTCTGGAAAAGCGAGATGATGAAGCGTATTTTACAGCGCATCTTGATTCGATCAAATATATGAAAATATCAAATGAGATCCGCGATGAAGCTCTGGCCCGTCAGAGCAGTTTCTTGATGAGGGCTTATCCTGGCGCCAAGATTGTTGTTTACAGGGGGTATCAGCATGAACGGGGGCTGCTGTCAGCCATGGATGAGACAGAAAAAGCGACCGGTTTTAAGCGGGGTAACATTGAACGCCCCGTGGAGTCTTCGAACTGGGACCTGCCGCTGGTCGTTAAGGCCCTGAACGCACCGCACGAACTGACGTCTGATGAGAGAGATGAGCTTCTTCACCTGTTTAAGCGGGAAAGCGCTGTGATCCGGCTGCATCATTTTTTTCGCGACTATACCCTGCCGACAGTGCAGACGCGGCGAGAAGGGTTTGGGCCAAAGGTAGGCAGCATATTAAAGTCGTTATCGGATGTGCAGGTCAGTGCTCTGGTTTCCATGCCGAGCAACCAGATTAGAGATTGGCTTGTAAATGCGGTCAAAGACCTTCCTGAAGAGATGTTTGGGGCCGAAAAACTTAAAAGCAGCGAACGCGCCCGGGTTACAACGGGTTTTAAGCCAAGCACTCCGGCTGCTGGGGCCATCATTGCGTTGGTTGAGTCCCGTGAGAGATCAGAAACGTTCATTAGATCAAGATTAAAAGACTCGCCGTTTGAGGCGGCCATTTTCGATAAAGCTTACGAACGCGCGGTTGACGCGGCACGTTCGTATTGGCTGGCGGAAGAGTTCTTAAGTGCAGAGCGTTTTGAAGACTGGTTCTTTAGTGTGTATCAGGCATGGGATAAAGCCAATTCAGGCCGGGAGCGCCATTCCCAAGAGGCGTGGGACCGGTATGAAAAAGAGGTAGTGGAGGCATTTCATGCGGCAACTTTTCCCGAGCATTATGCCGCCGTCATGAAGTCAGCCATGCTGTTACTGCCGCAAACTCGGGATCCGCAATTAAAGGAGCAGTTGGCCCGTATCATTTTACGGACGCAACTGGTTTCCATGTTTGTAAAGATAAGAGATCAGATGAACGGGGCTATTGAGAAACAGGATGTTCCGATGATCATGGCGCTCGCCAAGGAGATCGTGGGCCTTCGCGGCGGTTTGGGTTTTGAAGTTACAGATCTTCATTACGAGTATGAAAGATTAAAAGAAAAAGGTTTGGCCGAGGTTGACAAGATTCATGCAGGGTCAAAGAATGGAGTGAAATTAAAAGGTGCAGGGGACCCGGCCAGTTCGGGAACGGGGCAATTCGGAGATCCTGCGGCACCGTTTGATTATACTGGTGGTATTGACCTCAACAGCCGCGATATGGACCTTGAAACCCGTGGGTCTTCTGGAGAGGAGATATTGTTCGATCTTGACCCGGCCATGTTCCAGCAGCTTCAAAATTCTCCCGGGTTCACGCCGCGCATTATCAGTATTCAACAGATCCAGGATCTGGATCTGTTTCTTAGATAATAAATTCATGTATATTCCCGGACGACCCTTAAGGGATCGGTTTTGTTTTTAGCTGGTTATATCTTCTTAGACCGAGAAATGTGCGTTGGCTGTCCAAACAGCCCTTCCGCCGTTTCCATGATGGTTTCAGACAGTGTCGGGTGAGGGTGGATGGTAAGCGCCAGGTCTTCGGCGACGGCGCCCATTTCGATGGCGAGAACACCTTCCGCGATCATGTCGCCTGCGCCAATGCCTGCGATGCCGATCCCTAAAATGCGTTTGGTTTGAGTGTCGGCAATGAGTTTGGTGACGCCGTCCATTCGATCCAGGGTCATCGCGCGGCCCGAGGCGGCCCAGGGGAATTTAAAGACGGTGATGTCCAGGTTCTGCGCTTTGGCTTCGGTTTCAGTGATCCCTGCCCAGGCGAGTTCCGGGTCGGTAAACACAACGGCCGGGATGGCTTTGGGTTCAAAGGCAGTTTTGTGTCCGGCAATGGCTTCGGCGGCGACTTTGGCCTCAGCCGATGCCTTGTGGGCCAGCATGGGCTGGCCGGTAATATCGCCGATGGCGTAAAGACATTCATCCTCCGAGCAGCGTTGGGCATTGACCGTGATGAAGCCTTTGGCGTCGAGTTTGATCTTGGTTTTTTCGAGGCCCAGGCCATCGGTGTTAGGCTTGCGGCCGATCGAGGTAAGGACCTGGGCAAATGATTCCGTGGATGACTGCCCCCTGGCGTCCTGGAAAGTGACAATCACGCCGTCGGCATTCTCTTCAGCTTTAATGACCTTTGTTTCCAGCATGATCCTGGTAAAATTTTTCTTCAGGCGGCGAATAACAATATCCGCCAGATCGCGGTCAGCGCCGCTCAACAGTTGCGGCAGTGCTTCTACCACCGAAACTTTTGCCCCCAGCGCGGCATAGGCGCTGCCTAATTCCATCCCGATATATCCTCCGCCGATAATAAGCAGTGTGGGCGGAACATAAGGCAGTGTTAAAGCTCCTGTGGAATCCCAAATTTTTGGAGATTTTGGCAGGAAGGGCAGCTCGATCGGACGTGATCCGGTGGCAATGATCGCTTTTTTGAAAGAAAGAGTGTCTGTTGTCCCGTCGGTTTTTTTAATGTTCAGAGAGTTGGAGCTGGAAAATGCGGCTTCACCTTGAATATAGGTGATCTTGCGCTGTTTGGTCAATTGGCCGAGCCCGCCGGTGAGTTTTGAAACGACCCCTTCTTTCCAGGAGCGGAGCTTTTCAATATTGACAACCGGTTTGCCGAAATCAATACCGATATTTTTGGCGTCTTCGGCTTCGGAAATGATCCTGGCGGCGTGCAACAGCGCTTTGGAGGGGATACACCCGCGGTAAAGGCAGACGCCGCCGGGATTCTGGTCCCGGTCAATAAGGGTGACGGATAATCCCATGTCGGCCGCATGGAAGGCGGCCGCGTAACCGCCCGGTCCGGCGCCGATGATGGCAAGCTGAGTTTCAAGAGCCATATTAAAGTTCCAGCATTAAAGGTTGTTCAATAGCGTCAGCGATCCATTCGATGAGCCGTGCACCGTCGGCGCCGTCAATAAGCCGGTGGTCGTAAGAAAGGCTTAACGGCAGCATCAGGCGCGGAGCGCAAACCTGGCCATTATTGTAACATGGCGAAAGCTGAGCGCGAGAAATTCCTAAAATAGCTGATTCCGGCGCGTTGATGATGGGGGTGAAATGGCCGCTGGTGATCCCGCCAAGGTTGGTGACCGTGAACGTGCCTCCCTGCATGTCATCCAGGGTCAGTTTACGTGCGCGGGCTTTTTCAGCGAGGGTTTGCATTTCAGCGGCGATCATCAGGATGGATTTCTGATCCGCGTTTTTGATGACCGGAACCAGCAATCCGTTGACCGTGTCAACGGCAATACCGATATTGATATAGGTTTTGGTGATGATTTCCTGGTTTACCATGTCGATCGAGGCATTGAATTTGGGAAAATGCTTCAGGGCTGAGGCGATTACTTTGATGACAAAAGGGGTAATGGTCAGTTTAAGTTCCGGTGTTGATGATTTTTGACGGAGCTTATCCACTTCCGTGATGTCGGCGTTGGCAAACTGGGTGACATGCGGGATAGTTGACCAGCTGCGGGCCATGTGTTCCGCGGTCTTCAGGCGGATGGCCGTCATTTTAGTTACGCTTGATCGCTCACGGGTCCTGCCGCCTGCGGCACCCCGTTCGTCCTCGTCTAACTTCGTTGACTGCGGGCGACCGGGGGCCCCGCCTCCGGCGTCACCCGCTCGCTGCGCGTTTGCATGAAGCGTGTATTCGCTACCAGGAATTGTTGAAAGCAAGTGTTTGGCATAGGTTTTGACATCGTCAATGGAAATGCGATGGTGTTCGTTCGTCGAAGGGACTTCGGTGATGTTTATTCCAAGTTCTCGCGCAAAATGACGTACCGACGGCGCTGCGGCCACATTGGTGGTCGGCGGTGCCGGAGGGGGTGGGGTTTCGGCTTGTGGTTTAGCCGCAGCTGTTTGCGGCAAGGGCACGGGTGCGGGCGCTGGCGCGGCTGCCGGCACGACTGTAGAAACGGCCGCCGGAGCACTTGCCGTTGGAACGGCCGCGGTTGTTGCGCCGCCGAAACGAAAGGCCGCCTGTCCGGGGCTGACCGGGTCGCCAACCTTGATCAAAATTGCTTCAACTGTGCCGTTCTCCGGTGAGGGCACTTCCAGCACGGCCTTTTCCGTTTCAAGTTCGAACAGAGTTTGTCCTTTGGTTACAGCTTCACCGACATTGACCGAAATTTTCGTCACGGTGCCGGAGGTAATGTTTTCGCTGAGCTGAGGGACGAGGATGTCGGCCATATATTTTGTTTCCTATGATGTCATGGGGTTGGCTTTTTCCGGGTTGATCCCCAGCTCTTGCAGCGCGTCGGATAAGAGCGTCCCGGAGATCGTTTTAGCCCGGTATAAAAGGACAAGTGCCGCCCAGACAATGTGTTTGGCGTCAACTTCAAAGAAATCGCGCAAAGCTTCCCGGGATTCGCTGCGTCCGAAGCCGTCGGTCCCGAGCGTGAGCATGGATGCCGGGACCCATGGCCGTATTGAATCGGGCAGTGCTTTCATGTAATCGGAAGCGGCTACCACCACACCCGGTGTTTTTTCAAGTAATGTTGTAATATACGGGTTGCGCTGGTCGGCAAAAGGTTTAAGCATGTTATCACGTTCAATGGTGAGCGCCTCACGACGCAATTCATTGTAACTGGTCACACTGTAGACATTAGCGGTTACGTTGAATTTTTCTTCCAGGATCTTTTGAGCGGCCAGGACCTGATTCATGATCGATCCGCTGCCCAGTAAATTGGCAACCAGGGGAGACTGCCTTTCGGATCTCTTAAAGAGATAAGCGCCCTTAATGATCCCCTCGAAGACATTCTCCGGCATGACCGGCTGGGCGTAATTCTCATTGCTGACGCTTAAGTAATACGAGCAGGAATCCTGGTCGGTATACATTCTTTTCAGGCCTTCTTTAATGATCACCGCGATCTCATAAGCAAAAGCCGGATCATAGGATTTAAGGGTTGGTACTGTTGACAGCAGGATATGGCTGTGACCGTCCTGATGCTGCAACCCTTCACCGTTAAGGGTGGTGCGTCCGGAGGTGGCGCCTACCAGAAATCCCCGGCAGCGCAGGTCGGCCGATGCCCAGATCAGGTCGCCGATCCGCTGAGGTCCAAACATCGAATAATAGGTGTAGAACGGGATCATCGGGATATTGTGGGTGGAGTAAGCTGTTCCCGCCGCGATGAACGATGACATGGACCCGGCTTCATTGATCCCTTCTTCCAGGATCTGGCCGTTCTTGCTCTCTTTGTAGTAGATCAGGCTTTCCGAATCGACCGGTTCGTACAGCTGCCCGGTGCTGGCATAGATCCCGAACTGCCGGAAGAAAGTTTCCATCCCGAAGGTGCGCGCTTCGTCGGGGATGATGGGCACGATATACTTTCCGATATGGATATTCTGGAGCAGCTTGGAAAGGATCCGGACATAGGCCATGGTCGTGGATACCTCGCGCCCCTCCGTGCCTTTATAAAATTCTTCGAACACCTCATCGCCGGGGACGGGGAGGGGGACTGTTTTTTCACGCCGCGAAGGGCTGGGACCGCCGAGCTTACGCCGGCATTCCTTGAGGTAGCGGATCTCGGGAGAATCATCTGCCGGGCGATAAAAGGGCGCATCTTCAATGGCATTGTCCGGGACCGGGACGCTGAACCGTGAACGAAACTCTTGGAGTTCTTCCAGGTTCAGTTTTTTCTGTTGATGGGTGATGTTTTTGCCTTCACCGCTTTCGCCCAGGCCATAGCCTTTGATGGTCTTGGCCAGCACGACAGTTGGCGCACCCTTGAATTCCGAGGCGGCTTTAAATGCAGCATAGACTTTCTCCGGGTCATGCCCGCCGCGGCGCATCGTTTCCAATTGCTGATCATTGAGATGGGCCACCATGGCCAGCAGCCGGGGGTCTTTGCCGAAGAAATGCTCGCGGATGTATTTACCGGATTCAACGACATATTTCTGATATTCTCCATCGACGATCTCCGCCATGCGCCGGGCCAGCAGTCCCTGGGTATCTTTTTCAAGCAGTGGATCCCAGTCAGCGCCCCAGATGACCTTGATCACATTCCAGCCCGCCCCGCGGAAATTGGCTTCCAGTTCCTGGATGATCTTGCCATTGCCGCGCACTGGCCCGTCCAGCCGCTGGAGATTGCAGTTGATCACAAAGATCAGGTTGTCCAGTTTTTCGCGGGAGGCGAGAGTAATGGCCCCGAGCGATTCCGGTTCATCAACCTCGCCGTCACCCAGAAAGGCCCAGACTTTCTCATTGCCCGGTTTCTTGAGCCCGCGATTTTCCAGGTATTTATTGAACCGGGCCTGGTAAATGGCCATGATGGGCCCCAGCCCCATCGACACCGTCGGAAATTCCCAGAATGACGGCATGAGCCACGGGTGAGGGTAGGATGAAAGCCCGCCGCCTTTGGCCAGTTCCCGCCGGAAATTTTCCAGCTGTTCCTGCGACAGACGCCCTTCCAGAAAAGCCCGGGCGTAAATGCCTGGGGATGAATGCCCCTGGATATAAACCATGTCGCCGCAGCCGTTTTCCTGCTTGCCATGGATAAAATGATTGAACGCGATCTCGTACAGTGTTGCCGCGGAGGCAAAGGATGAAATGTGCCCGCCGATCCCGGCTTCATGTTTATTGGCGCGGATGACCATGGCCATGGCATTCCAGCGGATGATGTTCTTGATCTGCCGTTCCATGATCCTGTCGCCGGGAAAGGGCGGTTGTTTGTTCAGGGGGATAGTGTTGATATAGGGCGTGTTGTAGGTAAAAGGAGCTGTGATGCCGTTTTCCTGGGCGCGTATTTGCAACTGCTGCAGGATGTATTGGACCTGCTCGGGCGTTTCATTCTTTAAAACATAGTCCAGGGAGTCCATCCAGTCATGGAGCTCTTCCTGGTTTACGGGGATCAGCGGTAATTCTTCATCGGGCATACAAACTCCTTTCTGGTTACTTGGTCGTATATAAAGGGGGGATATTACATTGGTAAATGTTAACGAGGTTGGTTGGCGGATTAGTTTAATAGGTTCTGCGGTCTTTTTTGGGCCCAAAGGACTGTGTAAGAGGAAAATACACAAAAGAATCCTTAATAATTGCCCCATAATATGTAGAATACAATTTATGATCTACGGGATAAGCAGATGATGTCCTTCGGCTGTCATCATATCCTGAAGATAAAATATTTTAAGGAGTTTTTATGCCCAAACGGATCCTGGTCATCGACGATGAAACTATCAATCAGAAACTGATCAAGAATCTGCTGAAAGGCGATCAGTTTGAAGTTGTCACTGTTGATAATGGCACCAAAGGGGTCAAAGCTTATTTTGATTCGATCGGCAAATCGCCTTTTGATCTTATCCTGCTTGATATTGTTATGCCCGATATGAGTGGCATTGAGGTGTTAAAAAAGATCCGGGAAGAGGAAAAATCACGGGGGATCAAGTATGGTTACGGCAGTTCGATCCCGATTATCATGTTGACCGCGAGCAAGGAATCCTGGATGGATGCCTTTGACGGCGGGTGCGATGATTATCTTCTTAAGCCTTTTAAAAATGAGCAGATCTTAAACAAGATCAAGGAAAAGATCAATGTCTGAACATTTGCCTGAGGCCGCTTCAGATAAAGTCAAAAGTGTGCACCTGGTGAATATTCCGACGAAGGTCACGGGTGTTGACATAATCGAGAGCGATGCCAAAGCGCTGGGCCGGCTGCACCAAAAGCCTAAACGTCAACAGCATCAGCCTAAACCTGAAATAAAGCTGCATGTTAAGACCGACAAGCTCAAGCGCCATACCAGCATAAAGCGTCCGGCTGTGCCCGAAGCCTCCAGAGGAATTCTGGGGATCGCCTTTTATGCGGTTGGCAGGTTTATCAGCGCCATTTCCAATGTGATCAAGTAAAACAAAAAGGGTTCTGTTGATGGATCATGAAATAAAGAGCCTGGATATCGGTACCATGCATGTAATCAGTGCCTCGGTGTCTGCTGATTGCCGGATCCGTTTTAAGAAAATACGAAATGCTTTTTTAAAGATTCACGTCGAACAGTCGATGTCCCAATTTCTTAAGCAGGAAGAATTGCAATATGCTGAGATCGGGGAGGATCTATACGCCCTTGGGGATTCGGCGTTTAAAATGGCCGGGATCACGGGCAAGGATGTCAGCCGTCCGATGCAGGACGGTGTGCTTAATCCCAAAGAGCCAAGAGCTGAGATCATTTTAAAACTCTTGATCGAGGCTCTGGTGGGTAAGGCCCAGGGTGAAGGCGCGATCTGTTATTATTCCATTCCTGCCGAACCATTCCAGCGTGAAAAACGCGTGATATATCATTCCGGGATCATCCATACGATCCTCGAGGATCTTGGTTATAAAGCGGTTGCGGTCAACGAAGGCCTGGCCGTTATTTACAGCGGCCTGGCCGACCGACATTTTACCGGGATCGGGATATCCTGCGGATGCGGGTTGATCAATGTCTGTTTAAGCCGTAAGGCACAGGTCCTGGATGCTTTTGCGATCGACCGTGCCGGGGACTGGATCGATGATAATGCCTCCAAAGCGATCGGGGAGCCGGCACATAAGGTCATGCTTGTTAAAGAGGGCGGCTTGAATTTATTGTCTCCTCAGGATCGTACCGAGAATGCGCTCGCGATTTATTATAAAGATCTTATTCAGTATGTGGTTGAATGCATCAAGGACCGGTGGCACGATAGCGGCAGGGTTTCACATTTTGATGGCCCGGTTAATATTGTTTGTGCGGGCGGGACCGCATTGCCGGCCGGCTTTATTGCCATTTTAAGAAGTGAACTCAAGAAAGCAAGATTCCCGTTAAGGGTCGACCAGGTTTCACTGGCGAAAGATCCTTTATACGCGATCGCCCGCGGATGCCTGATCGGGGCCGTTAACGACGGGAGCAGTCATTTTATTCGTCAATGTGCAGCGCACAGGAGAACAGCATGCCGACCAAAAAAGCCAAGCCCGGCCGTAAAAAAGCCCCGGTCAAGACCAAAAGCGCGGCCAAGAAGAATAAAGCGCTCGTAAAAAAGCCGCAGGCTCTTCGATCTGCCAGGAAGTTTGCAAAATCCGCGGTGACGGTTGTGGCGTCATCTTCTGACAAGGTTGTTGGCCTGGGCATTACCAGTAAATGCATCGGCGTTGGGCTTGATGTGGGCACTTCGAATCTGGTGGCCGCTCGTATGACGGAAAAGGGCGAGAACTCGGTGGTCAGCAAGAATGCTTTTTTGTACGTCCGTGATGATGATACGACCAAAGAGCTT
This sequence comes from Candidatus Omnitrophota bacterium, assembly GCA_002753745.1. GTDB lineage: Bacteria > Omnitrophota > Gorgyraeia > Zapsychrales > Fredricksoniimonadaceae. Next base: position 45,558 of record PEAR01000001.1, on the reverse strand, counting down.
TTAACCCGGATGAACATTCCTCAGCAGGTGATTAACGGCAAGCTTTGTGTGGTCGGCAAGAATGCATTCGATTTCTCGAATTATTTTGACCGTCGTACTCAGCGGTCGATGAATATTGGCGTGATCAATCCCCTGGAAAGGGAAGCGATCCATGTGATCAATTTGATTGTCAAGAAAATGCTGTGGGAACCCCGGGTTCCCAACGAGATCTGCAGTTTTTCCCTGCCCGGCCAGCCGGTCGACAGTCTGATCGATATTACTTATCACAAAAATGTTATTGAAACGATGTTAAGCTGCTTTGGTTATGAGCCCATGCCTATTAATGAGGCGTTTGCGGTAGTATTGGCGGAATTGAAAGAGCAGAAATTTACAGGTATCGGGGTTTCCTGCGGCGGCGGGATGGTAAATGTATGTATTACGTATTCATCGATCGTGATCGCTGAATTCTCGATTGCCCGCGGCGGGGACTGGATCGACCAGCATGCGGCCAGCGCGGTTGATATCTCAGTTAACAAGATCCTGATCGCCAAGGAGCGCGGCATGAGCATTCTGCGGCCCGAGAATCGGGAGGAAGAATCTATTGCGATCTATTACCGGCAGTATATTCGCTATTTCCTGGAGCAGATCGCAAAAGTTCTGCATACACCGGATACAGCAGCGCGGTATGACAAGCCGGTGGATATCGTTTTTGCCGGCGGGTCATCGATGGTGGGCGGTTTTATTGATGTTGTCCGCAAAGAAATGAGATCGGTCGATCTGGGTGTTCAGATCAATGATGCCAGAATGGCGACGGATCCTTTCTTAAGTGTTTCCCGAGGGTGTTTACTCAACGCGCAAATGGCGTCTACATAGGGGATGATATGATCAAAAATATTGTGGTGGCTGACGACGAACGCAGTAGCGCCTTACTGTTGGTGCGCTCCCTGGAGAAGGACGGTTATAAAGTCTGGACGGCCGGCAACGGGGTTGAGGCGTTGAAGATTATCCTGTCGGAGAGGATCGACCTGTTGATCACCGATGTGGTGATGCCGGAAATGGACGGCGTTGACCTTTATATGGAGCTTAAGAATCGTCCGTCAACGTCCAACTTGCCGGTCATTATTGTGACGGATAAAGAAGTTTTTAAGGAATCTTTCTCGTCACTTGGCGTGGAGTTGTATTCGCCCAAACCGTTTAACATGGAAGATCTGAAGGACAAGATTCGCAAGATTGAATCGTATGTCCTTGCCAAGCGCGTTTTTCATAAAGTGGTCGTGATTGGCCCTAATGAAGATGTGCTCGACAAGATGAGAAAACAGCTGGAGCAGGTTAATTGTATCGTGGTTCCTGTTAGCAAGGTCATAGAGATCGGCATGCGGTGTTTCTTGACCAATCCGCAGGTGATCATTATGGATATCCACACCCAGGATTATGCGTCAACAAAAGAGATCGTCCGGTCATTGCGGGTTTATGAATTTTTCAAACATGCGAATATTCTTGTTTATTCCAGCAATCCGCCTGAGGAGATGATGAGCGCGCCGTTGATGCATAGTTTCCAGCAGGTGATCAAGGATTGCTTACAGGCTGGCGCCAATAAATATATCGGCCGATTTGATTCAGCGACGTTTTTGGAGCAGGTGGAGGAATTCGGGATCAAGTAATGCAGGGCTCTTTTTTATCTGAGAAGCAAAAAGCCTTTATCCGGATTGGATAAAGGCTTTTTTATTTTGCAGCCCGGCCGGACATATGTATTGGGGCGTTGGATATGTTCGGCGGAAGGCGTTCTGCTGATCGATTTCAGAGCGGCTATCCCCAAATAAATTCGCATTATTAGAAATAATATTTTATATTTAGAATATATCTAAGAGACTAGTGTGCCTAAAGGGATAGCAGTGGAATGACAATATCACTTTTAAGGGGTATCTACTGGAAAAAGTTTGTTTCTGGATTTCTGGCAATGATCTTTGCTGCGGGATCCGTGGAGATATCGTATGCCCAGAACGTCGTTTTAATGCCTGCACCTGGGGTGATGGCGTCTTTAAGTGAATCCTTTACCCCGCCGATGCTTGATGGTGTTAAGGTTTATTCGGATAATCCTTTTCGGTTGGATTTCATTCTCGACAAAGGTAACTCTAGCGATTCGGTGGAACAATTAAAGATTGAGTCCACTCGCCTGATTAAGTATTTTCTGGCCTCTATCACCGTTCCTGAGAAGGATCTGTGGGTCAACTTGTCTCCTTATGAGAAAGATCGTATTGTCCCTGATGCTTTTGGCGTGACGGAAATGGGGCGTGATCTTCTGGCGCAGGATTATTTGCTCAAGCAGATCACCGCGTCCGTGATCTATCCTGAAGGCGAGGTAGGCAAGGCGTTTTGGGCTAAGGTGTACGCCGAGGCTCAAAAGCGGTACGGTTCGGCTGATGTCCCAGTCGACACATTTAACAAGGTTTGGATCGTGCCAGAGAAGGCCGTTGTTTATGAAACTAGGGACTCGGCGTACGTTGTTGAAAGCAAGCTCAAGGTGATGCTTGAACAGGATTATTTGGCGCTTGAGAAAAGCGGCGCAGCGCAGCCGGAGGGATCAAACAAACTTGGCTCTGCTATCGTCCGGGAAGTCGTCATCCCCGTTCTTGAGAAGGAAGTCAACGAAGGTAAGAACTTTGCCCAGCTCAGGCAGGTTTATCACTCGCTCATCTTGGCGGTCTGGTACAAGGACAAGGTCAAGGAGAGCATATTCGGCAAAGCTTACGTTGACCAGAAGAAGACGGGTGGCGTGGACATTGAGGATAAGGCGGAAAAAGAAAAGATCTGGGCGCAGTATGTGGAGGCGTTCAAGAAAGGCGCGTACAATTACATTAATGAGGATTACGATCCGGCAACGGAAGAGATCGTCACTCGCAAATATTTCTCTGGAGGGTTCGGGTTCGATAAGATCCGTGACGCGGCTCAAATGACCAACGATCCTGCTCAATTGCCAAAAGGCATTTCTGAACATGCCTTGGTGGTTCATACAAAACTTGATGCGTCGATGACAGGCGATGCGGGCATGCTACCCCAATCTGATGAAAAAGTAAGCATTTTTTCGATTAGAGTAAATCAAAAGGATGGCGAATCGAGGGGCACGGCGTTCATTGTTGGTGAAGATGAGGCGAATTACTATTTGCTGACAAATTATCATGTGCTTCGTCCAGATAGAAAGGGACGGAATGGCAGAGCCTCCGATATTCTAAGAAGATTTAAGTTCAAGGACAAAATTCGTATTGGTCCCTCGCCGAGGTCAGGTGCTTGGCTATTAGAAGAGGGGCATTATGTTGCCGCAGATCCTGAAAATGATATTGCGCTAGTAAAGCTGTCAAAGACCAGCGACCAATCATTTCAGAAAGCTGTCTTTACAACTGTGCCAGTAACTTTGGACAGAAGAGTAGGACTTAAAATTTACGGATATAACACCCATGGCAACCCAGTAATCGCCGAAACGTCTTTAGGGGCTTTTGGAGAGCATATCAACTTTGATGTGACTAATGGATGGTCCGGCGGGCCTGTCCTAGATGAGCAGAACGGTGCGTTTTACGCCATGTTGCAGGGATCATTAGAACGGCATCAGGGATTATCGGTTGACCTTCGTCAGGCAGTCATTCCGGGGCATATCATTCGTTCGTTCTTGGAAAAACATCGCGTTCCGGGAATTAAGGAAGATCCTGTCGAGAGTGGAGATGCCGATAATCAAAACACATTGAGCTCTTCTGGCGCGCCGACTGCTTCTATATTAGGATTGGAGGACTGGCGCCGCCAAGGAACCGGGGCAACGACCGAATGGGACGTGGCTGTCACTGATCCAAGATTGCACACAGAAGCGTCATGGACATATATTGTGCATGGTATTCAGGATGAGTTTTACCATAGTGAGACCCGTGGGGATGTGATCCGAGCCGCTATCCAAGCAGGTGAAGAAATCGACCCGAGCCGAAATATAAATCTTTTGTATGAGCCGGAAAGGATAAGTGAGTATTCGAGAATATCCGCATCGTATATCAGTTTTACGAATACTGAAACATGGGGGGAAGTCGGATTTATTCTTAGTGTTCCTTCTGAAAATATTTTTGCGACAAGTCCTCAAGATGTAGGAGCACCTATTTGGAAAGGGAAAGCTTGGGTCAGGAAGCAGTTAAAGAATCGCAACCTTATGACCCCAGAGCGCTTATTAGCGTTGACGCGACCGGGGCAGTATAACGAGTTAGAAATAGCTGGTCAGCATCCAGACGATCCCGGAAAGAAGCTCGGCATCGCAGGAGTTTTCTTAAAGGTTTCCCCTAAAGGCAGGCCTGTGGCTTCTAGAGGGCTTGTTGAACCGATATTGAGAGCGGCAAACAAGTTGGGGGTTCCTGTTGTTCATTTGTCCAATGGACCAAAGGAGAAAGATTCTTTGCCACAGGTGAAGATAACAGGTGAGTCTGGGATCCCTCAAAGAACAAAGTATGTCATAGAGTATGTACGCGATGGAAACAAATACAGGATAATCTCAGATGGCGAAAATCCTCTTTTTGCCGCTGTATTCGATGAGGGTTATTTTTTTCGTCCTATGACACTCGAAGAGTTTAACGAAGCGGCGAGGTACTGTTTGTTTAACAGTTCGGGAGATCCGGGCGCTCCACTTGGGCGGGCCTATGCGAAGATCTTTGGAGAAGATATTATGGAGTCGAATCGTATTCTTGTTAATGCAGCAAGTGAGAAATTCAGAGAAAGAGAGGCCAGCAAATTAAATAGGCAGTCACCTGGAGGGGATACCGGTGGTATTGATCTCACCCGCAAAAAAATTGGCCTTGAGGTCCAAAACGAGGGGCAAGGCGTTGAGTTTAAGATTGATCCTACCATGATTGAACAACTGCAGAACGCTTCCGGCCTCACGCCGGTCATCATCGACATTCGGCCGATGACAACGACTGTGCCAATGTTCCTGGGGCTGAGTGAGGAGGCGCCAAAGATGGTTGCTGTTCGCTAAACTTGATAATCAGGGGTTTTGCGGTCTTCGCTTGGCCAAGTATTTATAGCCGGGCGAAGGCTTTTCAATTATAATTGCCCGCACATGAAGCAAGATGTTTTGAAGGGGGCTTGGAGAGGATGTTAAAAGAAACAGAAACAGTTGAATTTAAGAAGTCCACCGCTGAGCTGAAAGCCGGAGTCGTTTCGATCGTGGCGATGCTCAATAAGCACGGACGGGGCGAGGTATATTTCGGCATTGATGATAGCGGTAAGGTCCTGGGGTTGACCATTGGCTCAACGACGCTCAGGGATGTCACGCAAGCGGTGGTGGACAACACTGAGCCCAAGATCTTCCCGAATGTTGAGGTCAAGAATATCGACGGGAAAGATTGTGTCGTGATCGAGGCTAAGGGGGCCAATGGTCCTTACCTGGCTTATGGCAGGGCGTATGTCCGCGTTGGCGAATCAGACAAGGCCATGAGCGCGCATGAGCTTGAGACGCGGATGCAGAATAAGAAGAAACTCCACTGGGAGAGTGAGATCTCCAGAAAGACGCGTGCTGACGTCAATGAAGACGCGGTTAAAAGCTTTATGCGTAAGGCAAAGGAGGCCAAGCGCATCGACTTTGATTTCGTTGACGTTAAGACGACGCTTAACAAGCTTGGTCTTTTGGATCGGGGCGACTTGACCAGGGCGGCGGAAGTTCTTTTTTGCGATGAGAACTCCATGGAAGTCCAGGCGGCCATTTTCGCCGGGACGGATAAGTTGACCTTCCTGGATATAAAGTCGTTCAAAGGGAATCTGTTCAGTCTCCGCCAGCAGGCAGAGATCTATGTCAAAGAGCACATGAAGTGGCGCGCCGTGATCACGAGCGGCCCGCGGGAAGAGATTCCTGAGATTCCTGTTGACGCTCTTCGTGAGGCGATTGGAAATTCATTGTGCCATCGAGACTTTGCTAATCCTAAGGGTAATGAGGTTGCCATATTCAAGGACCGGGTTGAGATCTATAATCCCGGATTCTTTCCTGACGGGGTAAATCCCGAAGATTTTTTCAGTGGCAATGAGCATTCGATTCTTCGGAATCCCCTGGTCGCAGAGACAATGTATAAATCGAAAGATATTGAACGCTGGGGCAGTGGGATCAAGCGCATCCATGACGAGTGCGTGTCTGCGGGGGTCAGGGTGGAGTTTAGGAAACTCAAGACCGGCTTTGTGGTGATGTTTTACCGACCTAAGTGGGAAGAGGGGGAAGGGTTGGGAGATAAGGGTAGGGTGAAAGGTGCCCAGAAAAGTGCCCAGAAAGGTGCCCAGAAAACTGCCCAGAAGATCTTGGAGATTATAGCGCAGAACAAAGCTATCACAAGGGCCGAGATTGCCCAGGCGACAGGATTGAGCGATAGCGGTGTTAAGAAGCAATTGAAGCAATTACAGGAAAAGGGGTTCTTGAGGCGCATTGGTCCTGACAAGGGCGGGCATTGGGAAGTTTAAGGGCAATATCCCATCAAGCGATTCCATTCCTTTCTTTAATGAGCGCAATCAGCTCCTTGAGGTCTTCCTTTGAGGTGTACGGACTTCTGTTCTTCAGTTCTTGATGAGTTCGCTTTGACGGTGTTAGGGTAGTTTGCCGTAATTGAGAAATGTCGTTATGACCTCAGTGTGGTCGAGATTTTGGCTCCAAACCTTAAATTCATCCGGCGACCTGCAAAGTTGCTGGCCAAAAGTCTATCAAAACTTCTGGATCTGTTTTCAGAGGCTAGGTCAGGATATTTTAATTTGTGAATATGCAACCCCGGTTCGGCGGAGCCTCACCGGGGGCACCATTTTTTCCCATAAAAGCAAAAAAACCTCACGCCTAAGGTAAGTGAGGTTTTTTTGCAATATTAAAATGGTGCGGAAGGAGGGACTTGAACCCTCACAGCTTGCGCCATAGGCTTCTGAGACCTACGTGTATGCCAATTTCACCACTTCCGCAAAATATCTAAGGATCAAGAGCGAGCGGCCTGAAAAGGCCGGCGAATTGTGCCATAGTATACTGATTTTGATTTTCGATGTCAATGGGAGATGCTGTAACTGCGATAATATTTTTATTTTAGAAAGAAATAAATTATTTTTTGCCCGGCTGATAGTAGAATACAGGCGTTAACCATAAAGGGGATGGTCTATGAACCTGAAATATGTTGCTGTTTTGGTGTGTACGGCGCTGCTGGCAGGCTGCGGGTCTGGCTCAAAACCGACGGGACTGGTGATGTTTACTGTTAACGGGTACAATGTTACCCTGGCGGAATTCAATGAAGGTTTTGATCGGTCGGATTATGCCGACCGGGAGGATATCGACCAGGCCCGCGCGGAATACGCCGAGAAGCTGATCAATCAGAAACTGATCCTGCTGGATGCCCAGAAGAAAGGGCTCGACCAGGACAAGGAATTTCTCAAGTCAATCGAGCATCTGTGGGAACAATCGCTCTCGACGATGGCGGTGGGCCGCAAGCTGCGCGAGATCGATAGCGGGCTGACGTTAAGCGAGCAGGAAATTCGCCGTTTTTACGAGAACATGGTCAAGTCCGGGATAACCACCAAGTCGTATGAGGATGTTTATCCGCAGATCAAGGCGCAGGCGCAAAAGCAGATGGAGTCGCGTTTGCTGGATGAGTGGATCAAGTCGCTGCGGTCAGGCGCCACCATTGACATCAACAAGAACTTGCTCAAGATGAAGCCATAAGGAGAAAATTCATGGAATCCACACCGGCATATAAGCGCAGCAATTATTATATAAGCCAGGAATTCCAGCTTAAGTTCATTGTCCGTTTTTGTTTTCTGGTGGTGTTAGGCGCGTTGGCGACCATTGCTTTACTTTATACTTTTTGCGAACACTCAACGACGGTCTCCATTATCCAGGCCCGGGTGCGGGTCATGACCACAACTGATTTTTTGCTGCCCTTTTTGGCCCAGACGGTGATCATTGTAACTGCTCTGGTCGGGGTGGCGACGGTGGTGGTAACTCTTTATATGTCGCATCGCATCGCCGGGCCATTGTTCCGGTTTAAAGAAACGCTTAAGGAGCTTGTGGCGGGCAATTTTACTAATCAAGTGAAACTGCGTAAGGGTGATGAGCTGCTGGCGTTCAGCGATGAGTTTAACGAGATGATCACGGTGATCCGCGAAAAAGTCCGTCTGGCCGAACAGCGCCTCTCGGCGGCCCAGAAGGATATTCATTCGATCAATGATGCCGGTCTGGACGAGAACAAGCGCCGGCAGTTCGCGGATCTTAAACAGAAGGTTGTTGACCTGGAGAAGACGCTCAAGTTCTTCCGGACTTAATGCATTTATGTCAGACCCCATCGCTTCAAACAAGAAAGCCTACCATAATTATTTTTTGACCGACAAATGGGAATGCGGGATCGAGCTCAAAGGCGGTGAAGTAAAGTCTGTGCGTGCCGGCGAGGTCAATTTCAAGGATTCCTATGTGCGGGTGGAAGAGGGTGAGGTGTGGCTGTTCAATTTGCACATCGCACCTTATGCCCAGGCGAGTTATCTCAACGAAGACCCCGATCGCAAGCGCAAGCTCCTGATGAATAAAAAAGAGATCAAGCGTCTGTTCGGGGTGTTGACCCAGAAACAGCTGAATTGTGTCCCTACCAAGATCTACATCACCTCCCGGGGGCTGGTGAAGGTGGAGATCGCGCTTGCCCAGGGCAAGAAGCTTTATGACAAGCGCGCGGACATCAAGGACCGCGAGGTCAAGCGGGAGATGGCCCGCGCCACCCGCAGTTACCGCTGAGTTTAATCCCCGTCGATAAAATGGTTTGAGTTTTTCGCTGCTTTGCGGTACACTTCTTTTGTAATGTATGTGCGATGAAAATATTTCGCCAGGCTTTTGCAGCGATTGTTCTTTTATAATTTGGGGGTGATTGGCCTCGACTTGAGTGAGCCGGGGTTAGGTGGCATGCCGAGGATGATGGTTGGCCTCGTTAAAGTTCCATCAAACAATAAACGCTAACGAAACTACGTTAACGACTGCCGACTTCGATCTGGCCTGCGCGAACAGCGTTGCGCCCGTCGGAGCCGACGACCTCGTCTTAGCCTAATTAATTAGGCTAAGCCCTGTGGTAAAGGGAGTCTGTCGCTTTATCATTGGAACCAAACAGGCTGGTCTTAAGGATCGCACTTGTTCTTAAGACGAGATTTTAGAGTGCTGGTCTGGCGCGGGTTTGTCCGTTGAAACACGCCAGTCGACAATAAAGACGGTCTACGCATGTAGATGCTTAATCTTTGACACTGAAGGACCCGGGTTCGATTCCCGGCACCTCCACCATTGGCACCAATTCGAACCCTTGTCTTTCTCCTCGAGGAGGGCAAGGGTTTGAATTTTTGTATGGGCCACGTAGTAAGGCTTAAAGTTCCGGTCCGTCCCCTCAAACAGCCTGTAATAGTCACTTTCCTTTGTTAGTATAGGTTCGAGCGTCACCGTCCCGAGCAGTTCCTTCAGGGCTAAGGCAGAGTTGACCGTGTCTTTATTGAGCGTGTCCCGCAGGCTGCCCAGTCTGTGATCGATCCACTCCTTGGGTGGGGTCTTAAAAGTATTATTCTTCTGAAATTCCAAACCTTCGATATCGTGTTTCAGTTCTTCATTCTTCTTTTCCGCTTCAGATAATGCTTCTGATACTGTCTTCGATATATTTCCCGTCCTGATGAAGTTCATGTAATTCTGAATTTCTATCTTAAGCTTTTCCATTTGAGCCTTCTTCTTTTGGGTCAGCTCAGGAACTTCATTAAGCCCTGCTGCGGCAAGCTTCTCAATGTTCTTGAAGATGTATTCAAGATTCTCCGTTGTCAGGAGTTTTTGCTGGAGCTCTTGGATGATAATCTGCTCGATCCTCTTGCGGGGGACAAGCAGGGTGTTGTGGCATGACTTCCGCCGGGCGTTGTAGCATCCGTAATATCCTGATCCTTTGCCGCTGATAAGAATGACCGCTCCACCGCAAGACTGGCATTTCATAAGACCTGACAGGAGGTAGGTGGGGCTGGTATGGGCGTAACTCTTTTGCTTATAGAAGCCCTTCTTTTTCTTGCTGACAGGCCAGGTGCCCTTGATATCTGCCCAGCGCTTCTGTGCCTTGTTCCAGAGTTCTTTGTCGATGATGATCAGGTCTTCCCGAAGAAAGGATAGATGCTCGCTTTCAGGTCGGGACACAGATTTTCTTTTTCCTGACATGGGGTCTCGAACGCTTTTACTTGTTTTCCATTTCCATATACCGACGTATTTAGCGCTCTTGAGGATACGGCTGATCGTTGAAATGCTCCAGCCGCCGGCCATATGCTTCTTTGTCGGGATCTTTTCAGTATTCAGCTGCTCGACGATCTTGTTGATGCTTTTTCCAGAGGTAAAGTCCAGGCAGATCCTTTTTACAACGTCTGCTTCTTCGGGATTGATCTTATGAACTTTACCGTCGTATTTGGCTACGCCCTTTTTGTTGATCTTAAGCTCGCCAACGGGCTGTGTTACGTAGCCGTAAACATTCTCTCCGACGCTAAATCCCCGCAGTTTCTGCCCCTCAAGGCCGCGCATTGTTTTCTTCTTTAAATCATCAAGGTAGAGTTCATTGATAAGCCCGCGCATCTGGATGCCGAGTTTGGAGTTTTCGTCGTCGGTAATGATGCCGTCTGATACAGAAATGAGCTTTACCTGGAGGTAGTTGAATTTTAAGACCAGGGTGAGCATCTGGTGGTTGCTTCTGGAGAGACGGGAAAGATCATCGACAACGAGTGCTTCAAATTCTTTGTTTTCAGCAGCATTCTCAAAAGCGCTTAGCCCTGGACGTTTGACCAGGGACCCTGATGTTGCCTCATCAATGAAGATGCTGTTTTCCGCGACAGTAATATCATGTTCTGCGCAGTATTTCTTGCATACACGGATCTGGTCATCAATGCTCTTTTCGCTCTGATTTTCAGATGAATATCGGGCATAGATGGCTGCGCGCATGGCTTACCCCTTTCCTGTAGAGAAGAGGGCGGGGTTCTCTTTGGCCACGGCAGCATATTCAGAGGCAATGATCCTAGCTACAGCATCCAAAAGCTGCTGGACAGGAGGGGAGTCCTTCCAGCAGAGATTGGCTGCGGATATTTCGGAAACACTGGGATTTGTGATGGTTTTGTCTCGCATATTCTTCTTGAATAATCCCATTTAAGGCATATATTATTCATAATGCGTTTATGAAAGCCCGTTTTGCGGCTATGAATAAAATATACCATACATGGGATAATATGTCAAGCCCCCTGGTGGGAGGAGGAAGTTATGGATCCAAAATCAGTAGGTAAGAAGATCAAACTGGCGCGGGTGGAACTCGATATGAATCAGACCGAATTGGCTGAAAAGATCGGGGTCAAGCAGAAGAATGTTTCTATGTACGAGAACGGCACTTCTACGCCGTCACTTGAGACAATGAGCAAGATCTCAAAGGTCTTAAAGAAATCGATGGATCATTTTGTGCAGTAAGAAAGGAGATGCAACATTGTCGTCTTGTTACGTATTGAAGATTTGACATTTCCTCGAAAACTATAAAGTATTCTGCCAGTAAGACGTTTCCTGTCTGTTTTATTCCAAAATTTTAGATATCATTCAAAATTTACTGTCATTGAAAAAATCCCCTTGACATTATTTATCTGCATGTTATATTTCTACTAACTCGACAGAGTTAATAGGGATTCTATCGATTCATAAAATCAGACATAAATGACTGACCAGACATCTGGAGGTCAAGAGTGCCCTCGATGAATATCGGGAGGATTCTTGACCTTTTTCTTTTTGGAGATTGGATGAAGATTAAAACGTTCACGATTGCAATGATATGAGGCTTTCGACTAAGGGGCGCTACAGCACACGATTGATGATTGATTTGGCTGTTTATGGCAACGGTAGTTTTGTTTTCTTGAAAGATGCGGCACGCAGGCAGGAAATATCCGAGAAATATATTGGGGCTCTGGCATCGCAATTAAAGACCGCAGGCTTAATCCGCGCAACTTGTGGTTCACATGGAGGTCTTGCCTTAGCAAAAGAGGCGTCCAGGATCACGCTAGCGGACATAATTGCCGCAGTTGAAGGGCCAATCTTTTTGAATGATGGCGATGAATTTATTGGGCATCAAAGGGTCGAGGTCGAAAATAGTTTTTGGGAAAGAGCCAGGGGATCAGTTGTGCATGCATTGGGTTCCTTTACGCTGGAAGCCATTGCGGCAGAGCAAAAGCAGAGATTAGAGCAAGTTGATTATGCCATTTAATAGGGAAGCCAGATGTTTAGAAAGAACAGAAATCCAATAATGTGCATGTGTCCCATGACAATGACCGGGGGCGGGTGGATGCGACGCTGTTGATTTAAAAGTGACAACCACTGCCCGAAGGCAGTGGTTTTGCGAAAAACACTGCTGGGCAAAATTATAAATATAGGGGAGAAGGAAAATGGGAACTCAGCAGAAACAGGTAAATAAAAATATTGTTAACGATGGGATCATTAAAAATATTAGCGAGTCAATTCACGGGATAAGTTTCGGAACTGTGACGATAACTGTACATAATTCAAAGATAGTCCAGATCGAGGTCTCTCAAAAGAGCCGTTTCGACGACGTCTGGACGGTTCAGGAAGGAGGGGGGATCTAAACAACTGGATGGCAGCGCCGTTTACCGGTTTGCCGGAAGCGGAGAGAGTTCAAAAACCTAATAGATAATTTTGCAAGGCATCACCAGACCACTGGGCTAGTCCTCGCGCTCAAACCTGAAAGGGTACGAAAATGAAGAGCAAGAGCATAATTCAAACAGTAGTTGCAGGTGTAGTTCTTTTGGTCGGTGTCAGCACGGCGCATGCTGGCGTGCCTTTGAACAACGTTGAGGGTGTTGGCGGAATTGCGTTCAACCCATTGGCGTATACAGCGGGAACACCGTTTGATGACAAGGATAAGGCAACGGGTATCGGCGTTCTCAAGGACGCTATAAACAAACCGCAGTTCGGTATCTGGCGCATTCGTTTGAATAAGGCCAAGGCTGACTGGACTACAGAGAGCGTGGCGACGACACTTTTTGGCCGTTTGGAAACATCTTATGGCAGTGAGACTGTCTCGGTTAATGGTTTCGATGGTATCCATAAGCAGAATCTTGGTCTCAAGGGTTTATTAGTGAAGGAGAATTCTTTTGATACCAAGTGGATTCCGGCTGTTGCGGTGGGTGTCATCGACAAGGAGACATCCTATAAGGGGGCGGCAGATAAATCTGATCAGGATTATTATGCCGTGGCGACCAAGCTGATCACTCAACTTCCGTTGCCAGTTTTGGTATCCGGTGGCGTTCGTTCCACGAAAGGCATTGCTACAGGCGTGCTTGGTTTTGGGACAAAGCGGGATACGGTTGGCTTTGGCAATGTTGATGTGATTCTTCCGTGGAATGTTGCAGTTGGATATGAATATGAACAAGGGGCTAATGTTGGAAGCACTGCTTCAACCAAGAATGCTGATTACTATGATATTCATGCAGCATGGTTGGCGAACAAAAACCTGACGCTGGTTGCGGCATATGTAAACACAGGCAAAGATTCATTGCACAATACAACGAGTAAGTTTGGTCTTGGCGATGGTTTCGTCCTGAGCGCAAATTACGCTTTCTAATGAAAGGAAACTCCCGGCCGCCCGTCAGCCTGTCGGGCTGTCGTGGCGGTCGGGAGTCTAACAATTTTTCGGAGAAAAATTATTAGAGGAGCGTAATATGTCAGACAAGAAGAAATCCGTTGGCAGTTTTACTGAACGAATAGCTAATTTTCTGAAACCATGGATCAGCAAAGACAAGAACGCTGTATCCAACGATAAAAAGGAGAAGGAACCAGTGTCTAACTTTAAAGATCATTTAAGACGTGAAACTCTCGCGCTTCATGCGGGGCAGGAAGCGGATCCGACAACAGGATCGCGTGCGGTGCCGATCTATCAGACGACATCTTATGTGTTTAAGAGTACCGATCATGCGGCCAAGTTGTTTGGCCTTGCCGAGTTTGGCAATATTTATACCCGTTTAATGAATCCAACTTCCGATGTGTTCGAGAAGCGCATCGCAGCGCTGGAAGGCGGTGTAGGTGCTCTTGCAGTCGCGAGTGGCCAATCCGCCATTTCGCTGGCTTTGCTCAACATTGCCCAGAATGGCGACGAGATCATTTCCGCAGATAATCTTTACGGCGGAACGTATAACCTGTTCCATTACACCTTCCCCAAGTTCGGCATCAAGGTGAACTTTGTGAAGTCGAATGACCTGGCGGCGCTTGAGAAAGCGATCACGCCCAAGACGAAGGCAGTTTATGCTGAGTCCGTTGGTAATCCGAAGCTTGATGTGGCTGATTTGGAAGGCATTGCCAAGATCGCACATAAGCACGGCATTCCTTTTGTCCTCGACAATACGGTAACCCCATATTTGCTCAAGCCGTTCGATCATGGGGTCGACATCATCGTCTATTCTGCGACCAAGTTTATCGGTGGACACGGGACATCGCTGGGTGGGGTGATCGTTGATTCCGGGAAGTTTGACTGGACCAACGGCAAGTTCCCGCTTATTTACGGGCCGGACCCGAGCTATCACGGTATTAATTTTGTCGATGCGCTCAAGCCGATCGGCAATATCGCATTTATTATTAAGGCACGCGTGACGCTGTTGCGCGATCTTGGACCGGCGCTTTCGCCGTTCAATTCGTTCCTGTTCTTGCAGGGAGTTGAGACTCTTCATCTTCGCCTGCCGCGTCATTCCGAGAATGCGCTTGCGGTTGCGAAGCATTTGAAGAAGCATCCGAAGGTCAGTTGGGTCAATTATCCGGGTCTTGAGGATAGCCCAGAGAAGGATCGTGTGAAGAAGTATCTTCCGATCGGCGCTGGCGCCATTCTTGGCTTTGGTATCAAGGGTGGAGCTGAGGCTGGAAAGAAATTCATTGATTCGCTTCAGCTGATATCACACCTTGCAAACGTCGGGGATGCAAAGTCACTGGCGATCCACCCGGCCACAACAACGCATCAGCAGTTGTCGCCTGAAGAGCAGCTTTCGACCGGTGTGACGCCTGATTTCGTGCGTTTGTCCATCGGCATCGAGAATGTCGAGGATGTTATTGCTGATATCGAACAGGCATTGGCGAAGGCATAAGAATATTACCTCTGGCCTGACACCTGTTCTTTGTCTGATGAGATCCCCGTTGGGTTGACTTTTAAGACAGAGAGCGGGTGTCAGGTGAGTAGAGGTCAAACAAGGAGAAAGGTTATGAGTAACATCTACAGTGATATTACAAAGACGATCGGACACACGCCTCTTGTCCGATTGAATCGTATTACAGAGGACGCTGGTGGTATCGTTTTGGCCAAGGTCGAATCGTTCAATCCATTATCAAGCGTGAAGGACCGTATTGGTCTGGCAATGATCGAGGACGCCGAGAAGCGCGGAGCCTTGAAGAAGGATTCCGTGATCATTGAGCCGACGAGCGGGAACACCGGTATCGCGCTGGCTTTTGTTGCAGCAGCCAAGGGCTATAAGCTGATCCTGACCATGCCGGAGACCATGTCGATCGAACGTCGCCAGCTGTTGGCGATCTTTGGTGCTCAGCTTGTTCTCACGCCAGGATCTGAGGGGATGAAGGGCGCGGTCAAGAAGGCAGAGGAATTGGCGGCATCAACGCCCAATTCGATTCTTTTACAGCAGTTCGCCAATCCGGCCAATCCGGAAATTCACCGCAAGACAACGGCGGAAGAGATATGGAAAGATACGGATGGCAAGGTTGACATTATTGTCGCCGGTGTTGGTACTGGCGGGACGATTACCGGAGTTGCTGAGGTTATCAAGAAGCATAAGCCAACGTTTAAGGCGATCGCTGTTGAGCCTGTTGATTCCCCGGTTCTTTCTGGGGGGAAGCCTGGTCCGCATAAGATTCAGGGCATTGGTGCCGGGTTTGTTCCAGGTGTTTTAAACACGAAGATCATTGATGAGATCGTTCAGGTCAAGACCGATGATGCTGGCGTTACAGCGCGGCAATTGGCGCGGCAGGAAGGTATTCTTGCTGGTATCTCTGGCGGCGCAGCAGTGTGGGCCGCAGTGCAGGTGGCCAAGCGTCCGGAGAACAAAGGGAAAACGATCGTTGTTGTTATCCCTGATACTGGTGAGCGGTATCTTTCGACATGGTTGTTTCAAGAGGTTAAAGCATGACAGTAGTTTCGGGAGCGATGCTTCAGGGTGACCTGGGTATTGTTCAAACAGAGTATTTTACGATCCCTCGCCTTTTGCTTGAGAACGGTGAAACGCTTGATTCAATGACCATTGCCTATGAGACCTATGGTCAGCTGGATGAGGAGCGGGCGAACGCTATTCTTGTGCTTCATGCTTTCTCCGGTGATGCGCATGCTGCAGGTTATCATGAGGGCGATAAGGACCCCGGCTGGTGGAATGCCTTGATTGGCCCGGGTAAGGCGTTTGATACAGATAAATACTTTGTGATCTGCTCGAATGTATTAGGGGGCTGCAAAGGTTCAACCGGGCCATCCAGTATAGATATCCGGTCAGGCAAGCGTTATGCCCTGGATTTCCCCTTGATCACGATAGGCGATATGGTTGAGAGTCAAAAGCATCTTATCGATCATCTGGGGATCGACCGATTATTGTCTGTTGTTGGCGGTTCTATGGGCGGGATGCAGGCTTTGTCTTGGCTGGTCAAATATCCGGACAAGGTTCGAAGTGCGATCCCGATTGCAACGACGGCCAAGCATTCGCCTCAGCAGATCGCTTTTAACGAGGCTGGTCGTCAGGCCATTATGGCTGATCCGGAATGGAGGCAGGGAAATTATTATGATAGTAATCCTCCGGATAAAGGATTATCAGTGGCGAGGATGATCGGGCATATTACCTACATGAGCGACGTTTCCATGGCCGAGAAGTTCGGGCGGCAGAAGAAAGAGAATACGCCGGGCACAAAATTCCGTGCTGATTTTGAAGTGGAAGGCTATTTGCGCTATCGGGGTGACAGTTTTGTCCGTCGGTTTGACGCCAATTCCTATTTATATATCACCAAAGCCATGGATCTGTTCGATGCTTTTGACGGCAGGCCGATTCAGGAGGCTTTCGGGAATGTTTCGGCCAAGGTTCTGGTGATCGCATTCAAGTCGGACTGGCTTTATCCAGCGTATCAATCGCAGGAAATTGTTCGCGCCTGCAAGATCGCCGGGGTTGAAACCACTTATTGTGAAGTGCATTCGACATATGGGCACGACGCTTTCTTGCTGGAAGTTGATGAAGAAACGCACCTGATCGAACATTTCTTGAAGAAAGTGTTTTATGAATATGCGGTCACAGGTGGCTATGGGGCGTGAGAACATACAGCTTGATCATCAGATCATTTCGCAGTGGGTAAGCCCTAACTCGGCAGTGCTGGACCTTGGTTGCGGCAACGGTGACCTCTTGTATGTTTTGATCAAGGCCAAGAAAGTCCGCGGGCAAGGGCTGGAGATCAATGAGCAGGAGATTTATAAATGTGTGGCCAAGGGGCTGAATATTTTGCATGGCGACATCGAGAAGGGTTTGTCTGATTACAAGAATCAATCCTTTGATTATGTGATCCTTAATCAGAGTCTTCAGCAGATCCGTTCGGTGGATGCGGTGATCAAGGATGCTTTGCGGGTTGGGAAGAAGGTAATTGTCGGTTTCCCGAATTTTGCTTATTTCCGGTCGCGTGTTCAGATTTTCTTTGGGGGCAAGACCCCTGTGAATGAGTCGTTGCCGTACCAGTGGTATGAAACGCCGAACTTGCATTTCTTCAGCATTTCAGATTTCTTTGATTATTGCCGTTCGAGAAAGATAAGGATCGAACAAAAGATTTTTCTGGATGGCGAGAGGCGGATTGACTTTTTCCCGAATGTGTTTGCCCAAACCGGGTTATTTCTGATTTCATCAAAGGTGGCAGTCTAAATTATGCCAAAACTTGGAGTCAACATAGACCATATCGCCACTATTCGTCAGGCTCGGCGTGAGCAACAGCCTGATCCGGTTGTGGCGGCTGGTATTTGCGAGTTGGCGGGCGCGGATAGCATAACGGCGCATTTACGTGAAGACCGGCGGCATATCCAGGAGAGGGATGTGCGGTTGCTTCGCCAGATACTGTCGACTAAGCTGAATTTGGAGATGGCCGTTTCGCCGGACATTTTAAGGTTTGCTGTCTTGATCAAGCCAAAAGACGTTTGTCTTGTTCCGGAGAAACGCAAGGAATTGACGACGGAGGGTGGAATTGATGTGTCGCGTCAGAAATCAAAACTTTATTCTGCGGTGAAGCGTTTGAAGAAAGCGGGAATTCGGACGAGCCTGTTTATTGATCCGGATGAGCTTCAGGTTCGTACGGCTGTTGATGTTGGAGCGGATGTTGTTGAATTGCACACGGGGTCGTATGCGCGAGTTTTTTTTGATATCAAACGAAGAAACAAGGAATTGGAGCGGTTAAAGATCGCGGCAGGTCTTGCCCAACAGCTTGGGCTTCAGGTAAACGCTGGTCACGGACTTGATTATCACAATGTAAGTGCGATTGCTTCAATCCCGGGCATTGAGGAGCTGAACATAGGATTCTCGATTATTGCCCGGGCTGTTTTTGTGGGATTAGACCGGGCAGTGCGGGAAATGAAAGATTTAGTGGGTTGATAAAACGAAAGAGGCGGCAAATGAAATTTGAAACGCGCGCAATTCATGACGGGCAACAGCCGGATCCGCAGACCGGAGCGGTCATTGTTCCTGTTTATCAAACATCGACGTATCAGCAGGATGGTCTCGGTGTTCATAGGGGGTATGAATATTCGCGCACTGGAAATCCAACGCGTACGGCCCTGGAGACAGCGATCGCGTCTTTGGAAGAGGGGAAATTCGGTCTTGCTTATGCCTCGGGATTGGCGGCCAGCGCTGCGGTTCTTACGCTGTTTCAGAGCGGAGACCATATTGTGGTTGGGGATGATCTTTATGGCGGTTCATATCGGCTGTTTGAGAAGGTTTTTCGTAAGTTTGGGATTGATGCCACATACGCCCAGATCGATGATCCAGCTTCTTTCAAGAAGCAGATCCGCAATAACACAAAACTCGTCTGGGTTGAAACGCCAACGAATCCTTTGTTGAAACTGGTAGATTTGAAGGCTCTTAGCAAGATCACCAAAGATGCCGGGGTATTGCTTGCGGTGGACAACACTTTTGCCAGCCCTTATTTACAAAAACCGCTTCTTTCAGGTGCGGATATAGTGGTTCATTCAACGACAAAATATATTGCCGGACATAGCGACATCATTGGCGGCGCTTTGGTCGTTAATGATGAGAAGCTTTATCAGGAGTTAAAGTTTTACCAGAATGCTACTGGAGCAACGCCCGGTCCATGGGATTCCTGGCTGGTGATCCGGGGATTGCGGACGCTTTCTCTTCGGATGAGGGAGCATTCGGCAAATGCGCTTTTTCTGGCTCATTTTCTGGAGGGGCATCCTCAGGTGAAGAAAGTGATTTACCCCGGTCTTTCATCGCATCCGCAGCATGAGTTGGCTAAAAAGCAGATGAGCGGGTTTGGGGGCATTGTTTCGATCGAGCTTCATGGCGGGATTGCGGCGGTTGAGGCATTCACAAAGGAACTTAAGATCTTTGTTCTGGGGGAGAGCCTTGGCGGAGTTGAATCGCTGGTAACGTACCCGGCAAAGATGTCTCACGGCTCAATTTCGCGCGAGGAGAGGTACCGTCGGGGTATTACGGATGAATTTTTGCGGATTTCGGTGGGGATTGAGCATAAGGATGATTTAAAACAGGATCTGGAAAACGCTTTGGCTGCGATTGGAGCGTAGTGATGGGTTTAAAAGTTGCGATTAACGGATTTGGCCGTATTGGCCGGTTGATTCTTCGGGCGGCCGCCGAACAGAGGGTCTTGGGGCGCGAGATCGAGGTCGTTGCTGTGGCTGATGTGTCGACTGATGCGGAGTATTTTGCCTATCTTCTCAAGCATGATTCCGTTCATGGAAAGTTTCCTTGTGAGGTGGCGGCAATAAGCGCTGATACTTTGGTTGTTGATGGCCAGAAAATCAGATGTATCCCTGCTGCTAATGATCCGTCGGGATTACCGTGGCGCGAGCTTGGGGTCGAGGTTGTTCTGGAGGCTTCCGGATTATTTACGAATGGGGACATGGCGGCAGGGCATCTTAAAGCTGGTGCCCGGAAGGTCATCATTACGGCTCCGGCGCAGGGAGAGGTAAAGACGATTATTGTGGGTGTTAATGAGCATGAGTACGATGAGGAAATACACCACGTCATCTCGGCGGCGAGCTGCACGGCAAACTGTCTGGCTATCCCTCTCAAGGTATTGATTGATGAGGGAGTTGGGATCGAGTCCGGTATTATTACGGCGCTCAACAGTTATACGGCCAGTCAGAAGATCACTGATGGTTTTTCAAAAAGGGACTGGCGAAGCGGCCGCGCGGCTGCCGCTAACATCATTCCGTCACAGACAAGCGCTTCAAAGATAGCACTCGACGTTTTTCCGGGATTACGAGGCAGGGTTTCAGGTTTGTCATTCCGTATTCCAACACTGGATGTTTCGGTCGTGGACCTGACATTTCGTTCGGTGAGAAATTCTTCAGTTATAGAGATTGATAACTTGATGCGGCGCGCATCCGAGACATATCTTAAAGGGTATTTGGGGTACACCCGTGAAGAGTTGGTTTCGACCGATTTTGTTCATGACAGTCATTCGTCTATCTTCGATTCTTCGGCGACATTACAAAGCAATGTTGAGGGGGAGAAGCAATTGTTTCGTCTTGTCTTCTGGTATGACAATGAATGGGGTTATTCAAATCGTATTGTAGATCTGATCAAGATTGTCCTCCGTGCCCACCCAATCTCCCGATTTGACTGGGCTGCTTTCGAGGCGTTGGCATGATGAAAGCAGTTTTATTGCTTTCCGGCGGACTCGACAGTACGCTTGTTGGCGAAATGATGGTCAAAGAGGGAATCGAGCTTTTGGCCGTCAATTACAAGACACCCTTCTGTCAGTGTGACAAGAAGGGCGTGCATGGGTGTGCCCATACCGCTTTGACTGTGGCCAGTCGGCTTGGTATCAAGTGCCGTGTGATCAATGCCGGTGAGGATTTCCTGAAGATCCTTCAGCATCCGAAGCATGGATACGGGGCGAATATGAATCCGTGTCAGGACTGCCGCATCTTGTTCTTCAGGAAGGCCAAGGAGATCATGGAGGAGATTGGAGCCTCATTTATTATTACCGGTGAGGTTGTTGGGCAGCGTCCGATGAGCCAGCTTAAGCGTCAATTAACACTGATCGAGAAAGAATCCGGGCTGGAGGGGATGGTTGTGCGGCCTTTGTCGGCCAAGCTTTTGCCTCCCAGCATTCCTGAAGAGAAGGGGTGGATCAACCGCGATCATTTATTAAGTATGTCGGGGCGTTCACGCAAGCCTCAGGTGATGCTGGCCAAGGAATTGGGTCTTAACGACTATCCTTGTGCAGCTGGTGGTTGTCTTTTGACTGATCCCGGTTTTGCGAAACGGGTCAAAGATCTGAAAGTTTACGGTCCTTTTGATATGCCTAATATCGAAATCCTTAAGGTTGGACGGCATTTCCGTTTATCAAGGCAGGCCAAGCTGGTTGTTGGGCGTAATGAGCAGGAGAATAATTATCTTTTACGTGTTGCCAAGCCAGGCGAGCATATATTTAAGACGATTGATATTCCGGGGCCGGTAGCTCTTGGCCGTGGGGTTCTTTCGTTGGAACATATTGAATTTGCCGCCAGGACGGTTTGCTGGTATTCGGATCTGAATGCTCGTTTGAGCGCGGATATTTCTCATGCGGTGGTCGGCGAGGCCAATGTAGAGGTGATCCCATCTTTTCCGTTATCAGAAAATGATTTGAATTTGCTCAGGATATAAGGTGAAGGTGCATGGGGTTGACCGAGGAACAGCGGCAGAGATATAAGCGTCATACGATCATGAAGGACGTTGGTGTTCATGGGCAGGAGAAGATTTGCGCTTCAAAGGTTTTGATCATTGGGATTGGCGGGATAGGGTCACCAGCAGCATTGTATCTGGCGGCTGCCGGGGTCGGCACGATCGGTCTTGCTGATGGCGATAAGGTCGATGTTTCAAATTTGCAACGTCAGGTCATTCATTCAACGGCTGATATTGACCGATTGAAGACGGCTAGTGCAAGAGACAGGATCACGGCGATCAATCCTGAAGTCAAGGTTGTGACGCATGATACATGGGTGGAAGGAGCCAACATTGCGGATATCATCAGGGATTATGATTTTGTTATTGATGGGACGGATAATTTTGTAGCCAAGTTTCTGATCAATGATGCTTGTGTGTTGGGCAAGAAGCCGTTTTCACATGGTGGCGTGATGGCATTTGAAAGCCAAACGTTGACCTATGTGCCTGGGGCTACATGTTTTCGCTGTATTTTTGACACGCCGCCACCTGTCGGGGCAATGCCAACATGTGCCGAGATGGGTGTCTTTGGGGCTGTTGTTGGCATTCTAGGCGCGATCCAGGCAACAGAGGCGTTGCGCTATATTATTGGAACCGGAGATCTCTTGGTTAACCGGCTTCTCAGGTTTGATGCCCAGGGGATGACCTTTCGGACGGTAAATTTTCAAAGGAATCCTGATTGTCCTGTCTGCGGAGAGCGTCCTTTAATTATTGATCTGCCAAAATCGGATCTGTTTGAGTGTGACTTTTGAGACGATGAAATGAAGAAGGAAATTGGCGCGTTAACATTGACCGGCTTGACAGTCGGGCCGATCCTGGGATCAGGCATTTTGATATTGCCTCCGATCGTTTATGGCCTTATCAAGGAGTGGTCTATTATTGCGTGGCTGGCAATAATAGCCATTGGTGCTCTTTTTGCTTTGATATTTGGCTTTTTATCTATTCAATTCCCGGGAGATGGCGGAGTTACTAACGCGATCGAAAATGTTTTTGGCAAGTACATAAAACAACTGGCTTCGTTTTACCTGGTCATTGGCGTTATGTTTGGCCCGGTGGCTGTCTTGATGACGGCGGCTCAGTATGTGGTGAAGTTGGGTTTTGCAACGAAACCGGTGATTGAGTATTCTCTTTTGGCGGTTTGCCTGTTCTTTTTGTTAAAGAAGCTGACCTTCCTTGGGAAACTGGTTTCAATAATGTCATTGCTGTCGGCTGCGGTCCTGTTATTGGGAGGGATTGTGACATTAATTTCAGGACACCGGCCGTTCATCATTGAGAGTAAGTTTGAACCGTATCAATTTGGTTATGCGCTTTTGTTATTGTTCTGGACCCTCTTTGGCTGGGAAATTATTGGCAATTACAGCGCGGAGGTAAGGGAACCCCGAAAAACCATTACACGGTCGATCGTATTAAGCACGGTCATTATTGTCATTATTGATCTGGTGATCGCAGCGGCGATCCAGTGGGGAGGCGTCGGGAGGGTGTCGCATGGGGATGTTACGATAACCACCATTATCTTCCCAGTATTTAGAGGAGCAAGTCATTGGGTGATGGCGATTCTGACTGTCTTGTTGTGCAGTTCTACATATCTGTTCTTTGTTGGCGGAACAACCCGGATGATGGCAGGTCTTGCGGACGAAAAGGTTCTGCCGGAATTTATATCACGAAGATCTAAGCAAAACGCGCCTGTATTTGCCGTTTTGGTGATCGGGCTCCTTCATTTGATCATGCTGACGTTTGTGAATTTCGGATATTTTAATATAGAAAAGCTGATCGCTTTTGCAAACGGGTTCTTTCTTGTCAATGTTCTGATAGGTGTTGCGGCGGGAATCGTGATGACGAAAAATTGCTTTGTCAGGATCGGCGGCTTATTGCTTGGGGCATTATTCCTGGGGATGTTGATTTATTTTACCTCCAGAATTGCACTGATAGTCATTGGCCTGATGGCTCTATATTATGGGTATAAACAATTAATCTTGAACAGGTTCTCTACGGCGAGTTTATTTTGACATGGTAACGATTGATAATGTGTCTGTTGAATTTCATGGAACCCAGCGGCTGCTCAGGGCCGTCAATGGCGTCAGTCTTTCTATTCGTGAGGGGGATGTTTTCGGCATTGTCGGGACCAGTGGTGCCGGGAAGAGCACGCTCTTGCGGACGATCAATCTTTTGCAAAAGCCGACTTTCGGCCGTGTTGTTATCGATTCGGTGGATATTACGTGTTATTCAGGGATTGATCTTCGGCGGGTTCGTCAGAAGATCGGGATGATCTTTCAGCAGTTTAATCTGATCCACACTAAGACCGTTTTTGATAACGTGGCGTTTCCGATGAGGATTGCCGGGAAGCCGCAAACGGAAATAGCAAAAAGAGTGCTTTATCTTTTGGAGCTTGTCGGGCTGTTGGACAAAATATATGCCTATCCTTCAAAACTCTCCGGCGGGCAGAAGCAGCGGGTGGGCATAGCGCGTGCGCTTGCCAATGATCCGCGGATCCTGTTATGCGACGAACCGGCTTCCGCGCTTGATTTGGAAACGACCAACGCGATCCTGGACCTGCTTAAGGGTATTCATCGTAAGTTGGGTATAACGATGCTCCTTATTTCACATGAGATGAGTGTGATCAAGAAGGTGTGTACGAGGGTTGCTGTGATGTCTGAAGGCGTTGTTGTTGAAGAGGGGAATGTGTATAACATCTTTGCCTCGCCACAGCATTCTTTGACGCAGTCATTGGTGGCGCATTCTCTTGATCTTGAGCTGCCAGAAAGAGTTTTGGGTAGCGCGAAGGGGGCTTTGGTCAAAGCTGTTTATAAAGGGATCAAGGCTGAAGAGCCGGTTTTATCTGACGCGATTCGGGAATTCGGGGTGGGCATCAATGTGTTGCACGGGAAGATCGAGTACATCAATGATCAGCCGTTGGGTGTCCTGATCCTGAATATTACCGGGAATGAGCAGGGAGTCGGTCAGACGATCGAATACTTGAGAACACGAACAGCCTCAGTGGAGGTCATTCATGGGTAATCAATATTTGTTATCTCTTTGGCCTGATTTTCTGAAAGCGTTTTGGGAAACATTTCAGATGCTGGGAATTTCGCTGGTGTTGTCGATCGATGCGGGGTTTGTTCTTGGACTTCTCTTGTTTGCTTCTGATCGGGGTCTGTTTTGGGAAAACCGTCTTTTGCATAATATAAGTGGTTTCTTGATCAATGTTATCCGTTCGACGCCGTTTGTTATTTTGCTGGTGTTATTGTTGCCGTTGACACAGAGGTTGACAGGAACGACGATCGGCCCTGTTGCCGCGTCAGTGTCGCTTACCGTCGCGGCGATTGTGTTCTACGCGCGGCTTGTGCAGGCATCATTGTGCGAAGTTGATCGCGGCGTGATCGAGGCGGCTACAGCGTTTGGCGCAAGCCCTTTCCAGATTATTAAGGAGGTTCTGTTGCCGGAGGCATTTCCCGGCCTTGTTCGCGGTGTTACGGTTACGGCGATCAGCTTGGTTGGCTATTCTGCTATGGCCGGGATCGTGGGCGGCGGCGGGGTTGGAGATCTGGCGATCCGTTTCGGTTATTACCGGTATCGGACAGATGTCATGCTTGTTACGGTCGTGGTGCTGATCATTATTGTTCAGGTCATACAGATTATTGGCGACAAGATCGCGCGGGATGCAGATAAGAAATAATGAAGGCGGGGGTGTTATGAATCGGAAAAGAATATTGAGTGTTGCCGTTTTGATCGTGGCCATTGTTTTTGGGGTGATTTCCCATGCCCAGTCCAAGGACTTAGTTCTGGTTATCGGTGCAACACCGGTTCCGCATGCCGAGATACTTGAAAAGGCAAAGGTGCTGTTGGCGGCAAAGGGAGTTAATCTTCAGATCAAGGTGTTTACCGACTATATGACACCGAATCTGGCGCTAAACGACAAAAGTCTTGATGCTAATTATTTTCAGCATCTTCCTTATTTAGAGGATTTCAATAATGCTAATAAATCGCAGCTCGTATCGGCTGGGACCGTCCACTATGAGCCGTTGGCAATATATTCAAAGAAAATTAAGGATTTGAAGGAATTACAAGCAGGAGAAAAAGTTGCTATTCCTAATGATGTGTCTAACGAGGCGAGAGCATTAATTCTTTTGCAGGATAACGGGATCATAAAATTAAAAAGTCCTGGTGACTTGAACGCGTCGATAAAGGATATAGCAAGTTACAGTGTCAAGATTGAGCTTGTTGAGATCGAGGCCGCGCAATTGCCACGAGTACTGGGCAGTGTATCGGCCGCAGTCATCAATGGCAATTATGCCATTGACGCCGGGCTCTCTCCGCTGACAGATGCTTTGGCATCCGAATCATCGACATCGATCGCCGCTAAAACGTATGCCAATCTTGTGGCTGTGCGCAAGGGCGATGAGGATCGCCCGGAGATTAAGGAACTGCTGACGGTCTTACATTCTGATCAAATTATGCAGTTTATAAAAGAGCGATATAAGGGTGCTGTTATCCCTATCGAGTGATATTCCATCGTCGATTGGGCAGAATTTTCAGTTATTAATATTTTATTTCCTTGACATTTAATGTGAGTTATCCTATATTTTTTGTCATATTTGGAGATTGATAAATGAAGCTCACATCACGCAGCGAATATGCATTGCTAGCTCTTCTTTATCTTGCCCGTCAGGAAGCAGACGTCCTTGTTTCGGTTGATACAATTGCCAAGGCGCAAGCCATTCCCCCAAAGTTTCTTGAGCAAATTCTGCTTACTCTCAAAAGAGCCCGATATCTGAAAAGTTCTAAAGGTCAGCACGGGGGATATGCGCTGGGGAAGTCGGCTGACAAGATCAGTCTGGCAGAGGTGGTGCGTTTGTTTGACGGCGCTCTTGCGCCAACAGAGTCGGTCAGCGTATATTTCTTTGAACATACTCCAATAGAGAAGGAGAAGAGTTTGATCCGGGTATTTAAGGAGATCAGGGATTATGTATCCAAGAAGCTTGAGAATACAACGTTGGCGGATCTGGTTTAGTGGGTATATTTTTTTGGTATGTTATATGACTAATCCCATAGGATAACAAAGTAATCTACCATTTTAGTAGGAAACGAAATGGATACCATAACAATTAGAAAGGAAGCCAAATGCATATTGATGAATTGAGGATCCTTGGCGGCGTCGGAAAAAACAATCAGCCTGATTTAGTGGAAGATATTTCTCTAAAGATGGGTGATGTGATCAGTATCGTGGGGCCGACGGGTTCAGGGAAAACGACCCTGATCGATGATATCGCCCTTTTTGCTAATAAAAACACGCCTACAAACCGTCGGGTACTGATCAACGGAGCTGTTGCCCCTGATGAGTTCATGACAGACCCGTCCAAGAATCCGATCGCGTTTATTACTCAGCATACGAATTTTCTTTCAGATCTGCCTGTTAATGAATTCCTTGAAATTCACGCCGGGATACGCCAGAGGGGCAATGCTGCGGCTGTTATTGAGGAAACGCTTGATTTTGCCAATCAGTTGACCGGCGAGCCGATCAACCCTGCAAACGGGATGACAGACCTGTCTGGTGGGCAGACCCGCGCACTTTTGATCGCGGATGCAGTTATTATTGGCAATTCACCGATCATTCTGCTTGATGAGATCGAGAATGCGGGGATTCACCGCACCAAGGCGTTGGAATTACTGAAGAAATACGACAAGATCTTCATTTTCGTCACCCATGATCCCCGTATCGCATTATTATCGGATTTTCGGGTTGTGATGAAAAATGGTGCGATGGTTGGAATCGTCCATTCTAACAAAGAGGAATTGGTGGTTGCCGAAGAGATCAAAAAACTTGATGACGTTATTTTGCATTTCAGGCAGTTGATCAGAAATGGCGAGCAATTGGATGGGGATATGCTGGAAGAGAGGCTTTCAGCGTTGGGCTATGCTGGAAAGTGAAGCTCCACGAATAGTGGAGCGGAATCCCGCCCGACTTTAGTCTGGGTGCGGGATAAAACCGTTTAAGAAAGAGGTTGGAATATGAAAGTAGTTATTTGCGCAGGACCGCCGACAACAGGAAAAACGACAGTTTTAAAACAAGTGACGAAACGGCTTATTGCCGCTGGCTCACAGGTCGCTTATTTGAAGATCGATGTTCAGTATGCCGTTGAAGACGAGATGTTCAAGAAAGAATTTGGCATTCCTGTCAAAAAAGTCTATTCAGGCGAATTATGCCCTGATCATTGTAATGTGATGGTTTTGGGTGATGCCATTACCTGGGCTCAGAAGAATAATGCGGAATATTTGCTGGTTGAAACGGCTGGCTTGTGCTTGCGTTGTTCTCCTTATATTGAAGGGTCGCTCGGTATCGTTGTTCTGGAGGCCACGAGCGGTATGAATTTGCCGCGAAAGATAGGTCCGATGCTCACGTTGGCCGATGTCGCGGTCGTCACCAAGATCGATCTGATCTCGCAAGCGGAGCGCGAGGTTTTCCGGGCGAGGGTCATCAGCGCGGCGAGTGATATTTCGATCTGTGAGACGAACGCGCTCTATGGTATCGGTATTGATTCCGTGGTGAAGAAGATTCAGGCTTCATCCGAGATAGCTGATCCTTTGATTTTGCGAGGGAATCCGCCGGTAGGAACCTGTACGGTGTGCGTCGGGAAGAAAGAGATCGGCTGGCAGCAGCATTTTGGCGTGGTCAGGCCGCTTGAAGGCGATATCTTTTACCAGGGGGAATAAGTGAAAAGGATATATCTGGACAATAGCGCAAGTACAAGGACAGATCTCCGAGTGGTTGAGGCAATGCTACCGTATTTCTCGGAATTTTACGGAAATGCTTCAAGCTTGCATGGTTTTGGCCGGGAAGTTAAAGAGGTAATGGCAAGTTCTCGCGCGAAGATCGCCTCGGTGATCGGGGCTAAACCTCAGGAAATTGTATTTACTTCTTCCGGGACGGAATCGAACAACTTCGCCCTAAAGGGTATTGCTTTTGCCAATAGGGAAAAGGGGAATCACATCATTGTTTCGGCGATCGAGCATGACTCGGTGATCGGACCCTGCGAATGGCTCAGAGGGCAGGGATTTGCGGTTACCTATTTGCCCGTTGATGAAGACGGATTGATCGATATCAACGATCTGAAAAAGGTGATCAGGAAAGAAACGATCATTGTTTCGGTGATGAATGCCAATAACGAGATTGGCACGATCGAGCCGATTAGCGAAGTGGGCAAGATTTGCCGGGCACGCGGGATCTATTTTCATAGTGATGCCTGTCAATCGTTCGGTCGGATACCTATTGACGTCAACGAGCAATGCTTAGACTTGCTAACCATCAACGCGCATAAGATCTATGGCCCCAAAGGAATTGGCGCGTTATTTATCAGGGAAGGGACGAAGATCATGCCCTGGCAGCAGGGCGGCGGGCATGAAATGGGACTGAGGTCGGCAACAGAGAACATTCCGGCCATCGTGGGCTTTGCCAAGGCTGCTGAATTGTGTGTTCAGGAGATGGTCGTCGAGGCCAGGAGAGAGTTAAGATTGAGGGAAAAGATCATTGATGCCGTTCTTAACGACTATTCATTTGCTTATTTGAACGGCCATCGGGATCGCCGCTTGCCGAACAATATCAGTTTCGGGTTTGCCGGTCTGGAAGGAGACGCGATCAGGCTTTTATTGGAGCTCGATGAAATGGGGATCGCGGTGTCCAGTGGCTCGGCCTGTTCTTCGAATGGCGGCGGGCATAAGACCTCGCATGTGCTTTCGGCCATAGGGCTGGATCCTGTCAGGGCCCGTGGTGCGCTTCGAATTTCGTTGGGACGCTTTAACACGGAAGATGAAGTGAATGTTTTTCTTTATAAACTTTCGCAAGTATTGGGATGCTTGAAACCGCTAACATCAGTGTATTGAGGAAGCTCCCATCCGTCCGTCAGCTTGTATAGCTGTCGAGGTGTCTAGGAGTTAAAAAATTTAATAGAAAAATTTATTAAGAGGGGGTCATATGCCAGAAGAATTATTAACTCAATTGCCAGGGTTGGATTGTGGTTCATGCGGGCAGAGGACATGCCGACAATTCGCGGAGGTGATCGCAAAGAATCCTAAAGAGATCGTCAAGTGCGTTCACATGAATAATACTGAAACGATCGCGGTAGAAAAGGTTGATTGCAAGGCTGTCTGCGGCAGTTGTTCGTCGGATAAGCCTCTTGAGTCAAAATTAAACTGGAAGGATTCTCTCGGCCGCGAATTTGATTTCATTCTGGATACATTCCCGAATGAAGCGGGTCCGCGTGAGACGATCATCCCGCATAATCCCGCCCGGACCAAAGAGCTGGGGCTTAAGCCGGGGGATATTATTATCGGCAGGCCTTTGGGGATGTCGTGCGGCTGCCCCATTACTCATTGCGGCGTTGTGGTCAGCGCTGATTATGTGAACGGGGTCATTGTCTGGTGCGTCACTGGACCTTTGAATCCGCGCTCGAAAGAACATAAGGATGTGGGTTATTATTCCGCGGAAGCTTATGATGGGTTGGTGAGGGCTACCAATAAGGAGCTCAAGATCGGGATGCGCTATTGGTTTTTGCCGCATCGGTGTATGCTTCAGTGGCGCCATAGCGGGTTGATCAATTTCATCAACAAGAGGAAAGATTTCACCCAGATAAGGATCGAAGGGTTGTTCATCGGATAAAATTGCGCGATGCATACATGGATTCTTCCCGACGGAATGTTCCGTTATCTCGGGGATAATTGAAAAATAAACTTGACAAACGTTATTGATGTGTTATATTTCCACTATCCCCACTGGGATAGTAGTGATTTGCTGAATTAAGGGGCGGTATTCTTTACGCTCCGGGTGCAATCAGTAGACAGGCTCACCAGACATCTGGAGGCCCAAAATATTTCCGGTTAATCCCGGACTTGTTTTGGGCCTTTTTGTTTTTGAAAGAATTCTTTCAAAAACATCCCGAAGGCCTCCTGGAAGCCTAAAGGGCTTCCGGGGCCGAAGTGGATTTCGATATAAAAAACAATGAAAGGAAGAAGCGTATGAGCGCCAAATCAAAAGAAGTAAATCGCGGGGGCCATTCCTACGGCTTGAAGTCCGAAACATTGACACCACTGGAAACGTTGGGTCAATCGATCGCCAATATCGCGCCAACAGCAACGCCTACAATTGTTATTCCGCTGGTATTCGCGTTATCCGGTGGGGCAACATGGCTGGCATATTTGTTCGCCACTGTGAGCATCTTGTTGGTGGCGGCTAGTATTAATCAGTTTGCACGACGTTCGGCATCTCCGGGTTCGTTCTACTCTTATGCTATTACGGGTCTGGGGCCGTTCTGGGGCTCTGTGACCGGTTGGGCATTGCTTATTGCGTATATCGGTTGCGCCTCTGCGGTGACATCCGGTGTTTCTAACTATACCAACGTCTTCCTTGATAGCGTGTTTCATTTTAAAGTCCCGGCAGCTATTTTGATCGCGCTCAGCGTGTTGATTGCGTGGTATATCGCGTATAAGGACATTAAGCTTTCGACGCGTGTATCTCTGGCTTTGGAGTTCTTTTCGGTTTCTCTCATTGTTCTTCTGGTGGGCGTGACACTCTATCGGTATGGATGGAAATTGGATTGGGCTCAGTTGACGCTCAAAGGTGCCGGGCTGGATGGATTACGTGGCGGTTTGGTGCTTGCGATCTTCAGCTTCGTCGGGTTTGAAAGTGCAGCCGCACTTGGTTCAGAGGCCAAGAATCCATTGCAGAGTATTCCGAGAGCTATTGTTCGCAGCGCCTTGATCGTTGGTGCGTTATTTGTGGTTTCTTCTTATGCTCAGGTTATTGGGTTTTATGGGAACGCTGAAACATTGGATAAAAGCAGCGCGCCTCTTAGTGTTCTGGCGGACAAGGCCGGTCTTTCATCTCTTGGTCTGCTCATTGATATTGGCGCGATCATCAGTTTCTTTGCCTGTGTCTTGGCAAGTATTAATGCCGGTGCGCGTGTTTTGTTTTTAATGAGCCGTCATGGATTATTTCATTCTTCCGCCGGTGATGCTCACCATAAGAATGAAACGCCGCATATCGCAGTCACAATTTCCTCAATTTTGGCAGTGATTCCTGCGGTGATCCTTTCGATCAATGGTACGGGTGATTTTGATATTTACGGCTGGGTGGGGACGATTGCGACGCTTGGGTTTATTGTGACGTATATCATTATTTCCATTGCAGCACCGGTGTATCTCAAACGTCGAGGTGAATTGAAGATTCAGCATCTGGTTATATCGGGGTTGGCTGTTTTTACACTAGGCTTGGCTATTTTGGGGAATCTTTATCCTGTTCCTCCGGCGCCGTATAACATTTTGCCGTACATCTTCCTTGGGATCTGGCTCGCGGGTGTTGCTTGGATCGCCTTCATTCATAAAGCACAGCCTAATGTTGTTGAGGATATCCGTGAAGATTCCCGAGCGATTAACGCACGTTTTGGTGACGGAATATAAGAAAGAAAAGGCACAGTTGTGAGTCATAAGAAAAACCTAAAGAAAGCATTGGTTCAAAGCGACCTTCGTCATCTGATCCATCCGCAGCATCATCCGAGCGAGCATCAGGATCCGCAGGTTTGGGTCTCGGGAAAGGGTGTCAGGCTGACGAATATCGAAGGCCAGACATTTATCGACGGACTTAGCAGCATGTGGAACGTTTACCTTGGCCACGGCCGCAAGGAGCTGGCCGCTGCTGCGCATCGTCAGCTGAAACAACTGGCATTCGCGACAGCTTATGCCGGCGCTACCAATGAACCGGCGGTTGAGTTGGTGAAGACACTCAAGCGGCTGATCTATCCGAATATTGAGGCGTTTTATTTCACGCTCGGTGGTTCGGATGCCACGGATACCTCTATCAGGACGGCGAGGTTCTATTGGCAGGCTAGGGGTAAGCCCGGGAAACAGAAGATCATTGCGCGCAAGCTCAGTTATCACGGCTCAACAGTTGGTGCGGCATCAGCAACGGGCGTTGAGGAGTTTTCTCAAGGGTTTGGGCCGAGGCTGCCGGGATTCTTGCACATTGAATCGCCGAATCCGTATCGTTTTACGACCACAAGAAAAGATGTTTCACCGGGAGTAGCAGCTGCCGACTTGCTTGAGGAGGCGATCCTTCGTGAAGGCCCAGAAACGGTTGCGGCCTTTATCGCGGAGCCGGTTCAGGGCGGGGGCGGGGGCATTCTTGTTCCCCAGGACGATTATTTTCCGCGTATCAGAAAGATCTGCGACAAGTACAACGTTCTTTTGATCAGTGATGAAGTGATCACGGGGTTTGGCCGGACTGGCCGCTGGTTTGCGCTCGAGCATTGGGGTGTTCAGCCGGACATTGTTCAGTTTGCCAAGGGGATCACGAGCGGTTATTTTCCGCTCGGCGGAATCGGCGTGTCGAAAGAGATCAAAAAGACATTGGATTCTGTTGAGTCCGGGAAGCGTTGGTGGCATGGGTATACGGCGTCAGCCCATCCGGTAGGCTGTGCGGTGGCATTGACTAACTTGCGTATCCTTGAGAAAGAGCGTCTCGTAAAAAGGTCAGAGAAACTGGGGCGTCGTTTGCTTAGAGGCTTGAAGCCACTTGAAAAGCATCCGCATATCGGGGAGGTCCGTGGTCTGGGGCTTCTTGTGGGGGTCGAGTTTGTCGCTAATAAAAAGACCAAGGAGCGCTTTTCATCGGACTTGGGGGTGGCCAAACGCGTGCGTCAGGAGCTTTTGGCGCGAGGGGTTTTGACGCGCGTTCTCGATGATGTGATCTGTCTTGCGCCTCCGTTAGTTATCAGCGAGCGGGATATTGATCACATCGCCCGGAGTGTCAAGGAAGCTGTTACGGAAGCGATAAGAATTGATTAACAAGAACAAGGAGAGATGTTAATGGGACGGATTCCTCTGATTCGATATGAAGGTGCTTCGCCGGAGATTAAGGCGGAGTACGACAAGGTGGTCAAAGAGCACGGAGTTGTTACGAATATGAAAGCCACTCTGCTGCATTCACCGATAGCGTCGCGTGCCGTGCTTGAATGGTATTCCCTTTACGCCAAGGTCAAGCCGGTCTTGGGAGATCGCCGGACTATCCTTTTTTGTGATGCGATCTCGAGAGAAAATGCGTGCACGCTTTGCGCAACTTTTATGAATCGGGCCATCATCAAGGGCGGAGAGGATCCCAGGGCTTTAAAACTGGATGAGCGTGATCAGACGATCATTGCTTACGGAAAACAATTGGCTGCCAATCCGAATCGCGTGACCGATACGCTTTTTAAGAAATTGGAGGAATTCTTAGGTCCTGAGCAGATTGTTGATCTGACGGTCTTCGGGGCGCTTATGATCGTCAACAATGTGTTTAATGGTGCGTTGCAGGTCGATCTGGATGAATCGTTGGATGCGTATCAGATCCAACCCGAGGTCGCTTTTGCGGGCTCATCACATTATGGAGAAAGAGTATGAGTGAAAGAAAATTAGGGTTTGATACATTACAGCTCCACGCGGGCCAGGTGCCCGATCCGGCAACAGGATCCCGGGCGGTGCCTATTTATCAGACGACATCATTTGTATTCAAGAATTTTGCCCAGGCCAAGGCGATCAGTTCCGTTGAGGAATTCGGTTTCGATTATTCCCGGATCACGAACCCGACCAACGAGGTTCTGGAAAACCGGATTGCCGCGCTGGAAGGCGGGAGCGGGGCCTTGTCGGTGGCGTCAGGCTCGGCGGCGACCGCGTATTCGATCTTGAACATCACACATACCGGGGAGGAGATCGTCGCGGCCAAAACGCTGTATGGCGGTTCGTTCAATCTTTTTGTCAACACGCTGCCCAAACATGGCGTGAAGACTGTTTTGGTTGACCCGGCAGATCCGGAGAATTTCAGGAAGGCGATCAATCAGCGAACACGCGCTATTTTTGTTGAGACCATCGGCAACCCTGACATTAATGTGATCGATTTTGAGGCTGTGGCCAGGATTGCGGCCGCGAACGGCATTCCGCTTATTGTTGATAACACTTTTGGGACGCCGTTTCTTTTTCGTCCGTTTGATTATGGCGCCAACATCGTTGTGCATTCGGCGACCAAATATATCGGCGGGCATGGCACCAGTATCGGCGGATTGATTGTCGACGGTGGGAATTTCAACTGGGCGAGCGGCAAGTTTCCGGATTTCACGACACCGGACCAAGCGTACAGCGGTTTTGTCCATTGGGATAAGTGGGGCAATTACCCGGGGCTTGGCAATATCGCCTACATTATCAAAGTTCGCTTGCACTATCTTCGTGATTTTGGCGCATGCATGAGTCCGTTTAATGCGTTTTTGTTCCTGCAGGGCTTGGAGACGCTTTCTTTCCGTCTGCAAAGAGCGGTTGCCAATGCCCAGCGTGTCGCTGAGTTTCTGGAGAGTCATCCTGATGTGGCCTGGGTTAATTATCCGGGATTGAAGAGCAGTCCGCATTATGTTTTGGCCAAGAAGTATTTGCCTAAAGGGCCGGGATCTATCTTGACCTTCGGTGTCAAGGGTGGACTGGAGCGAGCCAAGAAGTTTATTGAATCGGTAAAGATATTCTCGTTTCTTGCTAATGTCGGAGATTCAAAATCGCTCATCGTGCATCCGGCAACCGTGACTCATGGACAGTTGACGGAGGCAGAACAGCGTTTGGCAGGGGTCAAGCCGGAACAGATCCGCTTATCTGTTGGAACGGAAGATATTGAGGATCTTCTGTGGGACCTCGGACAGGCTTTTGAGAAGTCAGTAGGAAAGGCTGCATGATCTACAAGGATATTCTTGAGCTGATCGGGCACACGCCTATTGTTGAGGTCAAAAGTTTTGACGTCGGGGTATGCCGGTTATTTCTCAAGCTTGAGAACCTGAACCCATCTGGTGCCATCAAGGACAGGATCGGTTTGTCCATGATCGAGGCGGCAGAGCGAGAGGGTAAGATAAAGAAAGGTTATACGCTGATTGAAGCTACGGCTGGGAATACGGGTCTTGGG
This sequence comes from Candidatus Omnitrophota bacterium, assembly GCA_002753745.1. GTDB lineage: Bacteria > Omnitrophota > Gorgyraeia > Zapsychrales > Fredricksoniimonadaceae. The sequence goes on along the minus strand of PEAR01000001.1, from coordinate 9,653 downwards.
CTGGCTCTGGTCGCGGCACGAAAAGGCTACCGGCTTTTGCTAGTCATCCCTGACAAAATGAGTCAGGAGAAAATAGCCTGCCTGAAGGCGATGGGTGCCGAGATCGTCATGACGCGTTCTGACGTCGAGAAGGGCCATCCGGAGTATTATCAGGACTATGCTCTCAGGCTCTCAAAGGAGATCCCGAATTCGTTCTTTGTAGATCAGTTCAATAACCCGGCTAATCCGCTGGCACATGTTACGACAACAGGGCCTGAGATCTGGGAACAGATGGATCACAAGGTGGATGCCATCTCTGTCGGTGTTGGATCTGCCGGGACGATCAGAGGGCTGACGGATTATTTCAGGAAGGTGCATCCGGGGATCGAGTTTGTTTTGGCTGACCCGGAAGGCTCCGTGCTGGTCGATCATGTGACGACAGGAAAGTTTGGCACAGCCGGAAGCTGGCGGGTCGAGGGCATAGGAGAAGATTTTATTCCGGCTCAGGCTGATTTTTCTTTGGTAAAGAAGGCGTATTCGATTTCTGATAAAGAGGCCTTTTTGATCTTGCGTGATCTCTTGCGCAAGGAAGGAATTCTGGCGGGTTCATCGACGGGCGTTTTGCTCGGGGCTGCGATCCGTTATGCTAAAGAACAGAAGACACCCAAAAATATTGTGACGTTTGTCTGTGACAGTGGGAATAAATATTTGTCCAAGGTTTACAACGATCATTGGCTTCTGGATCAGGGGCTCTTGGAACGGAAAGAAGAGGGGGATCTCAGGGATCTGATTACCCGGACGTACAGTTCAAATAGCGTTGTCTCCGTTCGCCCGGAAGATTCAGTCGCAACCGCTTATTCGCGAATGAAGTTGTATGACATTTCGCAGCTTCCTGTTATTGATCATGGAAAAGCTGTTGGGATTATTGATGAATCCGACCTTCTTTTGGCGTTTGAAGATTTGGATACACACAAGTTTGAAGAGAAAGTCGCGCATTACATGGCTACCGACCCGGAAGTGTTGAGTCCGCGGGAAGATTTGAAGAGCCTTGTTGCGGTTTTGAAGAAAGGTTATACAGCGATCATTCAGGATGAGGACAAGTTTTACGGTGTTGTCACAAGAATTGATTTATTGAATTATCTGAAGAGGAAAAGAGATGTGTAGAACATAGAGCCTTTCTAACAGGTCTGACCAGATAACTGGAAGCCCAGAATGTTCGGGAAGAAATCCCGGAATGTTTTGGGCTTATTTATTTGCCAAGGATTCTTGGCAAATACCCCTGAGGCTACGCCAGGAACTTACAGTTCCTGCAAGCTGAACGGGGTCACGTAAGCCAATGTTTTATTAAACACAGGAGTAGTTATGTTGCATCAAATTCAAAAGACATCCATTTTCCGTTTCATCGCTGTTGGACTTATCACAGCCATGTTGAGCGCAATACCAGTTCAATCCGGTTACGCGCAGGTGGTGCTGCCGCTACCGGTTCCCGGCGTGCGTCTTTCTCCAACGAATGCCTTTAATCCTCCCCAGATTGTCGGGTTAAAGGTGGATCAGCATAATCCCTTTCATTTCTATTTTGTCGTTGATCAGGGTGACCGTCCATTGTCAGACACGCAAAAGAAGCAAGAATACAGTCGGCTTATCAGGCATTTTTTGGCGTCGCTGACAATCCCCAATAAGGATGTGTGGGTCAATCTGTCGCCCTATGAAGCGCATCGCATTATTGGCAACAGCTTTGCCCAGACAAGTACCGGTCAGGAGTTGTTGGGTCAGGATTATGTCCTCAAGCAGTTTACGGCATCATTGATGTATCCCGAAGAGGATGTGGGCAGAGGCTTTTGGCGGAAAGTATATGCTCAAGCCTACGATAAATTGGGCACAACTGATATTCCGGTTGATACATTTAACAAGATTTGGGTTCGGGCAGACAAGGCAGAGGTTTATCAGAAAGATGGCGCTGCGTTTCTTGTGAAGAGTCATTTAAAGGTCATGCTGGAGAAAGATTATCTGGCGGAGAAAGCCAGCCATGAGCTGTCATCTGATGTTCAGATTTCAGATTCAGCGGATGGCGTTGAAGGGAAGAAGGAATTTACGGTCAATGCTGTCCGGGAAATTATTCTGCCGATCATTGAGAAAGAAGTGAACGAGGGAGAGAATTTTGCTCCGCTGCGTCAGATTTATAATGCCATGATCCTGGCGACATGGTTTAAACAGGCGCTTAAGGCAAGTCTTGTTAACCAAGTCTACACGGATAAAAACAAGGTCGCTGGTGTTGAGGTCGATGACCCGAAGGCAAAGGATAAGATCTACGAGAGGTATCTGGAGGCGTTTAAGGTTGGCGTGTTCAACTATATCAAGGAGGAAGAAGATCCTTTAACGCACGAGACTCTGCCGAGAAAATATTTCTCCGGCGGCATGGTAGGCGTCGCGCCTGAGATTATATCGGATGCGAGTCAGGGTTCGGCAACGGAGTTCTTGTCCAAGCCCGGACGAGAGATTGTTGATACTGACTTGGTCAGGGCAATTGAGAAAACACATGCTGATCTCGTGGCCCGCAGAAAAGATTTGAATGATGAAACAGTGAGAGCTGTTGAGCAGCTGACGGCGCGAGTCCATTTTCAGGGGGAAGAGGGAAAATTCGACGGGGTCAGTTATTCAACAAAGCTGGCGGCAGTTGCCAATTTGATCCATTTTGCCAAGGAGCGGTCCGGGATTGAGCAAGGCAATGGCGAAGCTGTATTTTATATTCCGCCGGAATCACCCGCAGATAATGTGTTTGTCCTGTACGCCAGACAAAATCCGAATGAAGCACGGATTGTGACAAATTTTGATGATTTGCAGGATGCGTTATCTAAACAGACAGCGATTGTGTTTTTTCCGTTTTCCAAGTCAGAACGTTTTGATGAAGTTTCTCGGACTGCTGGTGTAAAAAGCCCCCAGACGCTTCTTGCGTTCAGTGCAGCTCGTGTCGAACAGAGTGATGCAATTAGCAGAACTGATGAGAGAGCAAAGCAAAACGGTATTCAGGGGTTGATTGTTGTTTCTGATGAGACCATCTCAAAGGATTTGCGGCAACATCGGGATACCCGTCAGGTTGCACCTATTCATCCGCAGGAGGCGTGGCAGCGGTTGGATGCGCTGAAGAAGGAGGTTGCTGTTTCTTCGAGAACACCAGAGAAGAAGGAAAAGCCACAGCAAGTACGGAAGAAGAGTGCGCCAGCAGGCGTAAGGACATCATCCTTAAAAGCATCTCCCAGGACGACTGTGTCTTCTGATCCGGTCTGGAGCCGTTTGTACGAGGAAGCCGATTCGATTGCGAAGAAAGAGCGGCAGCTTGCAGAGTACCTCAAGAAAACGATTCTTGATCAACCGGATCTGGAGTCGGCGATTTCTTATTTGTTGGCAAACAAATTGGCGTCGGAACACATGGACGCCGAGGATGTCAGGACAACGGTGAAAGAAGCGTTGAGTGCTTCCCCGGATATTCTTGATGCCATTCGTCGCGATCTGCTTGCCGTACTTGAGCGTGATCCGGCATCTGACAAGCTTTCGACGCCGTTTTTAAACTTTAAGGGTTTTCATGCGCTGGCGGCGTATCGCGTGGCGCATTGGCTGTGGTTGAACGGTCGACAGGAACTTGCTTTGCGATTTCAGAGCCGGGTTTCGATTGCCTTTGGTGTGGATATTCATCCCGGAGCGACAATTGGTAAGGGTGTTGTTATTGATCATGGAATTGGTGTTGTTGTCGGCGAGACCGCGATTGTCGGCGATGATGTGTATTTTCTTCATGGGGTGACGCTGGGGTCGAATGGAAAAGTCACGGCAGATGGCAGAAGACATCCGATTGTTGGTAATGGTGTTTTGCTGGGTGCTGGAGCCAGTATTGTGGGAACAGTCACTATTGGTGATGGCGCCAAGATAGGCGCTAACGCAACGGTCTCCAAAGATGTCCCAGCTGGGGCAACCGTTGTCGGTATTAATGAGATCCGGCTGCCGCAGAAGAAAGATAGAAAGGCTATTCCTGTTGAGATTGCTGATGATTTGGGGATTGTTTTAACAACGCCGGAAGGGGTTTCGCCATCTTCTATTATTCCGGAGCGCCGCACGGTCAATACATCGCCGGTTGTTAGCGGATCCGGGCCTGATTTACCTCTTGTTGATGATAAGCGCCAAGGCAGGAGTGTGGTTGAGCAAGTGGAGAGGGCAGTTGCTGATCTGGAAACACAGAATTTGCTGTCAGAGCAGTATGCAGGCGTTAGCGTGGCGTCCGGTGTTGCTGGTGTTCATCTTCCGCTTCGGTATGCCTTGAAACAGTTCGCGCTTAAATATCCCGGACGTACGCCTGAAATCGTTCTGGTGCGTCCTGCCTATGGCGGGACGGAAGGCGATGTGGAGCTGTATCGAAAGTACGGCCTTAAGGTCAGGATTGTGTCTGATCCTGAGAATCAGCTGGTTGAGGAGTTGTCAAGAAATACCGCTGCAGTAATTTTTGAGACACCGGCGAATCCGTCGCTGCCGGTTGTTGATATGGAAAGGGTGGTGCGTACGGTTCGGAATTCAAAATCGCCGGAGGCGTTTATTATCTTTGACGGTTCATTCGCTACATCACTCGGGCAGCAGCCGCTGGAGTATGGGATCGATGCTGTTGTGCAGGTCGTGACCAAGGGGCTTTCCGGCGACGGCAATGTCTTTGGCGCTGTTGTGGTTGCCAAGAAGGAGATTGTTGAAGAATTGAAAGGTCTTCGGACCGAGCCGATTAATGAGGATGATGCGAAGAAACTTCTTCGTTATGGCTTACCGACGCTGGAGAAAAGATTCTTTAAGCAGCAGGAAAACGCCCGGGTTTATGTTGAATGGCTGAAGAAGAACCCGCAGGTGAAATTCGTCCGATATCCCGGGGATGAATCGCATCCGCAATATGGTATTGCGCAAAGGCAGATGAATAATCCGGGGCACATGATTTATTTTGATCTGGAGACGGAAGAGCGGGCCAAGGCGTTCATGGCGCTTCTGCGATATTTCAGGACCATCGAACATGCTGTGAGCCTTGGGGATGTTCGTAATCTTATGCAGATGCCAGGATACGGGGCGCTGTCAGGGCTGACGGATGAACAGTTGCGGCAAGGCGGCGTGACGCGTGGAGGCATCCGTTGGGCCGTGGGTATTGAGGACACAAAAGATGTCTTGCGGGAGTTGGGGGCAATTTTTCAGATCCTGAAGCTATACGATGGGAAGTTCGACAAGATTCCTTACGATCAGCTCGATGCGATCTTTATGCAGCCGACGACTAATGTCGACGGAAAGACTGGTTACGCGTTGCGCAAATATCCGGTCATCAAGCGCGCAAAAAAAGAAGGATACAACGTTGAGCCGGATATTCTTAAAGGAATTGCTGATATCGGCGGATATGTTCCGTTTACGTCTGCACGCATTAAGGAAGCAGCACGTCTGATCCATGAATCAACATTAATCACCAAATACAATCCGCATACATTGCTGATTCATCACACGGCTATTTGGGGGTTGTTGAGCGGCGATCACCGGTCACTGGTCGCTAGCGGCGGGAATCCGTCCAATGCCTATCGCGCTGATGATCCGGATGATCTCAAGGCGGGATTTGGCTGGAATGGCGTTGCTGGAAATCCGGACAAGGGGCCGTATTTACCTCAAGGATCGTATCGGACTTATGGACGTTTTGGAAGTCCGGCCAGTGCAACGGTGCAATTGCTTTTGGCGTTGGCTGAAGCAGGTGCCCGTCGAGCGTTTAGTCAGGAGTATCAGGGGATCTCGACGCCGTCTTTTACCAGCGCTGTTAATATTCTCCTCAAGCATTGGGTGTTTGATACGCCCAAAAAAGAGAATGGGGATCCGATCCGCATAGTGGTGGCGACAAAGCAGGGATCTGATCTGGAGCGATTAACGAAGGAGTTTCAGGAGGGTGACGGGCATCTTTTTAATCTCTCTGGGAATGAAAGAGTTGAGTTCGTGACAGTTAACACGGATGACCAGGGCTTCTTGCGCTCATCGGCGTTTGACAAGGATGCTGATTATGTTCTTGTTGATGAAGACGGTCTGGAGGCAAGGCGTGTTATTCAGTCGATCAAGGCGAATGCTTACAAATCAAAGGTCGCGTGGGTTAACACGGAAGGAATCAGACGCGGTGAGCACCCGTTGGACGAGGGAGCGGATATAACGATTCTGGATATCAAAGACGGTGATGAGAGCGTTTCCGGTGTGCTGGTTGTGCCGCAAGGTGATGTCACGGGAATCGGGAATCATCGCAATTACAATTCAATCGCGATTCGTCGAGCCGGGGAAGTCATTCTTCCGCATTTATTTCCCTATCTTTTGTTGCCGCCGACAAACACGGACTCGGCACAAACGCCCCTTGGCGGTATTGATCTGGATAGCTCGAATTTGAAGATCAACATTAAGGTCGATGGTGCTGGCGTTCCGTTGCCGGTTCAGTTTCAGGATCCGGCGATGATCGATATTCGCGGTCTTGAGCCGGTAATCAGAAGTATTATGCCTATGACGCCGCTTAACATGCCGGTTTTATCTGAATTGAAAATAGCGTCGGAACTGTCAGCGGTTTAATTGTAAAAAGGGGGAATTTTTATGGGGAATATTCATTCAGAATTATTAAAAGACAGGAAAGTCGTCGAGGAGATCAACAGGTTTAAGTGGGTTGAAAGTGAGAAGGCCGGTCACGATATCGGCTTAGAGAAGGCCTCTCGCGACTGGCTTGATCATCACGCAGAAGCGTGGATAGCCCAATACTCGAACAAGAAGCCGGTTGCGCCTAATAAGCCGAAGAAATCGTTTCGGGAGCTTTAAATATTGCCATGACTGGCGCTGGACTGGATTCTGATTATGGAAACTAAAAAGATACGTATTCTTGCTCTTCATGGTCTTCATTTACGGGAGGCAGCTCGTATTGTGACCATCGCGAAGAAATTCACTTCTACAATTCAGCTTTGGCATAATTCAGCCAAGGCGGACACGCGATCGATCCTGGATGTGCTTTCCCTGGGTGTGCCGCAAAATTCAGAAGTGACTCTGGTTATCGAGGGAGCTGATGAAAAGGAAGCGATGAGGGAGATTGCCCATACATTCCAGGATGGCGCGGGGATTTAAATTCCACTACCCAGATCAAAGTCGTCGGGATTTGAACCGTTCCCGTAGACTTTCGCCCAGGCCTTTTCATAGGCGGCTTTGTAGATTTGCTGTGTTGCAGCGAATTGCTCAGGCGTCATCTCAGGGAACAGGGAGGCCGGGCAGATCACGAAGGCATCCAGTGAAGGTTCGGATGTAAAGTTATCAGAGGTCTGGTTGAAGTATTTGTCTATTCGAGACATGAAGGTCACCTTTAAATTGAATATGTAGGCACTTTGGATGCGGCTTCAATCTTTTTGGCCAGATCCGCGAACGTAATGTTATCGACGATATTTGAAGTTGCCTGAAACACCTGCTGCCAGATGAGGCGGAAGGCGCATTGATGAAGGTCGCCGCAGTCGGAGTAGCATTCATTGATACAGGCAATCGGCTCGAGAGGGCCATCGACGAAGCGAATAACTTGACCCAATGTGATCTGCTTAGGGGGCCGGGACAGCTGATACCCGCCAATCTTTCCCCGACGACTCTCGATGAATCCGCCTTTCTTTAACTCCAGCAATACCTGTTCCAGAAATTTTCCCGGGGCATCGATGCGTTTGGCGATTTCCTGGATCGTCGCCAACCCTTCATCGTAATGCACGGACATGTCCAGAATTGCTTTTAACGCGTAATCGCCTTTGTGTGTAATTTTCATATTTTACTCTATAATTCCTATTGATTTAATATAGTATATATTGTTTATTGGATTTGTCAAGCGTGGATTATTGAAATTTATTTTTGAGAATCATTAATAATCTACTTCTCCTAGTGGGGATATAGTATATAATGTATTGAAAATAAACGACTTACAGCAAATATCTCTTGACATTGTGTCTGTTGTTTGTTATTCTTTCATCATGTCGGTGAAGCAAAATAGTCACGAGCGCTATATGTTTATCACCGAAAAGAATTCTTACCATACCAATGGTAGATAAATGGAGAAGCAAGATGAAATCAGAAATGAAAATGAAACAGATGATGACAATGGGGCGTAACATGATGGGAATGCCCAGCATGGCTCCGGCGGGGATGCCCATGGGAACGATGGACATGATGATGATCCCGCGCTGCATGTTCAAGATGGAGAAGATGAAGGACGGAATGAAGATCATGTGCATGGCTTCCGACGAGATGGGTGCCGCCATGATGCAGAATCTTTGCACGATGCTCAACGGCGGTATGGTCAGTTTTCAGATGATGATGAACGGCATGACCATGATGACCTGCAACATGATGATGGGTATGTGCAAGATGGAAATGACCAAGGACGGCATGTGCATGATGTGCACCAGCGGCGACATGATGTGCGCCAAGATGATCCAGGATTGCTGCATGTGCATGATGACCATGATGGAGTCAGGCTGCACTTGCTGCATGATGATGAACAATGCGCCTGTTTGTTGTGGTTCCTCGAAGTAATTGAGTTTTGATTTTACGAAAAAGAGCCCGTCTGAAAATGGCGGGCTTTTTCTTTGGCATGCGGGTGTGCTAAAATTACGCAATAGGTTCATGGAGGCTGGTGATGAAGACAGGCTGCAAAAGTTGTCAGAATTGGACGCAAAAGAATGGCGATGAGGGCTGGTGCGCCAACTTCAAGAGAATGGTGTTCCATAATCCATCGTGTGGGGAGTGGCGGCTGAGAGAGAAGATGGCGAAGGATGAAGGCAGTGTTATATCTGAGAATCTTAATGCACAGCAAGAATAATAGAGAATTATATAGTAATAAGCCAATCTAGAAACATCCACAAGTTTTTATAGCGCAGATACTTATATTATATATGTTTGTAATCTCCAGTTGACTCATTGAACAATGTTACCTGTGAGGTCGGGGAGCGGAATCGTTGCCTCAGAATTGATGTTACCGGATTTGGAAGCGAGGCGAAGGACTTTGGCGATCTTGGCTTCCATGGCTTTTCTCAAAGTAAATGGGTTTAAGGATGCGTAAAGCGTTCTTAATTGTTTTTTTCTGGATTCAGGGACTATCGAGCTGTCGGTTTCCAGGATGCGCTGATACGGCGTTTTGGGGTTGTCGTGTTTTTTGATGATCTTAGAGTGGTCGCGTTTTTTGTCAATGAGTTTGACGGAGGGGATAAAGAAGTTGTGATAAAGGTTCCATTCAGAAGTGTAAAGTTCGTTAAGGAATGGAACCACAACAGGATTGTCAAAACGATTGTATCCGAGCCATTGTCGGACATGGGTCCAGTTCTTTTGTTCAATGTGGGCGTTGTCGTTCTTCTTGTAAGCGCGGGACCGCGTGAATTGAATGGGCTGTCCGCGGTGCTGAGTTAAGTATTTCAGCAGGTGCTCATTGATAAACTCGCTGCCATTATCCGCGTCGAATCCTCGAAGGAGGAAGGGTAAGGATTGCTCAACGTGTCCGGTTTGCCTCAAGACGCCTTGTTCGCCTTTACCCCAGACCGCTCGCTGTTCGGTCCAGCCGGTGGCCAGGTCGGTGTAATTGACGGTGATGGCGTATTGGCCGGCGGTTGAATCGTCGCAATGGTGAACAGTATCTGCTT
>PEAR01000074.1 GCA_002753745.1 Candidatus Omnitrophota bacterium | reverse complement strand
CCCCGCGATCGAGATGGACTACATCGCCGGCGGTTATTCCGCCGGGTCTGCCCGGCGTGCCTATCGTGAATTTTTTACAAGGTATCAGGAGAAGATTGTTTTTACCGGGTATCTCGTGCCGGAGGCGCCGGTTATTATGCCATCGACGGGCAAAGCGAACTTTTCCGCCGGAGGCAGGGTCAAGGTGGCAGTGGTGCGCGGCGGCGGGGCGTATTATCCGCAGATCATGACCGCGGCGATCAGGGCCAGCGAGCTGCTGGGTGAGGCGTATGATTTTGTCCTTGTGGCCGGCCCCTCCACGACTGATGCCGAATGGCGGATGTTCCAGGGCCTGATGGCCAGGAAGAAAACTGCCAATGCCCGGCTGGTGAGATGGACGGACCGTTATGACCAGCTGATCGCCGAAAGTGATGTTTGCATTTCTCCGGCGTCGTACCATACGTCGTTAAGCCTGGTGCAACATTCGAAGCGGGCGGTTCTGATCCCGTTTGAAGGCCATGGCGGCGTGATGCATTTCCGGGAACAGCCGGCGCGGGCCAGGCTGCTGGCAGATCATCTGCACAGTGAGATCCTTCCCTTTAAATCTCTCTCGGCCGGGGCCCTGGCCGGCGCCGTGACCAGGATGCTGAACAAGGACATGTCCACGGTCAACGTGCCCCAGTCCTGGTTTGGCGGCGGGCCGGCAGCCTTAAAAGCCATGGCCCGTATTTTAGGCTGAAGCCGTCAGGCATGTGGTATACTTTTAACGCAAAGAAAATAATATGGCCTGCTGAATCGAAGACATGCTCATGACCACGCCCATCCTGAAAAAACTTTATTATACACTGGCGAGGATCCGCCGTTTCGAGGAGAAAATCGTCGAGATCTATCCTTTCGGGAAAATACGCTGCCCAGTCCATCTTTGTATAGGGCAGGAAGCTATTGCTGCCGGGGTGTGCGCGCATTTGCGCCGGACGGATCACATGGTCAGCAATCACCGCAACCACGGGCACCTGATCGCCAAGGGCGCCGCCCTGACCCCGATGTTTGCCGAGCTGTTCGGCCGGACGGGGGGATGTTCCGGCGGGAAAGGCGGCTCCATGCACATGATCGACAGTGATCATTCCTCTTTGGGCACCTCGTCGATCGTTGCCGCCGGGCTGCCGATCGCTTTGGGGACAGCCCTGGCGTCAAGAATTAGACGGCAAAAAAGGGTCAGCGTGGTGTTCTTCGGGGATGGGGCGGTGGATGAAGGCACGTTTTATGAAAGCCTCAATTTTGCCCGGTTGCATCGACTGGCCGTTATTTTTGTCTGCGAAAACAATTTTTATTCCCTTAACTCGCCGCAGAAGCTCCGCCATGCCAATATGGCCATCCACAAGATCACCGGATTCTTCTCCATGCCGGGCTTTTGCATCAATGGTAATGATGTGATCGAAGTATGGAAAAGCGCCGGGCCGCTGATCGAAAGGGCCCGCCGGGGGCAAGGGCCGGCCTTGATCGAGGCTAAGACGTACCGGTATTATGCGCATGACGGGATCACGGACGACACTGACAAGGGGTTTCGGGACCGGCGTGAACTAAGCGCGTGGATGAAAAAATGCCCGGTCGCGTCGTTTAAGGATTATTTACTTAAGAAGGCCGGGATTTCTCAAGAAATCATTTCAGGGATCGACAGGGATATCGACGCCGAGATCCAGGAGGCGCTTGACGGGGCGCTGAGTTCTCCTTATCCCGGCATGGATGATCTGAACGTGGGTGTTTATTGATGCCGTCAATAAAAACAGGGAAAATCAGGAAAATTACTTATCGTGAAGCGATCCTTGAGGCACAAAGGATCGCCCTCGACAATGATCCCGCCGTGTTTTTATTCGGCGAGGGAGTCGGCGGGCCGTCGGGCGTGTTTAAGACGACGGCCGGCCTGAAGGAAGAATTCGGGCTCCGCCGGGTGATGGACGTGCCTGTTTGCGAGAACACGCTGACCGGCATTGCCGTCGGCGCCGCGCTTGCCGGCATGAAGCCGGTGCTGATCCACATGTTCACGGATTTCATGCTGATGGCGATGGACCAGATCGTGAACCATGCCGCCAAGTATAAATATGTGTTTGGGGGCAAGACCGGCGTGCCTCTTACCATCAGGGCCATCATTGGGGGCCGGGAAGGGGCCGGCGCGCAGCATTCTCAGCCGATCCAGGCGCTGTTGTCACATATTCCCGGGCTTAAGGTCGTCATGCCGTCGTCCGCCTACGATGCCAAAGGCCTGCTTCTGGCCAGTATCGCAGACAGTTCGCCGGTGATCTTTATTGAACATTCCTGGCTGTATGATCAGGAAGAACCGGTTCCCGAGGGCGTTTATTTGCTGCCCCTGGGGAAAGCCGTGGTGAAACGTTCGGGCAGAGGGATCACGATCGTGGCGGATTCGGTGATGGTTCCCATGGCGCTGGCCGCTTCCAGCGCCCTGGACAAGGAAGGCATCGACGCCGAGGTTATTGATTTAAGGACCGTCAAGCCGCTCGATTATGAAACGATCCGGGCTTCGGTCAAGAAAACACACCGGGCCTGCGTTCTTGATTTCGGATATAAATGCTGCGGAATCGGTTCCGAAGTAGCCGCTTTTCTGGCTGAAGAGTGTTTTGATTCTTTGAAGGGCCCTGTTATCAGGATCGCGCTGCCGGATATCCCGTTACCCGCTTCACCCGCGTTGGAAGCGCTCTATTATCCCTCGGTGGACGAGATTATCACCAAGGTCAGAGGAGCTTTCCATCGGGTGTAGCAGATGGTTGATGCCGTTATGCAGAATATAAACATAAAGAATGATCTTCAGCGCTTGAAGGGAATAAGAGCGGATAAGGTCTTGACCGGACCCCGAAGCGTGTCGATCGGCATCAGCAGGGAGTGTAACCTTTCCTGTAAATATTGTCTGGGCAGGCCATTTGATGATTTTAAACCCTTGAAAAAAGAAGAAAGATCTCCCTTCATCACAATGGCGGATTTTATAAAGATCGTGGAGGATTGTTCCCTGCTGGGGGTTGAGCATATTACGCTGTGCGGCGGTGAACCCACCCTGCATCCGGATATCAGGCAGATGATCGCATGGATCATCAAGAAGAAAATGCGGGTCTCCCTCAATACCAATGGGACCTTCAACGCGGACTTGAGAAAAGTATTACAGTCCGTCACGGCGTTGAATATCAATGTTGCCGCGACCAGCCATGAGGATTACCGGCGTTTGCAGGGTGGCGGCAGGGAGGTTTTTAACAGGGTTCTTCGCAATATTAAAGCCCTCGCCGGCAATAAACGGATCTCCCGGCAGCCGCTGATCAATATTGTTTATGTTCTGAATAACTCCAATGTAGAGCAGGCCGGCGAGATCATCGCGCTTGCCGAAAAGATCGGCGCTGACAGTGTACAGTTTAAGATCATGCGTTTTAATAAAGGGTTAAAGGATCTGGCCATTCTTGAACCTGACGCAAGAAAACTTAAAGAAATTGTCCAAAAGATCGTTAGAAACGGCGAGTACAGGCAGGTCAAAACCAATTTAAGGCAGATATGTCGTGTCCTTTTGGATTCCCGGTTCAGCAAAGATTGTGAAACAGAAAATTTTTATGGGATGTTCGAGGGCGGTCTTTATTTTAGTCGAGCTTTTAAAAAGGATTTCAAATGCTATTACGGGTGGTTTTCCGCAGATATCGGTCCCTGGGGACACGTCTTCCTGTGTTGCACCAATCGGCTGACGTATATAGGCAATATTTATGAGGATCCTTTTAAAAAGATCTGGAATTCCAGGTATGCCCATAAAATCAGGTTGGCGATGAAAAACAAGTTTGAGGTGAACAGGAAGTTCTGGAAACCCTGCCACTACTGTTCAAGCATCAGCTTTAACACGGCTGTCGGATCTTTCTGCCGTTGAGGGATGCCTGTTGTTGAAGCGAGATCACATCACGTTTAAACCCAAATTTCGGGTTAAAATATGGTCAATGCGCTTGCCATGAAGGGTATTCTGCCTGACATAGACACAACGGGCGCAATAGTCTTCTTTGGCCGGGTTTTGCGGCGGAGGGGTTCGCCATTCTGCCCGCACGTTCTCCGCTTTTTTGCTGCGCCATATTTCTTCCAGGGAGTTTTTATCCAGGCTGCCAATAGAAGTATGTTTATTCAGGCAGCAGTAACGGACACTGCTGTCAGAATCTATATATAGCGAGAACCATCCTTCATAACAGCGGGCGGGCCGGCTGATGGCTGATGATCTTAACTGACCGGGGATGTCCCTGAGATTATGCTCAAATGACCAGGCCCGCGTTGCGTAGGCGGAGCAGAATTCTGATAAAAGTTTTATATCTTTTTGGCCAGGAGCCAGGTTTTGGGTTTCTTTCACCGGGAAGAAAGGCTGGAAACGCAGTTTATCGATCCCTGTGCGTTCGACCCAGGCCAGCATGGCTGGAACAAGCGGGATGGTTTCACGGGTGAGCACAAAGACGATCTCCGTGGATGGTTTGCCGAATTTCCTGCGGAGGCCGGCCAGGAAGGCCATGTTCCTGATGACCAGGTCATAAATGCCGGGTACGGCGGGTGAGTGGATCTTGAGGTAATTTTTCCGGTCCGGCGCGCAGAGCGTGACCGATATGCGGGCGATCTTCGCTACGCAGCAGGCTGTTCTGGCCGGGAAGGTGGCATTGGTAAGCAGGCTGATCTGTCGGTTCTTCGACGATAACGCGGCAACGATCTCCTGAAAACGCGGGTGGCAGGTCGGTTCGCCCCGTCCGACGAGAGTGATCTGTCTTGCATCCCAGCGGTCCGCGGCTGCGGCGATCTGGCGGATACGGCTCAGGCTCATGGCCTGCGGCCGCGCCGCGCGGTTGTTGATCAAACAGGAATGGGTGTAGCAAAAGGAGCATCTTAACGGACATTCGGAGACAATATTCAGCAGGAGGCGTTCCGGACCGGCAAAAATTTTTTGCCGGGCGGCCCCGATAATACGGGCATAGTCCGTTGAAGCGCCCGGCGATTTCTTAACGGTCATCAGGAACCCCGATCCCGGCCAATTTACCGATCCTTGAATATTGAGAAGGCGATAGGCAATCACGGCATGAATGATGGCGGCGCTGCAGTGTTCCTGATTTGGCCGCCAATCGGAGGTTATTAAAGGCTTTTGAGAGCCATATTTTCTTGAAGGAGGCGGCGTTGAGATTCCCCACCTTAAGTGAACTGAGATGACAACAGAGACTGACGTCGCCGTTCGCGATCGCTGAAAAGTTGAACCAGCCGTTCAGGCATGGGGCCGGCGGCGGATGGCCCGGCGTTGCCGCCTGGGCGGCGGGCAGTCGTACTTTCGTGTTGAAGGCATTAACGCTGAGGGGTTTTACGACAATCCCTACACCCAGGGTTTTGGCAAGGACTTTCAGCTCATCGATCAGCGCGGCATTCAGGCTGTTGTGGACGGCGGAGATCATGATCGAGAGTGGCCGCCGGTGGCTGTCGCGGCATGCAACGAGGAACTTGATGTTTGCGACCACCCGCCGGAATAAATTCTTCCCGGTGATTTTCTTGTATGCTGCGGCATTGGGAGCGCTGAGGTTGATGATAACAGTATCCGCCGTTTGCGCGATGTCGCGGCGCAGGGTTTCCGGGTACGTGGCATTGGTAAGAAGAGTGACATTGATCGGCTGTTTTCTTAATAGGCGCATCATGGCCGTGAATTCCGGATGCAGGGTCGGTTCCCCGTCGCCGGAAATGAGGATGGTGTCAACCCTGAGTTCAAGGCAATCGCGCAGGATCTCGCGAAATTTGGCCAGGGTCATGTCGAGCCGTTCCGCGTTATGATGAGGGCATTCGGGAGAATGGTTTGAGCAGTACCGGCAGCGGAGGTTGCAGTGATTGTTGATATGCAGGTGGACGATCTCGGGCCCGATGAGGGCTTTGTTCAACCGGCAGCCGGCCACCCGCAGCGCAAAACGTGATTTCTGTTCAGAGGGAGAAAGCGATTTCATTGACAGCTAGTCTAGTCAGGCGGCATGTCAAAGTCAAGCGGGGAAGAAAGGCCTTCGCGCTTGTCAGAAAGAACTTGCATTCATGACGCGGCATATTATTATAATTCACGGCAAAAGTGCCAGGGTACTGGAGGGCATGAGCATATCGTTCGGAGGCGTTTTGAGCAGTCCTGTGATGGAAGCGGGCATTTGCCTGCTGGTCTTTCTGTTGGGTCTTTTGACCAGTTACACCGATATTACCCGGAAAAAGATCCGCAATGAGCATTTGCTCCTTTTTTTTCTTCTTGTTATCGCGGTGAGAGCATTACAGCCGGAGCAATTCCGGCTGTTTGCCGCCGGAGCTTTGTTGAACGCCTCGGTGGCTGCCGTGATCGCATCGTTGCTCTATATGTCCCGGATGTGGTGCGGGGGTGATGCCAAACTTTTCATTCTTTATTCTCTGTTGATGAAGCCGACAGGCCAGGAGGGCAGCCTGCTGGCGAGCCCGGTTGTTTTATTCATCACCACTTTTTTTGCGGCATTTATTGTTTTTATTCCGTTTGAGATCTGTCAGGCGTGCCGGCAGGATCGATTCCGCCAGGCATCGGGCGAGGGCCGCTACTGGGATAACCTGAAGCTGGCGTTTCTGGGGTTCTCATCGTTCAATTGGATGATCTTCCCGATCCTGTATAAAATGGCGTTGTTCAGGTATCCGGTCGTCGTCTATGTGTTCACGAGTTTGGTATTCCCGGCCTTTAACACGTGGGTCCTGAGAGGTCTTAAACGCAGATTTGTTGACTGGAAGCTCCTGATGCTGCTGTTGATCCTGGGCGGGTTTGTGCTGCATATCATGTTTATCCCCCGGGAGCAGTTGCTCGCGGTGCTCGGCCGATCCTTGAGATCGATCGTTATTCTCAGCACGCTCTTTTATTTTTTTAAAAGCGCGATGGATCAGGCCAATGCCTCACGGGAAAGGGTTCCTTTCGCGCCGATATTAATGGCCGGTTATTTTTTGAGTTATACGGACATGCTGAAGACAGCGTCATCCTGGATGCTACTGATCTCCAGATGATCCTTTTGCCCCTGAAAGCAGGTTGTCGTTTATGAGCGCGCCGGACATGGAAGAAAGCGTTTATCAGGCCTACAAAAAAGATTTCCAGAACGGGGTGATCACCCTGGGGAACATCTGTAGCGCTGATTGTGTTTTTTGTTCCCAGAAGTGGAATCCCCCGGGGGTCCTGCAGGATCTCAACAGATTGCTTACCTGGCGGGAAACAAAACATTTTATCGACGAATATCTGGTGAAAGTCGGCTTGAATCCCGATGTTGAACCGGCCATGGGGTCGGCCCTGCATACCAATTCCGGTGAGTTTTTCCTTCATCCGGATGCGGCTAAAATCCTGCAGTACCTGAAATCGAAGAACAAGGTCCAGGATAAACAGGTGATCATTTCAAACGGCATGAATATCACCCAAGAGCATGTGCGTCTAATCAAGAAGCTGAAGCTGGGCATTCAAATGTCTTTGAATTGCTGTGATATCGAAGCCAGAAGGGCGATCATGAAGGGGTCTTACCTGCAGAACAAGAATGCCGTCGAGGCGGTGGACCTTTTTGAACAGCACGGAATTTCCTATGAGATCGCCATAGTGCCTTACAAGAAGTACCTGCATAACGGGGTTCTTGAAGATGTATTCCGCTGCCTGAAGGGCCACCATGTTAAAAGTTTCGTGGTGCACAAGCCGGGTCACACAAGATTCACTCCTGATGCCATTGCCGAAGAGTTGAAGATCGATGATCAGGAACTGCTGGATTTTGGCGCCATGGTCAGGCAGAAATATCAACAGAGGGTTTCTATTGACGGGTATCTTTCTGTGGAAAGGAAGATGTCGGAGTTCTTTCGCATCAGGAGCGCTTTGGCGCGCATGCCTTTTTGCTGGTCGCAGCCCAAACTTTTTTTGTGTTCTCAGCGGGCTGAACAGTTTATCCGCTTCGTCCTGAAGAAGGCTGAAATAAAGAATTACCGGTTCAGGGCTGTCGAGCCGCGCGTGTTCGGCGGCAGCGCCGATTGCGCCGGCCTGTTGACTGTTGAAGACTACCGCCTGTCTGTGCAGGAGTATCTGAAGGAAAATCCGAAGCCTGACTATATGATCCTGTCCAAAAAAAGTTTTGATATCAATCATGAAGATTTGAAAATGGTGTCAGCGTATAAACTGCAGGAAATGTTCAATATTAAGGTTATTTTGGTGTAAACGTTATGGCCAGAGAAATGCGGCTCAAAATAATAAAGGCCCCGCGCTTCAAGGGCGATGCCGACTTTTTGCCGCCATCAGCGATTTCCCACATCTATTCTTTTTTGAAGGATAAAGGCTTCGATATATCCCAGGAAGATCTGAATGCAAAGAACAGCCCCTGCGATAAACGGAAAATATTCGGCAGTACCTACAAGAAAAGGCTGGTGTCCATATTCTCAAAGGGTTTCTCCGGTTATTTAGAAACCGGCCGGAATAGTCACTACGAACATATCGCAGCTCAATATTTGCCGGATGAAGCGCTGGCTTCCACCGATATCCTGCTGATCTCCATTTGTTATTCCGATTTCTGCTCTTCCATGGCTGCCCTGCTCATCGCCCGTTATTTTAAGTCCAGAGATCCTTATAAGACAGTTATCATGGGTGGAGAATCTTTGGAGAAATCTTATGTTTACGAGAAGTTCGAAACATACGCCGCCCTGGGGATCGTGGACTATTACATTCTGGGCCCCGGCGAAGAATCTTTATGGATGCTTCTGCGAAAGTTAAAAGGCGACAAGGTCAGCCTCAAGTCCCTGCCGGGATTGTGCTATCGGCAAGACGGCAAGATTTTTAAGAACGAGCCCGTGCGAAAGGCGCGTCTGGTGATCCCCGATTTTACCGGGTTGAACCTGGCGGATTACACTTGGGATGGATCAGCCTTTTTCGGGAAAATATCGCCAAAGGTGTTTCCCTGGCGTAATATTCTGGTCTTGCCGTTTCGGATGATAGACGGCTGTCCGCATCGTTGCGCTTTTTGCGCCTCGCCTGACCTTTCGCAGAAAAAAATTTCCTGTATTGAGCCTCAAGAGGCGGTCAGGATATTGCGCCGCCTGTCCGATGCGTACAAGACGCCGTATTTTATGTTCCTGCATGATACGTTTAATTTCTCGAATGATTTTATTAGCAGTTTTTGCGATGAGATATTTAAAGCGGATTTAAAGATCTTCTGGTCAGACAGCCTGAGCCTTAAAGCAGCCCATAGCAGGGATTTATTACTGAAGATGTACGATGCGGGTGCCCGTCGTTTGTTTTTCGGTCTGGAGACGGCCAGCCCGGCACAACAGGCTTATACCGGCAAGAATGTTGATCTCGCCGGGGCGGCCCGGGTTTTAAAATGGTCCCATGAAACCGGGGTGTGGACCGGTATTCAGATCATTGTCGGTTTCCCCAATGAGAGGGGTGATGATATTAAGCACACCCTGGATTTTATCGCCGCCAATGCCGCGTCCCTCGATGTGGTCAAGCTGCAGAAATTTTATTTACGGCATTATACTTATATGGAGCGGT
Organism: Candidatus Omnitrophota bacterium; assembly: GCA_002753745.1. Lineage (GTDB taxonomy): Bacteria > Omnitrophota > Gorgyraeia > Zapsychrales > Fredricksoniimonadaceae. The sequence goes on along the minus strand of PEAR01000074.1, from coordinate 1,784 downwards.
ATCCCCGAAAATATGGGATAACCAATGTCCGGGAGTATGGCAGTTTGTCCCATTTAGTCGCCCGGCACAGGGGGCAGAACAGGTATTGTTTCGATGAAATAGGCGGGCTTGAGTGGAGCCAGAAGGAGAAACAAATTGAGCAGGCCTATCGCTTGCTGGATAGCACAATCACCGGGCTCAAACTGAAATCCTATCGTCCCAAGGATGAATTAAACGTCTTGTTTTATCTTTATTCATGTCTGAAGGAAAAGCCAAAGATCAAGGCCGTATTTGATCTGTATCAATCCAGACTGAAAAAGACCAACAAATTGCTTGTGGATGTCCCCGACCTGGAGTGACAGGGGATCAGGAGCGTAACAGATATCGACGATGAAGAAAATTATCATTTACTATTCTCACAGGCAGACACTGGGACATCAAAGCCGGATCGCCAATATCACGGCCAGCCTGCGGTTGCATTATTCTAAAAAAGCCCGGGTATTCCTTTTTAATGCCGGGCTGCCGGAAGAATGCCTCCACTTCCCCCGGGGAACGGTGTGCGTTAACCTCCCCACGCCATTTCACAGCAAGCACGATTTCCGGATCGATCGGAAGAATTTTGTTCGGGGAGACATCGCCGGTCGTTCGAAATTCATGCTGGAGCAGGTCGAGAGGATCAGGCCGGATGTCTTTGTGACAGAGTTTTTTCCGTTTGGGCGGCCGGACCTTATTGACGAAATATTCCCGGTGTTACGTGTTCTGCGGACCAGCGGCGTCAAGATCTTGAGCAGCCTGGGCTATCCGTATGTTAATCCTTTCTTTTTTACGCCCGATAAACTCAGGACGTTTGTCCTGCTGGGTAAATATTATGAAAATGTGCTGATCCATACGCCTTCCCGATTCGAGGATGGTTTCGCGGAGTCTTCGTTGGACCTGGCAGAAACGGAGTTTCAGCGTCACGATCTGAAGAAACCTTTCCTGGATGTTATGAGCGCGGTAAAAGACAAGATCATTTATACCGGTTACGTCGCTTCCGGGAAAATGAAGAATGCCCGGCGGCCGGCATGTTTCGGTAACAGCGAATATAAGGGAAAGACATTTGTTCTGGTGAGCAGGGGGGGCGGGGTCATCTATCCGAAGCTGCTGGCTAGTGCTGTTTTGGCCAAAAAGATCCTGGGTGACGGATATGTTTTCTTGATCGTCCCGGGGCCGGCCTCAACCGATGCGGAAATGGCGCTTTTCAGCGCTCTTGTCAAACAGGCAGGCGGCAGGGGAATAATGATGCAAAAATATATCCCGGATCTATTCAGGCACGTGCGATATTGCGACGTATCGGTGAGCATGTGCGGCTACAACACGTCCGTTGAGCTCATGTATTTCAGGAAGAAAAGTATCGTCGTGCCCTGGCAGTTGTGGGAAAACAAGAACAATTCCTTCTTTAACGACCAGATCTTCAGATCATTGATGCTGAAAAAATATTTGGGTTCACGGGTGATCCCTTACAACGCTATTTCCGCCGAACTGATCGCCGAAGGCATTAAAGAGCAGCTGACAAAGGATCGTCCCGGCGCTGTCCTCCGGGAGGCAGATTTCGAGGGGGCTGATATTACGGCGAAAAGGATCATGGCGTCGTAAAAAGGCGGTTGATGCTGTTCAGGAAGCCGTGATAGGCAAAGCAACCCGGACAATTCCCCCGCAAACCTTGAGTCGCCAGCTTGTTGTGCCGTTCCCCGAAAACGACGGAAATGCCGTCTTTTAGTTCGCCGATTTCTTTCATGTTGAGGCAGGCATAAATCTTTTGTTCG
>PEAR01000073.1 GCA_002753745.1 Candidatus Omnitrophota bacterium | reverse complement strand
CTGGCCCGGACTGAAGATGTTCGGTTTCGTTATACGTTTGAGGGTGAAGAAGAGAAAAAAGAGATCGACAAGCTGCTGAGCCTGCTGAATTATCTTGAGGACCGGATCGAAAAGCTGGAAGACGCTGAGGCGGATGAGGACGAAGAGGCTGAAGAGATTGAAGAGGCCGATGAAGATGACGACGCTGATGGAGTCAGGGAAGCGGCGGTGATCGACGCGGTTGAAGAAGAGATCGAGGAGCAGGCGAAAGAAGCGCTGGCTCCGGTTGTCGTGCCCGAGGTTCCGCCGGTGGCGGAGGTTGCTGTTCCGGTTCCGGTCGAGGTACCGGTCCCGGTGGCAGTGCCGGTGCCGGAGCCTGTGGTTGTGGAAGTTGTTGTTGAAGCTCCTGTTGCCGCGACGCCGCAGGCGTTTGTGCCTGTTGTAGCGGTTGAGCCGGTTGTTCCCGTAGAACCGGAGCCAAAAGTGCCGGCTGCGGTGTTGTCGCCGGCAGAGGCTGCGCGCGAGGTGATCGTCAAAGAAGATGCCTATGAAGAGGCGCAGGTCAACCGGGTCGTTGAGGAAGAGGTTGCTTTGGAGAAAGTTGTGCCGGTGATCGTCGAGATCCGGGATGTGCTGGAAGATATTTTGCTGACCACCGATTTTGCCTCCGAGGCGGACCGGCGGATCTATGAAAATAATTTACGGCAGCTTAAATCCGCCGAAGAACGCGAACGCGAGATTGGGGTCGGGCAGATCGCGCATATTTCAACCAAGACAGCGTTGCGCCGGGCCTATGAATTTTTGCTGAAGGATCCCAGCGTCCGGATCCGGCTTGCCGTGATCAGGGGCGTGTCCCGGATGAAGGATGTCGGGATGGAGGGTTTCTTTGAGCTGGCGCTGGACAATGCCGACGAGAAAGTCAGGATCGCTGCGCTTAAAGGTCTGGGGACTCATGTCAGTGACAGGAATCAGGCGATCCTGGAGAAATTATTGCAGGATAAGGATGAGCATATCCGCGGCCTGGCCGGGACATATTTGGGTATTTATTATGGTAAGGAAGGCGTAGCACGGGCGGTGACGCTGAAGAACGATCCGAGCCCGTATGTGCGTATCAGCCTGATCGAATTGATATCGATCGTGAAACCTGAAGGGGCTTTGACCGTTGTTAAAGATCTCCTTTCTGATAAAAATGACGATGTGCGAAAAGCAGCAGAAAAGGCATTGGAGAAAGTAATGCCGGAAAGAAAGAGTGGTGGCTCTTATGGAAAAAAGAAAAAGTAAAAAAGTTGTCAAGAAGCCGGCGGTCAAGGCCGCGGCTGCTAAAGTGTCTGTGCCGGTCAAGGGAAAAGGCACGGCTGTGGTCAAGAAGGTTTCGTATAAGACCGGATTGCTTTGCCGCAAGGTGAAGGGCAAGGTTTCCGGATTAAGCAAAGTGGCTGCGGCCAAGCCCTGGAAGAAAGTGGTTGGCGTTACCGGCACTTTGTGCGAGAAGGTTGGCAGCAAGACCGGGGATGTGATCGGCAAGTTTTCGCGGATCGTGAAAAAGAGTGCCGCGGATATGGGTGAATCGTTCAAGGCCGGAATGGCGTCGGTTAAAACAAGGCGTATTGATGACGATGTGATCGCTCCGGTGAAAAAGCCGGCGGTTTCAAAGGGCAAGTCCAAGAGTGCGGCAAAAGCCAAATCACGGTTGCAGAAATTCGTCAGTGATGATATCGCGATCGCTGAGATCGGCGCGGCGGTAAAGGTTCCAGCTGCTGCGGCGAATGAGTCAGCGGTGGCGGCGGAAGAATTAGGTGCGGCGCTGGCGGGTGCGGTAAGCGAGGTGCAGCCCCCTGTTGAAGCGGCGGCGGCCGAAGCCGGCGTTGCGGCGCAGGAAGAAGTCCAGACGGCCGTTGAAGACGCGGCGGCGGTGGACGCCGAGCTGGAGCGCGAGATTGAAGAATTGACCAAAGAGATCAAGGAAGAATAAAGGCCGGGAATGGCGATAAAAAAGAAACAGGACCTGTTGGCGGAATGCGAAACGCAGCGTGATTCATTGTTCACGTCGCTTGGCCGTCTGCTTTATGAGAATATTCAGTCAGGCGGTATTACTTATACTTTTGAACCGGAAGCGCCGGCCTTGACGGCGGAAGCCAAGCGGCTGGTTCGCGATGTGGTTGTTGAAAAGATCTCGGACCGCAAGCCGAAGCTGGATCCTTTTGTGATGGCCAAGCGTAAAGCCTTGAAAGAAAAGGCGGATGCCCGGGCTGCTGATCAAGAGGTAAAGGCCGCGGTGCGGGCGGCGAGGCAGGCAGAAAAATCAAAAAAGAATCCGGTCGTGGCGGTTTTAAAGGGCGTGCAGAATGTGCTGGCGGCAGGGCTGTCGGCGACGGTTGCGTCGATCGAGGCGCCGGTTCAAGAGCAGGTTGCAGAAACGGAGAATTCTTCGTCTTTGCCAGTGCCGCCGGTTGTTAAGGCGCCGCGCGATCTTGGGCGTGAACGTCGTGGCCAGCTGGAGGCGTACACCAGGCTTTTGATCGAATTGCATGTCGCGCTCAAGAAGCTGCGCGAGATCCGCAATGATTTTAACGACGGGATTACGGTCGGGCTTTTGTATGCGACCGGTGACCGCACCATGATGTGCCAGGCGGCGGTGGACGAAAAGCTCCAGACAATGATATCTTTGATAGAGAAGAAGCAGGAGGCGATCAGGCAGGTTATGGAAACCAAAAAACAGTTCTTTGCGGAAAATACGGAACATACAGTCTGGAAGCCCGAAGCGGATTTCCTGAAAGAGCTTGAGCTTGACGCGGCGCAAACGTCCCGTCGTATCGACGGGTTGATCGGCGAGGTTGTTAATTTGTTCAAGGATATTAAATCCGTTTACGGGAAAGATGTTCAGGCCGGGCTGGCCCAGCCGTCGCTAGCGGTGCGTCCTGTTTCGGCAGCGGTTGCCGCGCCGGTGGCTGTTATTGAAGAAGCGCCGGCGGCTGTTGAGCCCGAGGCGTCATTTGAAGAGCCGGCGTTGCCCGCTGACGGCGAGATGATCGAGGTTGCGGTCGATGGATCTTTGGAAGAGGCGGTGGCGGTAGCGGCGGAAGCAATGCCGGTGGATGACGTGACGGGCGGCGAAGCGGTTGACGCCGACGGCATTCCGATCAGTGAAAAAGTCGACTATGGCCTTTTTGAGACCGGGTCACGCAAGCTCTTAAGCGAGGCGATCGACCAGAGCGAGAAGCTTTCTATTTTGCATACCTTGTTCCGTAATGCTCCCCGGCGGGTGGTGCCTTATTTTTACGAGTTGATCCGGGATTCCGAGATCTTTATCCGGCGGCAGCTGGTGAATTTGCTGGGCCAGTTGGATTATCCGACTTTGGTCGATCTGTACCGCCGGTTCATTACCGACGAGAGTTCGTCGCTGCGCCTGGCCGGGATGATGGGGCTGGTGAAACTTAATTCCGACGAGGCGAAGCATGTGATCGTGTCGGCCGTCAATGACCGCGACGCGAATGTCCGGCGATTCATCGTTAATCACCTGGCGCATAACGGCCATGAGCCGGAGGCCACCGCGATCGCGCGGCTTGCCCGTGATAACGACGAGATGGTGGCGCGCATCGCGATCCGCAAGCTGGGGCTCATGGGCAATCATTTCGCGTTCGTAACGCTGGTGCCGCTCCTGGATTCCCAGAACATCAAGGTTCGCAAGGAAGTTATTTCGGCGCTGATCCTGTTGACGGGGACCGACCTTGGCTTTGACTGCGGTGCTCCTGAAACGGAACGTGCGCGTTGCGTGCGTCAGTGGCGGATTCTTTCGAAAGAAAGTTATACCCAGCCGCGCTTTTTGCGTGATATGCGCTTGAAATATGCTAGTAAGGAGAAGGCCGATGCTCAGGCTGCTCCTGCGAAAGCAATAAAAACGGCCAAAAAGACCGAAACCAAGCCCAAAAGAGCCAGGCGCGTATGACGACTAAAAGAGCCCGCAAACCTGCGGCGATCAAGCAATCCATGACCGGGATCGGCCGGCGTCTGACGCATGGCGCGGACCGTGTAGCCGAGATTATCGTAGAAGATGAGCCCGGCTCCCCTAAAGGAAAAATGATCGCTGATGAAACGGCGCAGATGTTCAAGGGCATGAAAAAGCAGTTCAAAGAAAATACTAAAGATGTGCAGCCGCAGGATCTGATTGATGATGCGGCTTTTTGCGTGGGCCGGGCATCCGGGGTGGTCAGCCGGGCGATCCGCGGTTTTTTTAAGGATTCGGAGTAGATCTATGAGCAATCGCGCCTTTCTTGAGCTGGGTAAGAAGTTTTACGAGTGGCACCGGGATGGTCAGGTCCGGCTGGAATATGGCGGCCACAGCAAGGACCTTGAATTGGAAGTTGAACGCCTGGCTGGGCTTATCGATTATGTGGAAAAGAAAAAAGAATCTTTCTTGAATTTAAAGTAAACGGCAGATAATATTCTTAAATTCTTGCATTTTGTGCGGTTATCCTTATAATGCAAATAGTTTACGAAAAAAGCAGTGTGCCGTAATCATCTAAAAACGGGTCTATAAAACAGGGTAAATATGCCATCAAAAGGTCTATCCGCTGTTCCTAACGGTATTGCGCGTCTTCTGGGGTCAACTGTCAGGTCGCTGGAAAAAGAATTCCAGTATGTTTGTTCACCGAGAAAATGTACGACGGCCCAGCCTGTCAGAAAAGTTTCCGTCACAGCGGCCCCGGTTGTTGCGGCCCCGGTTGTCCGTGATGTTCCGGTTAAAAGATTTACGGCGTTAACGCCGGAGCCTTCGACGATTGCTCCGCGCGCGGTAAAAGTTGCTGCGCCGATCATCCCCGAGATCGTTGCTGCGCCGGCAGTTCACCCAACGGTTGCCGTGGAGGCGCCTGTGGTGCGTCGTGTTGAGCCGGCGTATGTTCCGGTGTATAAGCCGGAACCTGCGGCCGTCGTTCCCCCGCCGCCTGTCGCCGTTGTGGAAGAAAAAACATTTGTATCAGCGGTAAAGCCGCCGGAAGACACCTTGCTGCAGGGTATTCCTTTTGAGAGCAAGTCGGAGCAGGTGAAGGCCGAGATTTATTTCCGTGACGTGCGTTCGGCGAACAAGACCCAACGGATGGATGCGCTGCGTGAGATCAAGAACCTTTCGCATGCGACGATGCTCACGGGACTCGAGCGTTTGCTGGCTCGTGAAAAAGACACGCTGCAGACGATCGAGATCTTAAACGCGCTTGCCGGTCTTGGTCCCAAACAATTATTTGTTGATTACACCGGGCATAGTGATGCCGGTGTTCGCCTGGCGGCGCTGCGGGCTATTTCAAAATATAATGATGAGGAAAGTTTTTCTATTTTGTCGTCGTTCATGAAGGACAAGGATCCTGAAGTCCGCCGGCAGATGCTTAACTGCCTGTGCTGGTCATTCGGCGAGCGCTGCCTGCCCTTTGCGCTGAAGGCATTGCACGATTCCAATGCGGAAGTACGTAAGTCCGCCTGCCATATTGTTGGCACGCTGAAAACACAGCTGGCGATCTCGACGTTAATTTCATTGCTGAGCGATCCGCAGACGGATGTCCAGGAAAGTGCGTCCGTGGCGCTCAAGAAAATAACAAAACAGGATTTTGATTTCAAGGTCAACGGTTCGAAAAAAGAAAAAGATGACGCGGTCGAAGGGTGGCGGTACTGGTGGCGGGAGAACCAGACCAATTTCGAGCGCGTGAAAATGGATATAAAAATACAAAGGGGGTAAATATGATCAAGGGACTATTCGCAGTTGTCGCAGTGGCTTTTGTCGGTGTTGTCGGGTACAAGATTCTGGAGAAAAAGAATCCGGCGCTGATCCGCAAGGTTAAGGGGTCGGTTAGCGGTGTTGGCCAGAAGGTCAGCGCGATCATTGATGACGCCAAAGAGTCGTTTTACGAAGGGTACGCCCAGGCGTAGCGAGCCTGTCGCATAACGCCCATCTGCGGCGTTATTCCCTCGCTCGCTTGTGCGGCGTACCATCGCGTACGCCTCCGCGCTCGCTCGGGAATGCCTTGCAGCTGGACATTTTGCGACAACCTCGCTTGAGGGAATGAGTTCCAAATAGGAAAAGGCTAACTATGGCAAGAGCTAAAAAAGCGGTCAAGAGCGTCGAAGGTCAGGAAGTAACGGCAACGTCGGATGTTGAGGCGGTCGCGGTGAAGTCGGCGAAACCGGCCCGGCGGACAGCGTCGCGGCTGAAGAAGGCCCGTTCCGCGCATGGTTCGCACGAGGCTCTGGCGTCTTCCAGCGAGCGTTCAGGAAAGGTCGCGGCCGCGGTGGCCGTGCTCAGCGAAGCCGCGCCGGCGGCGCATGGAAAAAAATCTAGCGTTCCCCACCGGGGATTTTTAAACGCGGTATGTTTCTGGGCCGGATCGGTGCTCAGCGATGGTAACGCTTTTCTGAAACCAAAGAAAGCAAGCTGATATCATGAGAAGAATATGCGTCGCGAATCAAAAAGGCGGGGTGGCCAAAACAACGACAGCGCTTAATCTGGCGGCCGAACTGGCCCGCGCGGGAAAAAAGGTTGTCCTGCTGGACATGGACCCTCAGTATTCCTCGACCGCGGCGATCTTTGGAAATCAGCGGTTCGAATACAACATTTATAATGTCATCGTTGATAAGATGGATATTAATTCGGTCATCCAGCATTCCGAGGCGTTCGGGATCGATGTGGTGCCGAGCGACATTGAGCTGTCGGGAGCATCGCTTAGGATCAACGAGCATATCGGCCGTGAAAAAGTTTTGTTCCACTACACGCGCAAGCTTAAATATGATTACATGATCGTTGACGCGCCGCCTTCGTTGGGGTTGCTGACGGTCAATGCCCTCACCTCGTGTGAGGAGCTGGTGGTCCCCATTTGCCCTGAGTTTTTCTCATTGAAAGGGATCAAGCTGCTCGAGGAGATCGTGGAGAATGTCCGTGAAGGTCTCGGGTCCGAGATCGACATTACGGGCGTGGTCATTACCCGTTACCGCGAGCGCGTGGTCACCAATGAGGCGCGCGACGCCATCAGGAATTATTTCGGCAAGAAGGTCTTTAACGCGATGATCCCCGAGAATATCAAGATCGAGGAAGCGCATAACGCCCACCTGCCGGTATACAAGTACGACAAAACATCAAAGGGGGCGGAAGCCTACCATCAATTGGCAAAGGAGATCATGCATGGAAGATCAAAAAAAGCTTAGCGCAGTGAGGGGAACGGGGATGGAATCCAGAAGAAGCAAGTTGATCGACAATCCCCTGCTCCAGTCTACGGTCAGGCCTTCGTCGTCGAGAGTTGGGGTGGCGGCGCCTTCCGCGGAAGCTAAAAGCTCGATCCGCACGGCGGTCAAGCAGGTGAAGGAAGCGACCAAATACATGATGTCTCCCGACGAGGAAAAAGCCAGTGTTTTTGAGATCATCGGGGACCTTGAAAAACAGCTGGATGCCGCGTTCAGTCTCAAGGATGCGCAGGAAAAAGAGATCAATCATTTGAAGGACAAGATGCAGAAGGCCGAAGACAAGGCCGGGATGGCCGAGGCCAAGATCAAGGAAATGAAGGGTCTTCTGGTTTCCCAGGAAGAGCTCAGTTCCGAGCTGGAATTCCTGGAGAACGAACGGCTTGATACCGTCGGAAAGATCAAGTCCCTGGAAGAGGATATCGAAGCCCGGGATGCGGTCATCAAGGACCTGGAGAACAAGATCGCCGGGTTGGAAAAAGAATGTGAAAGCCGCGATACGCGCGTGGAGCAGATCGAACTTGAGCTTTCCAGCGCCAATAAAACGATCCAGAGTTTCCATCACCAGATCTCACTGTTGGAAGATGAAAAAGAAGCGGTGGCCGGCAAGCTGGAGAAGTCGGATAATGAGTTGAGCAGTGTTATTACCGAACGCGACCGGTATCAGCGCGAACTGGAGAAGGCTAAAGAAAGTCTCGACGAGATTCGTTTGATGCTGGCAGATACGCGGGCTCGTGCGCGCGGTCATTATTATAAAACCGGCGCCAAGCAGGCTGCGGCTTAAAAGGTTGTAAAATCGATGGCCAAGCAGAGCGGCGGTAAAAAGAAGGCAGTTCAAAAGGATCCAGAACCGGAGCAGGCAACAGCGCCCGAAACGGCGTTGGAGCAAAAAACCGGACCTTTAGAGCCGCCGGTTGTGCAGGAACAAACGGTGACAGACTCGGCGCCTGTGGTGCCGGTGGCTCAGGTGAGCGTGGTTACGCCGGCGCCTGAAGTAAAGCCGGCTGCCGCCGAAGAAGTTAAAATAATAACAGGAGCAGGGCATATGGGGCTAGTTAAAGGATTAGACGTTGGAACAATGAACCTGGTTGGTTCTGAACAGGGAGCGGATGGCAAGATCAAGCTGAAGCTGATGCGTCATTGTTTTCTGGATATTGAAGCGAATTCGTTCACCAAGAGCATGTTAAAAAAGCAGAAAGTGCAGTACGCCGAGCTGGGGAACAAGGTGTATGTGCTGGGCGATTCCGCTTTTGAGCTGGCGAATATCATGAACAAGGTTGTGCGCCGTCCGATGTCGGATGGTGTTATCAGCCCGAGTGAAGCGGATGCGCTGCCGATCTTTGGATTACTGATCGAAGCTGTTTTGGGCAAGCCCGACAAGCCGGGTCAGTTGTGTTATTTCTCCATTCCCGCGGATCCGGTGGATGCGACGTTCAATATCGTGTATCACACCAGCGTTATTTCCGGCGCGCTCAAGAATCTGGGGTATACGCCGAAAGCCATGAACGAAGGTCATGCTGTCGTTTTCGCGGCGCTGGAAGACAAGGATTTTACGGGCATCGGTATTTCGGGTGGCGGCGGGATGTTCAATATCTGCGTTGCGTACCGCACCATTCCCGCGATCAGTTTTGCCACCAGCCGCGCCGGCGACTGGATCGACAAGAACGTTGCGCAGGTTTTGGGTATCAAGACTACCCGGGCGACGGCGATCAAGGAAAAAGGGATCAATATCCACAAGCCGCAGAACCGCGAGGAAGAGGCGGTATGTATTTATTACCGCAGTTTGATCAACTATACGCTGGTGAATATCAAGAATAAATTCGAAAGCGCCGAGTCAATGCCTCAATTCCCCGATGCGATCGATATCGTTTGCGCCGGCGGATCCTGCATGATCGGCGGGTTTACGGATGTCTTCAAGGAAGAGCTGAAGAAGATGTCTTTCCCTATCGAGATCGCGGATGTCCGGATGGCGGATGAGCCGCTGTATGGGACGGCGCGCGGTTGCTTGCTTGCCGGTTTGAGTGAAGTAGAAGAATAATTAACGGGGACTGCTGCAAAACGCCCATCTGCGTCGTTATTCCCTCGTTCGCTTGTGCGGCGTACCATTTAGTACGCCTCCGCGCTCACTCGGGAAGTGCCTAGCAGCTGGGCATTTTGCATCAGTCCCTTGTAGTTTTAATAACATCGAGTTTGAGTGTCCAGGAAAGAGGGCGGGACGTGGTTGATGAAGAACTGCAGAAAGTTCGGGCGCGCCTATCAAAAATAAACGATAAAATAAAGCAGTACTCTACCCTTACTGCTGGCTCCAAAACCTCTGATGAACAAGAACTTAGCCCTGCCAGATATCAAGCCGCCAAAAATATTTCCGTAGAAGAAATGCACGCCAAATTGCGGGCGATCAACCAGTATGTGCGCGATCGCGCAGCCGGGCTTGATGTGGGGCCGCCGCCTAAATTTTTTGAAGGGGATGAATCGCCGGTGCCCAAGCCCGATCGCGTGGCGTCAACCCGGTCGTCTGAACTGCTGGAGAAATATCGGGCTTCATTGGCGAGGAAAGCATCGGCTCCCCCGCCACCTCCGCCACCTCCGCCCCCGAAGCCTGTGGTGCCGCCGCCACCGCCGCCGCGTCCGGTCAAGCGGCCTGAGCCGGTGATCGTGCAGGAAGCAGTACCTGAAATTGGTGATAATAATGAGAACCATCCGGAGCATGTCGAAGTCGAGCCGGATGAAGTGACTACCTCATCGCGCCTGCCGACCTATGCCGCCAGCGATGGGCCGGCGGAGACCGAGGTCCGTCTGGGTGTCGGGTTCGACCTGGGCACGGCCTATATTGTGGCGGGCCGCGAGGTTGAGGATATGCGCGTTTTTGTCAAGAACGAGCGCAATGCCTTCCTGTCGGTGCGCAGTGATACGGCGACCAAGGAACTGCTCACCAAATTAAAAGTCAAGTATGTTGCGCTGGGTGAAAAGCTTTACGTGCTGGGGACGATGGCTCTTGAGCTTGCGGATATTTTCGGACGCGAGACCCAGCGTACAATGAACATGGGGATCATGAATCCCTCCGAGGCGGAATCGATCCCGATCATGAAACTGCTGGCGCAGAATATCATGTGGCCGCCGCGCGTGGAAGGCGAGGTCTGCTGTTTCTCCGTGCCGGCCAAGCCGATTGACCGCGATCAGGATACGATTTATCACCGGGGTGTTTTTGAGGGGATCCTTAAAAGTATCGGGTTTAATCCTGTCGTTATCGACGAGGGGTATGCGGTGGTGCTCGCCGAGATGGAAGAGCAGGATTTTACCGGCATCGGCGTTTCCTGCGGAGCGGGGATGGTTAATATCTGTACCTCGTTTAAATCCGTGCCGGTGCAGTCGTTCTCGATCACCCGCGGCGGGGACTGGATCGACAAGAGCGCGGCGACGGTGCTGGGTGTTACCATGAGCCGCGTGTGTTCGATCAAGGAGCACGGCCTGAATATTATCGCGCCCAAAACGCGCGAAGAAGAAGCGATCGCCATCTATTACCGCAATTATATCCATTACCTCATTGAGAGCATGTCCCAGGTTTTCGGCCGTAGCACGGGAACGCCCCGGTTCAAGGATCCGGTCGACATTGTTTTTGCCGGCGGGTCGTCCATGGTCCCGGGCTTCCTGGAGGTGGTCAAGGAAGAGGTCAAGACGGCCAGGTTCGGTTTTGAGATCGGTAATGTCATTCACGCCAAAGAGCCTTTCACCAGCGTAGTCCGCGGATGCCTTTTCAACGCGATCGAAGCGGGGAAGAAAAAATGAACGCGTATCTCAGCAGTGACACAGAGGACCTGCTTTCGGCCCTGCCGATCTTGGCCCGGCGGCTGGATGATGTGCGCGCGCAGCGCCTGGAATTCGAACGCGACCTGGCGGCGACGGAAGCGTCGTTGGATGAATTTGTCGGGCTGGTCAATATCACCAATTTGCGCCTTGCCCAAAAGCATGCCGAGCCGAAAGCGCCGCCTCCGGCGCCAGTTGTTCCCGCAGCGCCGGTATCCCATATTGTCGTCCCGGAAATAATGTCGACGGCGGCAGTACCGGCTTCCATTATTCCGCCGGCGCCTGCAGCTCCCGCGGCGCCCGGGATGACGCTGGAGGATTTCAAGCTGCACATGGGGGAAATTCTCAAAGGTTCGCTGGATGCGGTCAGCGACAAGCTTTCCACCCGGATCTCCGGCATGCTCAAGGAACTGGGTACGCT
>PEAR01000072.1 GCA_002753745.1 Candidatus Omnitrophota bacterium | reverse complement strand
CTTGGTCACAATGCCGTCGATAAACCCGCCTTTATCGCGCAGCGTTTTAAAGATCGTAAAGACCTTGATCCAGTCAGGGTCCGTATATTTTACCTTGCCGCGGAACGTGTCCAGGACCTTATCTTCGCCCATGATATTAAAGGCATAATTCAACGCGAAACAGTCAACGATCCACAACTCACCAAACCCGGTAACAAACGGCGCAATACCCACGCGCCTGAGCGCATTGATCGCCGTCAACCATTCCGCAAATGTGGCCGGTACTTTGGTGATCCCGGCTTTCTTGAGCAGAGTCCTGTTATACAGCATCTGCTCACTGCCGATATCCAGCGGCACGCCGTAAATTCCCGGCTTAACATCGTCGGCATTCCCCTTGCTGAACCGATTGATATCCACCGCCCTGGCAACCAGCGATGATTCCCAGGCACCATTATCGGCTGCAAAATCAGCGGTCAGGTCGGCAACAAAGCCCGCCTTAATAAAGGAAGCCACGATCGCTTTCTTGTCCAGGATCCCGTAAACATCCGGCAGGACATTGGCTTGCGCGGCGGCAATGATCTTCTGCGTATACGCATCCGACGGCGCGAACAGGTCGAACCGGACCTTGATGCCGGTCTCGGCCTCATATTTCGCAGCCAGCGCGTCAAAAGCATCCTGCCGGTCGGTCATCCAGTGCCAGACCTCGATCTGGTTATCCGCCTTTTTCGGCTGGGCGCAACCGGCCATAACGACGAAAGATAATAAAAGAAAAATGCCACAACAAGCACGACAAACGACCGGCGGCATTTTTATCATTCGTTGACCTTTTGTTACATCTATTTTAACTTTTCCGGATAAAAATACTTTATCAGCAAGCCTTTTCATTGTCAAAAAAAGAAATACGCGACGATCAGCGCTTTTCCAGAGAACACACGAACGTGCCCTGATCGGCGTTTTGAATGAACACGCGCGGGATCAGCGCCGTCCCATCAGACCTGACAACCCCTGAGACTTCTTTGCCCTGATGCGTCACATTGCCGATCTTATATGCGCCGGCATCCAGATGATCGGGATTGCTGTAGATGAGCGTCACCGGCCGGCCCGCGAACTGGAACACAACCTTCATGTCGCCGAAAGAGCTGAACTCTTCCGCCACCAGCTGAGGCGCCAGCACCAGATCGCCCTTATCGCCGCGAATCCCGCAGGCTTGCGTAAGGAACGTCAATACATACCAGCTGGCCGAGCCGGTCAGGAAATGATACATGCCGCGGCCCGCCGCGTCGAAATATTCGGGCACGCCGGGATAGATCCGCGCGCGTGTCGGATGCTGGCTCATCAGATACAATGACTGCAAGACATTGTACCCTTCCCGGGCAAAACCCTGAACATAAAGCGCATACGCGTACATCACGGCCATATGACTGAACACCGCACCGTTCTCCTTGGTGCCGAACGCAAAGCCGAAAGCCCGCCCGAGAGACAAATAAGTCCGCACACCAAAATCCGTATTCAGCCGATAGCCGCCCAGCCCCCGGTCCTTGAGGTGCGCCTCGACCGCCGCGATCACCTCGCCGGCCTCTTTTCTCGTCGCCAGGCCGCTCATCAGCGGGAACACCTGGCCGGTCAGCGTCATGCGCACGCGGTCATTTTTTAAGCCTTCGACCCGCTCGCCGTCATTATCATAATAGCCATTAAACCAGCGCTCTTTGCCGTCGTATACTTTCTCCTGCGAGCGGATATGCCCGAAGGCCCAGCGCCCTTTTTTGCGCAGGTCACTCACCACGTCGATAACCGGAAGCTCGACGGTGTCCCCGCTAACCTCGGGCTGAGCCGCTTTAAAATACCCGTTGAACAACCGGTCACGCTTGGCGGCGGCATCGTCATAATTAACCGGAGCGACATTTGAATCCAGCAGCAGCTTGAGTTCGACCGCAACCTTGACCGTCGCGATCCTGCCCGAACGGGCCGTTGATTCCAGCAGGTCGGCCAGCGTCAACAAATTGCCGGCATAAAAGGACATGAACGCCACGCTCTCGCCGCGCTTGAAGGCCATGTCGAGGCCGTCATTCCAGTCGGCGCTCTCCAGGCGCGTGATATTGTGCTCGCCCACATTAAAGAACTGGACCAGATGCTGGACCAGAATGTGCTCCAGGATCGTGCCGCGGTAAATATTGCCTTTTTTATCCTTCAGCTGATTGCCGTACAGGGGCGTCCAGGCTTCATTTTTGGCTAATGAGCGGGACAGCTGATAATCACAAAAATACGGCGCGGTCTCAAAAAGGAACGCCGTGTCGCCGGACTGGTCGATATAAAGCCGGGTTGTCGTTAGCGGCCATACGCCGTGGTCCATCCAGACCCGGGTAATGGCATTACGGTCGGCAATGAACTCGCCGGGCTTCTGGCCGATGATGGTCGCGTTCGACCCGTCGATACGCACGCCGGCGAAATTATTCAACAGCTGCCCGCGCACCTCGCCGGGTTCAATAAGGATCAGCGACAGAAGGTCCTGCCAGATATCGCGCCAGCCCTTGCCGCCCTTGCCGTAATCATGGTCAGGCAAGAATGAACACCCGAAAATACGCCGGAGGATCGGCTGCAGCGCCACCCAGCGCATCCAGGAGGTGAACGCCGGATCAGCGGTCTCAACGACCAGCGAAGCCGTCTTGGCCGTCCAGAAAGCGCTGTTGGCCGAAAGAGCCGCTGAGACCAGATCCTTTGAAGAAAATTTAACAAAATCCGCCAGCGCCGCGTATTTACTTTCCGCCACCCCGATCGCGACGATAAAAGATTTTTCTTCACCCGGCTTAAGCCTAACCGCCGCAAAACGCATGGCGCCGACCGCCTCCTGCCCTTCGCGCCCGGCCGCCGACAGTGGCTGCGGAACATTATTGTTGATCAAGGCCAGCGGCCGTTCAAAGGTGCCGCCCTCGCCGTAGAAACTCTCGAAGGTCGGGAACGACCCTTGCGGCAGCGTGCCGTCGCCCGCGCAGGCAAAAACGTAATAAGCAGCATGGGCCGGCTTATGGCCCTCCTCGTTAAAGGCCATCGTCGGGGCAACAACAACCCCCTCGGGGCACTGCTCGATCCGGTTCAACAGGGCGGTGACATGCTCATGGTCGTGCTTGTTGGCCAGGGCGCGGCCGAAGAGCGTAAAGGCCGTGGTGGGCGTAACGGTTACCGGCACCGCAGAAATATTGCGCACGGTAAACAGCGTCAGCTCCAGCTTCTCCCCGGAAACCGGCACGAAGCTGAGCGCTTCGAGCTCAAGCCCGAGCGCCGGCGCGCGGCGCACCACCTTGTGCCACAACTGCCCGGCCTCAACATAATCCGTCGCCAGCGGCTCCCCGGCAAACGAAACAAATCCTTTGCCTTCGACCGCAACAAACAAATTACGGGACGGCGAACGCAGATCTTCACGCGACGCCGGCTTATTAATATAGGAAAGTTTGTCGATCTTGATATCCCCGCTCAAAAAAGGCGTGATCGCGGACTTGATCCCCAGACCATCCACCCCGCACAGCGGCGCATAGGTCAGCCGTGAGCCCATGGCCCTGGTGGAACGAAAAGATATCCCGTCGGGAAGGAACGAATAGAAACTGTTTTCTGCAGGCATAATGATATAAGTTTTTTAAGGTTAATAAAGATGAAGGGTTATTCTATCCTGCGGCAGGAATTGGAACAAGGATTTTTCTTAAATCGAAATGCGCAAATGATCATACAAGAACTCGGGAGCCAAATCCGCGCCATTAGCCCAAACGATCGTCTGCATTAACGGATCTACGTTGACCATCTTAAACAAAGACACATCCTTCAACGCACCAAAAACTTCACCTTCAAGCTCAGCCGAAAGATCAACCTCCCCCGCAGCTCCGTCATTAAAACGAACGTAAAGTGTGTAGTCATGAAGATATTTAACATCAGTAACATGCAAAATCATGCTTCTACTCCAATGGCTTGATCGGAAATAATTGCTTCTTGCTCTTTGCCAGTTCCCATTCTTTTCTTAATTCATCCTGATGAATCTGCCGCCACTCCTGTACCAACGATAAAGCTCGCGGCGACATTTTGCCCAGCACTTTTCCGCTCTCAATTTCGACGATAACTTCATCTTCACCATAACGGGCATGAAAATGTGCCGGATCGTGCTCGCGCCAAAAGATGTATATCGCCACTCCAAAAAACTGACTAATAATCGGCATAAAATATTTCTTTCATATGTTAATAAAAATTCAGTTTAGCATCGTTCTTTTCGATTATCAATTTGTAAATATCAACGCACATTACTTCACCACATTGCTCAAACCTAAAAAGGCCGACAGACTGTCCAGAGGACGCGTTGAGATGATGACCGGAACAAAACCCGGGGCGTTTTGCAGCTGCTGGAGCATGGCGGGGTCAACATCAACGGTGATCGCGCCGCCGTTATTCTGAAGGTGCATATCCATGTTGTTCGGATTAAAGTCGATACCGCCTTTTAACTTGCCATTCTCAAGCGTTCCAGGTACAAGAACGCCTTCAGGCGTCTGGGAATGATTCACCGAGGCCGGGCCGGTTTGGAGACGTTGGGTGACGACGGTGTTGAGATACGGGATACTCTTATCGTCCAGTTTTAGCTCCTGCGTGACCACGGCATTGCCGTTGACAGCCTGATAATAAAAGACCGCCGCGACACTTCCCTTGGTCACGTTGACGCCGAGACGGTCATCAAACGTTAGCAGTACACCCGTTTCATCGGTACCAGCTTCCATTTTGCCTTTCGCTATCATATCCGCAGCAGTGAGGATATCGTTCGCTATTTTGGGGGCGCTTTGAACAGATGCAACCGCCTCCGGACCCATGGGCGCCTCCACCGGTGACTGGACCTGCCCGTCACCCTCGGCATTCGGAACTTCAGATGCTGGCGGGACGGCTTGTTGCGGCTGCTCCTCGCTGGGTGGCGGCACGCTCTCCGGGCCCTGCGGCGTGGGCAC
Source organism: Candidatus Omnitrophota bacterium (assembly GCA_002753745.1). GTDB lineage: Bacteria > Omnitrophota > Gorgyraeia > Zapsychrales > Fredricksoniimonadaceae. Next base: position 6,503 of record PEAR01000072.1, on the reverse strand, counting down.
AGCTTGCTCCGGCTCAGGTGTCACTTCTTGCGGAGCAGGCGCCGGCTTGTTCAGCGTTGACGTTGCCGGCTGATCTTTAACTGGCGCGTCGACAGAAGAACCAAGAACATCGAGCCCATACCCAGAGTCATCGGATGGCCCGTTCATCAGCTGATTAATACTTTCCAAATGCGGCGCCAGTAACCGCTCGATCCGACCCATATCGGCATGAAATCGTTCACTGACAACCTGATCCTGCAATGTTCGATATTTTACACGCAAATCTTTTAACTCGTCACTGTTGCCTGATTGCCGGGACAAAAAATACTCATCATGAGAAACTTTCAGGAACTCAATGATTGTTGCCCGCAGATGGGTCTCTACCTCTTCCTCGTTCCGACGATTCATGCTCGCAATCTTTCTTTCGAATCGGTCACTCGTGTTGAACAACTTTCTTTCTAATACCTTTTCTTTGCTTCTCTGAAGCATTTCGATCGTCAACGGTGTAAAAACAGAATACTCCGGAAACAAATCTTTAATATCAACCTTCAGCACGGCGTCATCATCACGGATAAACTGAAGACGCTCAGCAAAACTCATTTTTTCTAATAGGTAATGACCCTCATATTTTAATTCAACTTTTAACAAGACCTTCAATTCTTTATCCGTCAATGTTTCAGCATTTGGAAAAACCTCATTTAAATGTTTAACATAGTAGTCTGGCGAATTTGGACCATAACAATCATTCAATAGCTCCACCGTAATCAACGGTTTCCACAACATCAGCCCTCTTAAATCCAAACCTGCTGTAAACCGATATACCTCCTGAAACTCGGGCTTCTGTAGAGCGTATGTAACTGGCATTGTAAAGCTTAATCCTCTTTTAGCGCGCTCGATAAACCTCTCAACCGTGTCACGATCATAACCAGCTACTTTCAAAAGAAATAACGCCACGTCCTGTTTTTCAAAAACTCCATTGGTTGGATGCATCTTCAAGCACAACTGCATGATCTCATGAACATCCGCGTCATACTGATCGGTTAAATTAATCAATTTCCCCAGCATCGTGAAATAATGCGCTTCTTTACCCTCGTTGGCATGAAAATATTCAACCCACGCCTTACCCAAAGCCTCCTGGCCAAACAAACGCTTAACATCCTGATACCGCCGGGCAAAGTCGATACTGGTCAGATGGTGGATCATCAACACAAAATCCATCCAGGCATCGAAACCTTTCCGGTCATACATCACCGCACCATTCAAGAGAGGGAACTCTTTGGCAAAAGCGTTAAAGTCGTCGTCAAAACTAATGTCCAGACGCTCCTTCATGATAAAAAATTCATAACGAACATGGTCGTAATCACTGAGAAGATACTTAAAACTCTGCTCATCCAGTTGAAGGCCAAGGCCGGCATTGAACAAACTCAAAAGATCTTTTGCCCCCTCAGGTGTTGACCAGTCTTTTCCCTCAATGTCGATCTTCAGATTCTTAAAAAGATTGGTGGTGTCTCCGGCATTCAGGATCGCGTGAACAAAACCATTCACCCCTTGATAGGGCATTTTCTCCTCGTGCTGAACAGCCACGGCATTGGTTGCCGAAGGCTCGACAGCCGCCTCCGGCGCTGGCGGCGCGATCTCAACCGTACGCGGCGGCGCTTTAAAATACAAAGCCGTCCCCGCCACGGCCAGCATGACAGCGATCACGCTTAAACCTTTCTTGCCCAGCCCCAGCATGGCGGCATCATGGGAAAACGTCATGGCCTGGTCCATCCGGGCGGCATTAAAGTTGGCACCGCCGGAAAAATACTTGCGCGGGATGACCTCCCGGGTCAGCGGGTCTTGCTCTTCTTTAATGTAGTTATAGGCGCCCTGCTTGAAGGCGTCGACGTAACGCTGCCAAATCAATTCGGGATCGCGAGGGAGCGTCGTTAGGGGGTCACCCTGGGGCGCTTTCACATTTGATGATTGAGGGGTTGGCAACGTGCCTGGGGACACGGCGCCCCCTTCGGGGGCGACATGTCCCCGGGTGAGCATTGAGGGATCAACAGGGGTTTCAATGACACTTTGTGTATACTCTGTTCCTGAAATTTTATTTTTGTCGGCGTAAACTTGTGACAAGAGGCTGGCTTTGATTTTCTTTTTGTACCACGTTGCCAAAATAAGTGATTGATAGACCTGACGCAACTGAGCGAAGTTCTGACCTTCGTTGATTTCTTTTTCGAGGATGGGGATGATGATGTCGCGCATGATTTGCGGAAACCTTTGCCCTCCCGGGGAGGGGGAAAAGGATTTTTTCCCCAAACTTTCCCCCTCCCCGGGAGGGAGGAGGTTACTAGCTAAATAATCCGTCTCCAGCATGACTTTAAGATGACTGGAAATGATATAGGCTGTGGCGGCCGGGGTGTTTTCGTAGACGTCAGCCTTGTCGGGGATGATCCAGACTTTGTTGAAGGCGTCAACGGGGATGTCGGTGGTGCCGAATTTCTCCTGGGCCTGTTTGTAAACTTCGGCCCAAAACTTTTTGCCGGTCTCGCCTTCCGGATAAATGACCGACGCGGTGATTTGTTTTAGCATGTAATCCTGCGCCAGAAGGTCGCGGCCCATTTCGGTTTGGCCGAAAGCGTCGGTGACGATGCGGTCTTTTTCGTAAGGGCTTAAGTTGACCCACAGATCATGCTCGGGCGTGGTCAGGGCGGCGAGGAAGTATTTGATAAGACGTTGCGCATCGGCGGTTGTCGATGGGGTTGAGACCTGGGGTGCTTTCACATTCACTGCTTGAGAGGTGGGCGTAAGGAGATCATCCCCCTTATCCAACATAAAGTCCATCTTGAATGGATTATCAGGATAAACTTTGATGCCTTTGAGCATGGGAGGATTAAATGATGGGCTTAAGGCCACCATCTGCCCAGGCGAGGGCAAAGCCGCCACTGACTGCGACCTGGCCATAGGAATATTCAAGCCCGTAGTCAGAAAACAGACCAGGACCAAAATACACGTCACCTTGCGCCAATGTATTGAGACAACAAAACCACCCATATACGCCCTGCCTCCGTATATAAGTTTGCAATATAAAATGCTTAATATCAAGTGGTTACAACGAATTCCGAGAAAGCGTTTTCCCGATTTGGCATAACCATAACCAGCAGAAGACTTTTCGTTCGTGGTTAAATTAGGGGATAATTAATTATTCTGCGCGGAGAGGGCGTAGCGGACGAGGCGGTGCATGCGCATGAAATCGACACGGTGGAATTCGACGCCGACTTCCCAGACTTCGGCCATCAGCTGATGCACCCAGCGCACACGGCCGTTAAGCACCACCGGCTCAAGCCCGTCGGGCATCTTGACTTCAAGGGAAACAACATCGTCGATGAACATTTTCTGGCGCGTGGTAATGCGCGCGCCGGTACCGGAAGCGTCTTTTAGAAAAACATCGGTGCCGTAGTCGATGGACGTGTCGCGAAAACGCGTGGGGAACCTGGCTTCAAAACGTTCGAAGAGGCGGCGTTCTAGACTGGCCATAACAAACCCTTATTAAGCTTTATCGCGGCTGGGGAAACGTTTTGACAGGGACTCATCCAGAAAATCTTTAGACCCGTCGATAATATCAGAAAATGTGAGGCCGATCCGGTACTGGTTCGAATCCGCGACTTTACGCACCCACTTGACCTGGCCGATCACCAGCACCGGTTCAGTATCAGGCTTAAGCGCGAGTTCAATGGCAATGCGTTCATTAAGAGGAACAGAATGATTGGAAAGGAAACCGATACCGTCACGGCTGATATCGACTGTTTTAGTGTTGGAAAAAACAGCGCCTTCCTTGCCGTCTACCGGCACATAGCAATCAAAACGGGGCGCTTTTCTTTTGTTTTCGCAACTGTTGATCATGTGTATATCCTACGCCCTGGATCGTGTGTCTTCAAGGACTTTCTGAACTATTTTTAATAAGATCTTAACCTGGCGTTCCCCGGAAACAGCAACACGAATTCGTTGTTTTTAAGCTCGGAAAACGTTTATTTCCAATGGTTTGTATCAAGATGACGATTCACCAAACATTACAAGTATACCATGAAATCTTCGCAATGCAACCCGGTGTTGAATAAAATTTTAAAATTTCGCATTATTCTTGTTTTCCTATGTATAATTCAATCATGGCCACTAAAAAACCGCATGAAAAGCTGACCATCGATGAATACAAAAAGCTGAAAGAACTCCAGCAAAAACGCCGCTTTAAAATTGAATTCTATCCCTGGCCGGTCATGGTGGCGCTGGGGATCCCGCTCGTGGTCTTCATCTTCCTTATTCTTGTTTACATCCTGCACGTTCAAGGCATGGCCGGATAACATGGCCGTCACCGACATTATCGCTATCATCTTTCTGGTCATCATGGCCGCCAACGGGACCTACCAGGGATTCATGCGCTCATTGGCGGGGCCGGTTTCTTTTCTGCTGGGCCTGGGACTCGGCTGCGGATACTACCTGCTCAGCCACGATTTTCGCGGCGGCTGGATCATCGGGATCATCACGCCGTTTTTGATCTGCTGGCTCATTAACCGGATCCTTCGGGAACGATTCAATCCTTATGTCGATCCGCAGCTATCCCTGCTCAGCCGGCTGAGCGGGCAGCTGCTCAGCCTGTCGTGGGGGATCATCGTCGTCGGCGCGCTCGTCGGCTTCCTGTCTTTCTTCCCTTTTGAGAAGTTCGAACTGGAAAACGCGGGCCGGGACGTCCAGCGGTCAGCGACACTCGCGCTCATCAAGCCCATCCTGGCCAAAAAAAACCTGCTCCCGTCATCGCCGCCGACCAAAAGCTGCCTCAACGACATGTGCAGCATGAGTGAAGAGGATAACAAAACCCTCTCCTCGCAAGATGAGATCCAGACGGTCATCAACGATCCCCGGGTCCAGAAGCTGATCAACGACCCCGCCGCTGTACAGGCCATCAAGGACCGGAACTTTACGGCTATCATGTCAAATCCGACGATCAAGGAACTGGAAAAAGATCCGGGCTTTATCGCTAAAGTCCTGAAAGCCTATCCGAAGATCCAGGGACAGATCAACGAAGCCAGGGAACGCAAAGGCCTTCCGGGCGCCGGATTTTAATGCGGGTTGACCCATTCCCAAAAACCTGGATTATCCCCGGCAAAGGAGAATAAAGTGTTCACCCGGCCGGCGCGGTGCGGGCACACCGGGCAGTCTCTCGACGGAACCAGGGCCTTCATTGTCCCCCAGCGGCCGGAACCGCTCCAGACCTCTTCAAAAGACTGCCGACGCAGATTCCCGAAAGACAGATCCTTCGCCGAACAGCAATGCGCGCAGCGGTAAACATCAAGGTCCGGGCCGATCACCGCCGACATGGCGTAAGAATAACATGTCGCAAAACGGTTGCCTTGCAAGTCCCCGGCTTCATCAGCATCAAACATGACATACACCTTAAACTGCGGATCATCTTTATAGGCCGCCTCAACGGCCTTCAACTCCTCATAACACGCCGACAATTCACTTTTGGAGAACCCGCTCGCCTGCGCCTCCATCGGCGGTTTAAAACGGATAGAATCCATGCCCATGTCCCGCAGACGGGCCGCCAGCGCAGGCGCCTCGCGGACATTGTCCGGACACAATAAATACCCGGCGTCCAGGCTCGGCCCCGGACGTCCCTGCCGGCGCCCCCGTTCCCTGGCCTGCACCAGAAGCGCGAGATTAGTCATGACTGACTCAAACACATCCGCTTCAACCCGGGAGGCACGGGCATAGCTCGCCGACGATCCTCCGTACAAACTTATATAGACAAACCGTATCCTGGCCAACGCTGTCGCCACCGCTTCATTGATCAGCCGGCCGTTTGAGATCAGCGACACTTCATAATCGGCATCAACCAGCCTCCCCATCCCGTGCAGAGTCGCCTCGCTTATCAACGGCTCGCCGTCATGGCCGGAAAATAAGGCATATTGTGTGCGCTCTGGCGGCGGGAACTTTATGTTATACGCCTGCAGGGAATCGATGATCTGATCAATTTCCGGAATGGTCATGATGTGCCGCGGACGAAGACCGGCCAGGGGACAGCCCCATGTGCGGTTAATCTGCTCGCCGATGCAGGCCTCACAGTGATTATTGCAAACATTACTCGGGTTAAAATGCACCGCGCGCGGCGGAACGGCACGCCCCTCCTGAATGGCTTTTGCCAAATACGGTGTTTCCCGCAAAAACTGCACCACCGGCGCCACCCGGGCCTCACCCGGGCGCGTCATCTTCTCCCAGGCCGCGCGCCAAACCGCGGGAACAGTCTGATTTTCACAGGAACGAATATGCCGTAAATGAATGTCGAGAGCGAGAGGATCAGCGCCGGCAGCAAAGATGCCAACAAACAACTTCTCATAATGCGCGCGCCAGGAGGCTTCGTCGGGGAAAGACGGTTGCGCCCAGCGGTGGCCATTGACCCAATTTTCGCGGCTTAAGGGTCGGAGATGATCAGGATGACGAATGCGGTCATTTTCATCTTGAATGATCTGCCGGATCGCTTCATGGTC
>PEAR01000071.1 GCA_002753745.1 Candidatus Omnitrophota bacterium | reverse complement strand
CTGGGGATACTGCTTCAAGTGCACAAACGTCTCACTGAGCATGAAATACCCCTCAAAATCTTCCGGGGCCAGCTTGATCGCCGCCGCAAAACTGCCGACCGCATTCTTGATATCTCCCTGCTTAAGATAAACCGTTCCCTCCACCAGCATTTTTTTAGCTGCCGGATTATTTCCTGTAACGGCAACTTCTTCTTTCTTGGCGCAACCAGCAAACATCAATCCCGCGATCAACATAACGGCCATGAACTTTTTCATTTTTTCTCCTTATTATGGGGCCGGCACGGGGGCCGGCCCCTACATGCACGTACGGGCGGCCCCCTGTGGCCGCCCTTATTTCAATAAATATTGATGCACGCCTTCCGCGGCGGCGCGGCCTTCATGGATCGCCCAAACGACCAGCGACTGCCCGCGGGTCATATCACCCGCCGTAAACACACCCGGCACGGAAGTCATCTTGCCGGCACCCGCCTTGACATTCCCGCGCTGATCAAGCTCAACACCGAGCTTTTCCAGCAAACCGCCCTTGACCGGACCCAGGAACCCCATGGCCAGAAAAACCAGATCGCATTCGATCTCAAATTCCGATCCCGGTACTTCCTTCATTACCGGCCGGCCATTAGCATCTTTCGTCGACCAGTCCAGTCGGACGGCATGAATCTTTTTCACATTACCTTTTTCATCGCCCGAGAACTTCTTGGTAAGAATATTGTAGTCGCGCTCGCAGCCTTCCTCATGCGACGTGGACGTGCGCAGCACAAACGCCCAGGACGGCCACGGATTATCACCCGCCCGCACCGCCGGCGGCCTGGACAACAACTCAAACTGCTGCACCGAGGCCGCGCCAAGGCGGTTGGACGTGCCCACACAATCCGAACCCGTATCACCGCCGCCAAGCACCACGACTTTCTTACCCTTGGCATCGATCAAATCTTTGGCATCAACCTTGGTTCCCATCAGCAAACGTGTTTTCTGCGTCAGATACTGCATCGCAAAATAAACACCCTTGAGTTCCCGGCCGGGGATCGAAAGATCTCTCGGCAGTTCGGCACCACCGCACAACACCAGCGCATCAAACTGTTTGCGCAGATCATTGGGATCGACCGTCACGCCGACATTAACGCCGGTCTTAAAAACAACACCTTCCTGCTCCATCCGCTCGACACGGCGGGCAACGACTTCTTTTTCAAGCTTAAAGTTAGGTATTCCCAGCGTCAACAGACCGCCAACAGTTTCATTCTTCTCGTAAACCGTAACGTTATAACCCTTTTTATTAAGCTGATCGGCACAGGCGAGGCCGGCCGGCCCCGAACCAATAACCGCTACTTTTTTGTTCAGACGTTTCAGGGGCGGCTGAGGCTTGATCCAGCCTTCCTGATAAGCACGCTCAATGATCGCCAACTCGATATTCTTGATCGTAACCGCCGGATTATTAATAGCCAGGGTACAGGAATTCTCGCACGGCGCCGGGCAAACCCTGCCGGTGAATTCCGGAAAATTATTCGTTTTATGCAGGCGGGCGATCGCGTCTTTCCACTGCCCCTTGTTAACCAGGTCATTCCAGGAGGGAATGATATTACCGATCGGACAACCCCACTGGCAAAACGGAACGCCGCAGTCCATGCAGCGGCCGCCCTGCTCCTTGAGGCCGTTCTCATCCGGAAGCTTGATAAACTCTTTCCAGTGCTTGACCCGGGTGCTCACCGGTTCTTTGGAGTATTCTTCACGCTTATACTTAAGGAATCCTTTAACTTCGCCCATATGATTATTTCCTAAAAATTTTCTAATCTGGCCGGCACAGGGGCCGGCCACTACATGCATCGTGCTTTAAAGGGCGGACGCCATCCGCCCCTACATGCACGTACGGGCGGCCCCCTGTGGCCGCCCTTTTTTATTTCTTTTCCGCCGCTTGCTGTAACTTTTCAACCGCCCGGCGGAAATCACGCGGATAAACTTTAACGAACTGCGGCAGGGCCGTATCCCACTGTTCAAGGATCTTTTTGGCTACCGCGCTCCCGGTATATTTCAGGTGACGCTCAATCATTCCCTTAAGCTCCGCGATATCCGCCGTGTCCTTGACCGGAAAAAGATCGACCATTCCCGGATTGCAGCGGCTGGCAAAATTCCCGGCCGTATCCCACACATAGCTGATCCCGCCCGACATGCCCGCCGCATAATTACGGCCGGTGGGCCCTAAAACAACCACGCGGCCGCCGGTCATATATTCACAACCGTGATCGCCAACGCCTTCCACCACCGCATACCCGCCGGAATTACGCACGCAAAAACGCTCACCGGCCATTCCGCGAAAATACGCCTCGCCGCTGATCGCCCCGTAAAGGACCACATTACCAACGAGAATATTATCTTCCGCGACCAGCGAAGATTTCTTTGAGGGATAAACAATGATGCGCCCGCCGGATAAGCCTTTACCGACATAATCGTTGGTGTCTCCCTCCAGCTCAAAGGTCACGCCCCGGGAAAGGAACGCCCCGAAACTCTGGCCGGCTGAGCCGTTAAAGTCAACGTGGATCGTTTCTTCCGCCAGACCGGCCAACCCGTAACGACGGGCAATAGTCGAGCTCAACATCGTACCCACCGTCCGGTTAACATTCCCGACCTTCATCGCAAACCTGACGGGCGTCTTGGTCTCGATCGCGCCCCGGCACTTTTCGATCAGTTCATTATCCAGCGCCTTCTCCAGCCCATGTTCCTGACGGGAACAATGATGGATCGGGATAGCCTTCGACACGTCGGCCCGATGCAAAATATTTGACAGGTCAATGCCCTTCAGCTTCCAATGATGAATAACATCTTTTGTTTCGAGCATATCCACCCGGCCGACCATATCCTCGAATTTCCTGAAACCCAGTTCGGCCATCAGCTCTCGAATCTCCTCGGCCAGAAAAGTAAAAAAGCTCACAACATACTCCGGCTTGCCGGCAAAATTCGCCCGCAGAAGCGGATCCTGCGTCGCAATACCGACAGAACAGGCATCCAGATGGCATTTGCGCAGCATGATGCACCCGAGGGTCACCAGAGCGATCGTTGAAAAACCAAACTCGTCAGCACCCAGCATGGCAGTAATGACCACATCCCGCCCGGTCTTCAGCTGCCCGTCCGCCTGGACACGGATCCGGCCGCGCAAATCATTCATGACCAAAACCTGCTGTGTTTCCGCCAGCCCCAATTCCATCGGCAATCCGGCATGTTTAATCGACGTCTGCGGGGAAGCTCCCGTGCCGCCATCATACCCTGAAATAAGCACGTGATCGGCTTTGCCCTTGGAAACACCGGCCGCCACCGTACCAACCCCGACTTCAGACACCAGTTTGACACTGACATCCGCCCGCGGATTGGCATTCTTGAGGTCATGGATCAGCTGTGCCAGATCCTCGATCGAATAAATATCATGATGCGGCGGCGGAGAGATCAGCTGGACCCCGGCCGTTGTGCCGCGGGTCTTGGCGATCTCGGCCGTGACCTTATGGCCGGGAAGCTGTCCGCCCTCGCCGGGCTTGGCTCCCTGTGCCATCTTGATCTGCATCTGGTCAGCATTGACCAGATATTCAATGTTAACCCCGAAACGTCCCTGCGCCACCTGCTTGATGCGGCTGCGGCGGTTATCACCATTGGGATCTTTCGTAAAGCGGGCCGGATCTTCGCCGCCCTCGCCGGTATTGGAAAACCCGCCCAGCCGGTTCATGGCAATGGCCAGCGTTTCATGCGCTTCTTTAGAAATAGACCCGTAACTCATGGCGCCCGTCGCAAAACGCTTGACGATGGCGCTGACCGGCTCAACTTCCGCCAGCGGGACAGGCTGACCCTTTTTAAACCGCATCAGCCCGCGAATATTGGGGATCGTCTGCTCGTTCTCGTTAACGATCCTGGAAAATTTCTTGAATAACTGATAATCGTTCGCCCGCACCGCCTGTTGGAGGGTCGCGATCACCTCGGGATTGATCTGGTGGAATTCTCCGTCTTGACGCCAGTGATACCAGCCGCCCTCATCGAGCAGATGATCATCCGTGGCAAATGCCGGGTATGCCTGGGCATGACGACGCAGCGTTTCCTCCGCCACAGTCTCGATCTCAATACCGCCGATCCTGGAAGGAGTCGCCGTAAAATACTTCTCGATCAAATCCTCGCCAAGACCAACCGCCTCGAAGATCTGCGCGCCGCAATACGACTGAATGGTCGAGATCCCCATTTTCGAAATGACCTTGAACAGCCCCTTACGCGTGGCCTTGATATAATTCTTTTCAGCATGATAGTAATCCGGATCCGGCCCCTTGAAATTCCCCTTCTTGACCTCATTTTCAATCGTCTCAAAAGCCAGATAAGGATTAATGGCGTTCGCGCCATAGCCGATCAGCACCGCGAAATGATGCATTTCACGCGCTTCGCCGGTTTCCAGCACCAGCGACACTTTCGTGCGCATACCCTTGCGGATCAAATGATGATGCAATCCGGCGCAAGCCAGCAATGACGGGATAGCCACATTGGCGGCGCTCATATCCTGGTCGGAAAGAACCAGAATATTCACCCCGTCAGCGATCGCTTTATCTGCCCGGACAAAAAGGTCGTCCATGGCCGCGGCCAGGGCATTAACGCCGTCGGCTTTGCTGAAAAGGATTGGTAATGTCGCGGCTTTCAGGCCCGGCAGGTTCACATGAGCAATCTGCTCAAGTTCCTTATTGGTCAAGATCGGGCGCGGCAGGCGCAGGCGCCGGGCATGCTCGGGCGTTTCCGCCAGGACATTGCCTTCAGAACCCAGATAAACATTCTCCGCCATAACGATCTCTTCACGGATCGCATCGACCGGCGGATTGGTGACCTGGGCGAAAAGCTGTTTAAAGTAATTAAACAGAAGCTGCGGACGGTTGGAAAGCACGGCCACCGGATTATCAGCGCCCATGGACCCCGTGGCCTCTTCACCGTTCTCAACCATTGCCTTCAAAACGATCTTAAGATCTTCCTGCGTATAACCGAACGCGCGCTGGCGCTCCAGCAGCGTTTTTTCATTAAGCCCGGCCACCTTGCGGGGTTCGGGCAGGTCTTTAATATCAACGATATTATCTTTCAACCACTGGCCGTAGGGCTTGCGCCGGGCGTAGGTCTCTTTAATTTCCTTATCATCGATAATACGGCCGGCGACCGTATCGATCAAAAACATCTTGCCGGGCTGCAGACGGCCCTTTTGGGCTACCCGCTCGGGCTCGATAGGCAACACGCCGGTCTCGGAAGCCATAACGACCAAACCGTCTTTGGTAATCGTATATCTCGACGGACGAAGGCCGTTACGGTCCAGCACCGCGCCGATATAACTGCCGTCGGTAAACGCAATGCACGCCGGACCATCCCAAGGTTCCATCAACAGGGAATGATATTCATAAAAAGCTTTCTTCTCCTCATTGATCGCCTCATCGCCCACCCAGGCTTCAGGGACCATCATCAGGATCGCGTGCGGCAGCGACCGGCCGGCCATGACCAAGAGCTCCAGCGCATTATCGAACGATGCTGAATCGCTGCCAAAAGGCCCGACGATCGGATGAATTTTTTTCACATCATTGCCGAATAAAGCGTTCGCCATCTGCGCTTCGCGCGCGCGCATCCAGTTCAGATTGCCGCGCAGGGTATTGATCTCGCCGTTATGCGCCATCATGCGGTACGGATGCGCCAGCGACCAGGTCGGGAACGTATTGGTGCTGTAACGGGAATGGACCAGCGCCAGCGCGGAGGTCATGTCAGGGTCAGAGAGGTCGGCAAAAAACGGCCCCAGCTGTTCCGCCATGAACTGGCCTTTATAAACGATCGTCTTCGACGACAAACTACACATATAAAAAAAGCTGCGGTCATGGACGGTGGAGGTATGCACCTTGGTCCAGCAGCGCTTGCGCATCACATACAATTTGCGTTCAAATTCTTCAGATGTTGTATCTGTGCCACGGCCGATAAAAAGCTGGCGCATCTCGGGCTGGACTGAATGGGCTACTTTACCGACATGCCGGTCATCATGCGGGATCGCGCGCCAGCCCAGAAACTGCTGACCTTCCTCATGAACGATCTGCTCCACCCATTCCTCAATAATATTGCGTGACTGAGGTTCCACCGGCAGAAAAACATTCCCGCAGGCATAATCACCCGCCGCCGGAAGCTCAATACTGTCAATCTTCGCCACCTTCCGTAAAAACGCATCCGGCATTTGCAGCAAGATCCCGGCCCCATCCCCGGTCAACGGGTCACAGCCGCACGCGCCGCGATGGGTCAGGTTTTCAAGGACCTTGATGCCCTGACGGACAATATCGTGGGATTTGCGGCCTTTAATATCAGCCACAAAGCCGACACCGCACGCGTCATGTTCAAATTGGGGGTCATACAGCCCCTGTTTGGATGGTAAACCGCCTCTGCTCATGGGAAAAACTCCGATATGCTTTTATCACATTTTTATGCTGTAAAGGCGGGTATTTTATGCCCAAGACCCCTGAAAAGCAACTACTTTTTATCCTGCTCCCAAATACCGCGCAAAGGCTGTAAATATCACGAACGCCTGAAAACGCAGATCTCAAACAGGGGGATATTTACCAGATAACGGGGGGCAAATTCCCGGCGGATGACCTGAAAACCGTTCTGCCGCAGAAAATCGATGATCACGGCCGCGCTGTGGTAATGCTCCAGGGGTTTGGTCTTGCGGCCTACTACCCGCACTAGATTATACACCCAGTTTTCAGTGGGCACTGATATAAAAAGCAATCCGCCTGCCGACAGGTTCTTTTTAAGAAAATCCAGCGGCACCCTCAGATCCTGAAAATGCTCCAGAACATCTGCCGCAATAATATGGTCATAAGGCTCCCCCGGGCTGATTTGACGGATATCGCCCTGGATCAAATTGATATTCGTGATCCGAAAATGGTCGACCAGACTGCGGGCGTCCGAAATATCCATGTCGATAATATCGGTTCTGTTGAAAAACCGGCTGAGACCGAGCACAAAGGCCCCGCTGCCGCCGCCAAAATCCAGGACACGATCCTGCGGTTTGGCATAAGCCCGCAAAAAACCGTCAAGTCTTTCCAACCGCTGCCAAAAACCGTCCCGGGCGATCGGATCAGGATGCGCGTAAATGTTGCGCTCCTGGGAAACATCGGTTTCTTGCTCCATAATCTCTTTTGAAATACGAATATCCATGAAAACGCCGCCAAGTAATGATTAATAATATTGTCGGTGACAGCAGCGCTGACACTTGGGGTGAGAAACGCCGTCCTTAATAACCGCATGCCTGAATTTCTTGTATCTGACACTATTCCAAATCCCTTTAAGCTCTTCTTTTTTAGCGTTGCCCATCTTAACATCCATGCCCACACAGGTAAAAACATCGCCATCAGGATGAATGAAAAGCCCCAGCCATGACACGATACATTTGTTGACAACGGGAAAGGCCGGATCTCTGTAATAACTCTTAATATCCCGGGATAAAATATTCGGACTGAACAAAACCGGAATCGGCTTGCGGCTTAAATTGATCATCTCCACCTGCGTTGCGATCCTTGCAGCATCCAGGTCATTCTTTCCCGGCTCAATGAACAGGGCATGCTGAAAGGAAACCAGATCAGCGCCGCTGTCCCGAAACCGGGCCGCGATCCCCGCGAGCAGTCCCTGATTCGAGGCATTGACCGGACAATTTAAATTGATCGCAACCTTTCTCCCGGCAAAGTGTTTCCGCAATAACTGTATCGTTGAAAGATAGCTGTCGAACGTTAACGTATTCAACGAAAGATTGATCTCTTTCAGACCCCGGCAGGCCGCAAGATCCTTAATGATCTCCTTAACCTTCAACCCGTTTGTGGTCAGGGAAAGATGAAACCCGCTGTCCGAGAATAATTTCAGGATCTTGAGAAAATCTTTATTGACCGTCGGCTCTCCCCCGAAAAGGTGTATCCGGGGCTTGGAATGAAACGACCTTGAAATATTAGCCGCGATCAGGCGGGCATCATCGAGCGTCATGTCCGGATGCTCCGCGGACTCCTCGCGGCTCTGAATACAGAACGGACAATTCAAGTTGCACTTATACGTCAAGAAAAGAAGAATGAAGCGCGGCGAAACCGGCGTATGCCCCTTAAAAACAGACAAGCCATGGAACAAGCGGCCCAGACCGGGGAATTTATTGTGAAGGTTCTGCCATATTTTATTATTCATCTCAGCGTCCTTAATGACCGAAACAAAGAATTTGCTTCGAAAATTTGCTTTACTCCAAAAGAAGACCGTATATTATGAGCTGGGTGACGTTATTTACGACATTTTTCGAGATCGTTCATGAAGCTCTCCATTATCATTCCCGCATATAACGAAGAAGCCACGATCGTTACGCTTCTTGACAAAGTCATCGCCGTCGCTCTGCCGGATGGCCTGGAGCGGGAGATTATTGTGGTCAATGACGGGTCCCGGGACCAGACCGCCGAACTCCTGCAGGATTACGACCGCCATCCTTTGGTCCGCCGCTTTGATCATGCCATAAACCTCGGCAAAACCGAAGCCGTACGGACCGGCCTCAAACAAGCGCTCGGCGATATTATCATCATCCAGGACGCGGACCTGGAATACGACCCCTGCCAGTACCCTTTACTCCTGGAACCGATCCTGAAACACAACAAGCCCGTCGTTTACGGCTCGCGGTTCATGCGTAAAGAGAATAAAATGCATCCGGTCAATTTTATTGCCAATAAAATGTCTCTATTAACCATCAACCTGCTGTTCAACACCCGCATATCCGATTTTCACACCGGATTTAAAGTCTTTAAAAAATCCGCTCTGAGCGGCCTTAAACTGACCTCAAAAAACTTTTCCTTTGATACCGAAATCACCGCCCGGCTCCTGACGAAGAAGATCGAAATTTACGAAATACCGATCGACTATGTCCCCAGAACACACGCACAGGGAAAAAAGATCACCTGGGGTCAGGCCATCGAAACATATTTTATTCTGATCCAATGCCGGCTGGATCAGCTTGCCGAACAAAAGAAATAATTACTTCTTATACTGCGCATCCATGTACAGGACAAGTCCTTTTGTCCCGGCTGCTTTAACAAAAGATCGACCGTTGAACGCCGTGCTGGCAGCATCATCGCCCGGTACCATATCCACAACAAAACAAGGATGGAATTCTCCATTGGGGTAAGTGAACCCGGCCGCCACCCCGTCAACACCGACATGTTCAATGCGGGTTCCCGGCGCCAGCATCACGCGCCAGGTATAATCCCAGGTATCCGCGCCTATCTTAAGCCCAACATCGCGGCAGCCCATCCCGCTGATCATCTGCGACACCTGGCCAACCAGTTCATATTCCCCAGGATGCTTCATAAAATAATTTTGTTCCCGGGAAAAACGGAACATGCTTTTCTCCGAAAATATCCGTCGGGTATTATTTAACACCAAAGGGTGCAGCGCCGCCAGGAACGCCAGCGTCACCAGCCCGATCAAAACTTTTCGGGGCAGCGTCCGGTCAAAAATAACCACGATCAAAGGCATGGCCATCACAAACATCGGCAAATGGTATCGGGTGATAAAAGGGTGCCAGCGGTTCGTCATCCAGAATAACAAAGCCTGAGCCGCCACGACCAGCGCCAGGAACCGCAACAGCGGGTCTTTCTTCGGCACCAACCAGAACAATACCGCCGCGGCCAGAATCAACAGCATGTGCCAGGGATTAGGCATATAATCTTCGTCCAGAAAATACCAGAGACGATACGGTGAGCCGGCGGTTGTCCGTGGCTCAAGAATATCAATCTTCATCAGCTGATGAGCGCGGATCACGGCCCTTTCCAGACCGGCATTCCATTCCTTCAACGGCAGCGCCAGCTCGGTCGACGTATTACGCAACATATTCGAAAGAACTTCCGCCACACCGGGCTTTTCCATCGAGGCATTCGCGCCCTGTTTCATGGCTGTCAACATATTCGGGTCAACCTGGGTCAGCCGAAAACAATACGCCCCTGAGACGGCCGCCACCGCCAGAACCGAAAGAAGCAACAGTAAAAATTTCCGGCGAAGATCCGCGCCTGAAAAGAACAGCCCGATCAAAATCACAGGCACGGCATACAACAAGCCCAGCGGTTTGGTAAAAGCCGCCAGTCCCGCGCTGCCCGCCGTGAGCCATATCCACCTGTATTTGGAATCCGTCACAAATTTCAGAACAAAACACACAACACAAACCAGCAGCCCGGCAACCACGTAATCATTCTGCGTGCTCGATCCCTCCAGAATCCCGATCGGCAGCGTCAAGACCATCAGCGCCGACGCGATCTGAACAGCCCGGACCGCCCCAAGATAATGCGCGATCAACGAAACCCCTATCGCCGATACAACCATCGCCGACCACTGCACCATGTTCGCCAATCGATCGTCGCCGCTTAAAATCTGAAGATGTAAAATAACATATTCAGCAAACGGGGTGAACACCAGCTGGCGCATAATGCTTGTCGGATAATTCATCACGCTGTTATTCTGCTGCCAATAACCCACCCGCGCCATGTGATAGGTCATCGAATCCCAGGTATTCGGCGGCGCGTACAACCCGATAAAACCGATCACAACCACCAGAAACGCCGATAATCCCAGCAGGATCTTGTCAAGCACGCTCAGCTCAGGAAGTCGGGACCATGTCAACGCTCCCGGAAGCCGCGACAGCAGCGCGCTGATCGCGACCACCAACAACGACCAGAAGGTCAACAGGAAAAAGAAATCCAGCCCTCGGAACAGCGAAAGGATTTCTGTCGACAGAACAACAAGCCCGCCGCTGACTACATAGGCCGCCAGAAGCCCTTCCCGCGCGCCCAATCCCCGCAACACCATCCAGCGCCACACGAGCAGTGTGAAAATAAACGGCAAAAAAGCAAAAACAATCATCGCATTAACTCCCTGAAGTTATTGTTGTCCGCTCATTTTCCGCGCCAGATCAAGGCTCACATAAAACGCGAATTCACGGCCTTCGCCCGCCTTCACAAACGGCTGCCCGTTAAAAACGGCGGCCCGGGGCTTTTCCGGCGAAACCATGTCGATCACCGCGCACGGGGCAAAGGGACCGTCAGGATAAGAGATCTCTGCCGGAACAGCTACAACGCCCACCTGCTCAACGCGCGTCTGCGACCCCAGCATCACCTGCCAGGGATATTCCCATTCATTACTGCCGAATTTTAACCCGACATCGCGGCAACCCGCCGTCTTCAAGGCGCCAACGACCCGCGCAACGGTCATATACCACCCGCGGTCCCGGGCAAAATACTGCTGCTCCCGGGAAGAAGTAAAAATATTCTTCTCAGAAACCAGCCGCCGCGTATTATTCCAGGCCATCGGATATAAAGCCGCCAGGAAGGCAGCAACAAGCACCATTGTCAAAACCGGCCGGGGTACCCGTTTATCCAGGATCGCCACCGTCAAAGGCATCGCCAGAACAAAAAACGGCAAATGAAACCGGCTGATCCAGGGCTGCCATTTTACCGTCAAGCAACACACCAGCGC
>PEAR01000070.1 GCA_002753745.1 Candidatus Omnitrophota bacterium | reverse complement strand
TTCCATTACTTCGATAACGCAATGCCCTTTATTGTGTTAGCTATTGCGATGATTTCGGTCAGGTTATGGCGTGCACATATTTTGGGCCGCTGTGCCGTTGTGCTCTACATGTCTTTGGTGGCAGGGATGTTCATGTATTGGTATCCCTTGTTGACGGGGTTCCCTATCAGCCAGGGATATTTTCAACAACACATGTGGTTTCGGTCCTGGATCTAGGTGTAGAGATCTTAATTAGTTGAAATCTTTTCTGTTGTTAAACGACAAATCCTTAGATTTGAATAGTGGTATCTTCAATCTTGGAGGTCTGTTTATGAAATTAGCGATGTTTAACGGAGGGATGATCTTAAAGAAATATTTTAAATCTATGCGCGATCGTTTCATGCCTGTGGCCAGAAGGGCCTTGATCTGGCCTCATGGAAAACGTCAGTAATTCTGGTTTTAAGAGTGCCGGTCGAGGCACGCGTAGAATATTGTAATGAATGCCCTTTCATAGCTAGAAAATATCGAGGTGAATGATGTCTTTGAAAGAAAATGATAAGGCTCCTCCGTTTGAACTGCCAGATCAAGATGGAAAGGTTCGCTCTATTCTTGATTGGGCAGGCCAATGGCTTCTTATTTACTTTTACCCTAAAGACGATACTCCGGGATGTACAGCTGAAGCGTGTTCTTTGCAATCGCGGTTGCCAGATTTTAAGAATTCCGATCTCAACGTAGTCGGCATTAGTACTGACTCTGTTTCCAGTCATAGAAAATTTGCTGATAAGTATAAACTGTCTTTTCTTTTGCTTTCCGATGAACAAAAAGAGGTTGTTGATCTTTATGGTGTGTGGGTAAAGAAGTCATTTATGGGTAATGAGTTTATGGGTATTGCCCGTCGTTCATTTCTGATCAATCCTGACGGACATATAGCCAGGATCTATACCAAAGTTGACCCCGCAACACATGCTGATGAAGTTTGGCAAAACTTTCTGGCGTTTACAGGCTGATTTTATCCTTTCTCTCCGGATATGTTAATCCTGTAGATTCCCCTCGCTTAGAAACATTCGCACATCAGGTAGAGAAATCTTGGCCGTCAGTAGGCTGGGCATGAGTTCAAGTCGATCCTGGGCCAGCATAAGTTCGTTGGGAGGAAGAGCCGTAAAGGTGATTGTTGGAATAGTTCCGCCCCTGAAAGCTCCTTTCACACGTTTAAGAAGGAAAATAAAATAAATATCTTGTTGTATATGCGTCGAAGACGTATGATACTCATAAGCTAACAATAATAAAAGTGGAGGTAATATGGGTTTTCAGAATGGTGGTGGTAAATACGACGGACGTCCCCGAGAGATGCATAAGGCTGTTTGCGGGGATTGTAATAAAGAAACTGAAGTTCCTTTCAAGCCGACGGGAGATCGTCCGGTGTATTGTAAGGAATGTTTTTCAAAACGCAAGGACAGCGGCAGCCGCTAACACTTCGTATATTTTTAAATAAAAAGGCCGTCAGATTAATCTGGCGGCTCTTTTATTTAACCCGAATTTTGCATTAGCAAAATTCGCCCCGAAGGGGTTGGCTCATAAAACTCCAGCCTTGCCAACGACTTGAGAGTTTTACGTTAGCCAAGGCCTAAAGGCCCTGCCCGGCCGATGGCTTGCCGTCGGCCAGGGTGCAAGGGTATCCGGGATTTTGCACGCACTTTTTAGTGCGCATTATCTCGACGCTATTATGAGAAGCGTGCAAAATCCGGGTTTAATAGGCAATAGTGTTCTACTTCTTTACGTCGCTACATCCCTCTGTCAGTATTTTTTTTAAGTCCTGTCGTAGTTCATAGCTGGACATTGTTGATTGCATTGCTGCAGACCATTGGGCTTCCATGACTTTCAAGTAAGCATCAGCTTCTTTCTCCATTTTTGGGCCCCAGGACTTTCTGATCTTTTCTTTCATGATATCGACCATAACGCTGTGTGCGGCATAAGGGAACGCTTTGGCCAATTTCTTGACGGCTATTTCAGTGACGCAAACAGGATTTAGTACTTTTTCAGTGATCGGGCAGCACTCTGATTTATGATCACCTGAACACTCTGATGATGGTTTTGAAGATGGTGTAGAACACGAATTAGAGTTTGTTTCACACGACATATAAACCTCCTTGGTTAATAAACATATTTCTGGATAAAATCCAAAAATGCAGATTATTCAATGTTTGTCATAGGTAAGTCGACAAGCTTACATCGACAAACATAGTTTAATAATCGCTGTAATTTAAAGTATGGTTTATGGACTAAAGTTTAACGGAGGTGTTCTATGTCAAAAATCACTCAGGTAAATCATATAAGTGTACGACGTTCATTTGACCGCGGCCGGTCTCATTACGATTGGCTTGACAGCCGGCATACGTTTTCATTTGCCGATTATCATGACCCTTCACATATGGGATACCGGTCATTACGGGTAATTAATGAAGATGTTGTTTCGCCAGGGTCTGGTTTTGGGATGCATGCGCATAAAGATATGGAGATCCTGACCTATGTTATTGATGGTTCTCTCAGGCATCGCGACAGCATGCGCCATCAAACGATCATCGCTAGCGGTTCTCTTCAGAAAATTACTGCGGGGAGAGGCATTTTTCACAGCGAATATAATGCCTCAGATAAAGGCCCGGTACATTTTCTTCAAGTTTGGATTATGCCTGATCGTAATGGTCTGGTGCCTGGTTATAGCGAACTTACCTTGCCAAGACCGGATATTTCACATCCTATGCTGTTGATAGGCTCTTCGCTAGGCGGTAACGGAGAAACCAGAATTGAACAGGATGTCTTTGTTTACAGAGGAGTTTTGAGAAAAGATCTGACTGTAAGTCATGGTCTTGGTAAAGGACGTGGGACCTGGATCCAGGTCATCAAAGGTCGAGTCGCACTGTTGGGGGAAATCCTTCTGGCTGGTGATGGTGCTGCGGTTGAGGATGTTCCTGAATTAAATATCGGCGGGATCCAGGATTCGGAATTCTTGCTTTTCGACCTCGCGTAATGGTTGGTTATGATTTTCACCAGAAATAATTTAAATTTATCGTCTTCGCCGTATTTGCGACAGCATGAGCGTAATCCTGTCTGGTGGCAGGAATGGAGCTCAGCGTCTGTAGATTTTGCGCGCAAAGAAAATAAGCCACTTTTTGTTTCAGTCGGGTATGCAACCTGTCACTGGTGTCATGTGATGGCATCGGAGTCGTTTCAAAATAAGGGAGTAGCTGATTATCTGAATGCTCATTTCGTATCCATCAAAGTAGATCGGGAGCAGCGTCCGGACATAGACCGTTATTTAATGGCGTATATTCTAACGATAGGTAGTTCCGGCGGTTGGCCGCTCAATTCTTTTCTGACGCCTGACTTGAAGCCTATTTTTGCTTTAACATATGCTCCTGTGATCGGCCGGTCTGGAATGTCGGGATTTTTGGATATTCTTATGAAGGTTAATGAACATTTTGTTCGATACAAAGATCAATTGCCGACTTTCTCTATTGCATCAGATGATGCGGCTGAAATACCCAACCCGGACTTTGCTGAGAACCTTGAAAATTCTTTTGATCCTATGTATGGCGGATTTGGCGATGGCGCCAAGTTTCCACCCCACAGCACCTTGTTGTTTATGCTCTACTACCTGGCATCTTCTGAAAATAAAAAGCTTAGGAGAATGACGGAAAAAACGCTCGACGCCATGTTGACCGGCGGTTTACACGATCATTTACAGGGGGGGGTCTTCCGCTATTGTGTTGACAGAAAGTGGCATGTCCCGCATTTTGAGAAAATGCTATACGATCAAGGAATGCTGTTGTGGGTGTACAGCCTGGCCTTTGCGGTATTTAAGAATGACAGTTACCGTTCTGCTGCCCACCATATTATTAAATGCCTTGAAGAAACGTTTGAAGACAAGGGCGTATATTACTCGGGTCATGACGCAGATACTGATCATAAGGAAGGCATGACCTATCTTTGGAATCCCGAAGAAGTTTTTCGTATCCTTTCGCCGGCTCAAGCTGCGGCATTCACGGATCTTTATCGATTCGTAGCTGCTGGCGATGTCGATGGGAGTAGTCATTTAATCAAAGTAAGGTTACAGTCATTGGAAGATGTTGAGGCCAAGTTGCTGGCTGAACGGCAGATACGCCGGCAGCCGTTTGTTGATCGTAAAATCATTACTTCCTGGAATTGCCTGGCAGGGATTGGGTTGATCCATGCTTATCGCTATACAGGGATGCCGAATGCTCTTAATAAAGCCGAAGACATCATCAAATTTATTTTGTCACAACACTTCATCGGCGGCATTCTCGCACACAGTTCATTGGACGGGATGATTCAAAAACAATCATTTCTTCAGGATATGGCCGCGCTGCTGCTTTTTATTACATATTTTTATGAAGAAACCGGTCGTTATTATGATGAGGCCATCGATTTAGGAAGGAAAATCCACGATTTTAGTAAAGATAGAATCTGGTATGAATCTTTAAATTCTGATTTTCAACCCGTTATTGCTGATTCCTTTGATCTTCCAATACCCTCAAGCGTTTCATTGGCAGAATTTGCATTGATTAGATTAAATAATATCACCGGCGATGAAATATTACCGCGTAATTATCGATCACCTCTGAGTAATGATTTCTACAATATTGTCGGGCTTGTTGCCAATGGCCATTTTCATCTCATTCAGACTCCAGACAAGATTGATTGGAGTAAACTCCCCATCAATGTGATCCAGCGTCCTGGAAATGTTTTTCAGGACTGTTATCAGGGGGCTTGCCGCGAGCTTGCTTCTGCCAAGAAGTGAAGTGGATCTTTCATGCCTGATTTTTTTAGACATGCACTCTTGACATGTATACCGACCAGACGGTATACTAACTATATGGTAAAACGAAGTTCAAAGGAATCAATCCTTAACGCTGCTGAAGATGTCGTCATTGAAAAGGGTGCCGGGCATATGTCTTTGGATCTCGTTGCCAGGAAAGCCGGCGTCAGCAAGGGTGGGTTGATGTACCATTTTCCCACAAAAGAGGATCTCTTAAATGAAATGGTGGGTCGGTTGATCGCTCAATTTTATGAAAAATGCGAAACAAAAGCGGCCATCTTGAAGCCTTCCAGGGGACGGGCGTTGAAAGCTTCAATTATGGCCGTTCTTGATCCCGATGATAAAAGGGATCGAATGGGCTTTTCTATCCTGGCGGCCGCGGCACAATCCCCTGACTTGCTGGTGCCGCTTCGTAAAGCGCACCAGGAGCATTTAAAATCACTGGTTGATTCTGGTCTGCCTTTTGAACGTGCTTCGGTTATTTCTTTAGCTTCTGATGGTCTGATGTTCCTTGAGTTGTTACAGATTTCTCCGTTCAGTTCCGAACAACGCGATAAGATCAAAAAACAAATGATCCGTTTAATCGACATGATGGAGGCTGAGACCGAGTAGATATGTTTTCTCTTGTACGCGTTATTTTATTGATCCAGATTTCATTAGTATTTGCCGGGTGTGCTGTTGGTCCTGATTTTCATGGAGCTGTCCTGCCTAAAGCCCAGTCTTTTATATCCGGTCCTGAATTATCAACAACAGCTTCTTCCCGGGTCAAAATGGGAGAGGCCCAAAAGTTTGTTAATTCTGGCGATGTCCCTTATGAGTGGTGGACTGTTTTTAAATCCAGCGAACTGGATGCCCTTATTCGTCGTGCATTTGCGGATAATCCGACACTGGCTGCGGCAGAGGCGACACTGCGTGAAGCCCGTGAGAATGTCAACGCTAGCATTGGAAGTAATATTTACCCTGATGTATCACTGAACGTGAACGCCTCACGCCAAAAAGTTTCCCCGGTTTCTGCCGGTTTACCTGGCAAGGGGCGGATTTTTGACTTACAAAATGCATCGGTAGTTGTGTCTTACGGTCTGGATATATTCGGGGGAAGCCGCCGAGAGATCGAAGCGTTAAAAGCACGTGTAGATTATGAGAAATTTCAGCGTGACGCAGCTTATTTAACGATCAGCGGCAATATAATCACGACAGTATTCTCTGAGGCAGCGTGGCGTGCTCAAATTCGCGCGACCGAGGAGATCGTTGCGGCTCAGGAAAAGCAGCTGGCGATCGTTGAGCAGCAATTGGCACTTGGCGGTGTTTCGCGCCCAGAGGTATTAAGTTTACGCGCCCAGCTTGAAACCACGCGATCAACGTTGCCGTTATATGCGAAAGAACTCAGTCGTACACGGCATCAACTCACCACTTTTTTGGGTAGACTTCCTGAAGAATCTGCGGCATTGCCGGAATTCAGTCTTGACTCTTTTAGTTTGCCGGTTGAGCTGCCGCTATCGGTCCCTTCTGAATTAGCCCGTCAACGGCCTGATATTAAAGCCGCTGAAGCCTTGCTTCATGCTTCCTGTGCCGGGGTTGGTGTTGCCACGGCTAATCTCTACCCTCAAGTTACGCTTAGCGGGTCGTTCAGCCCTCAGGCGTCGCAGTTCAGCAGAATGTTTAAACGTGAAAATCTTGTTTGGGATGTCGCTGCGGGACTAACACAGCCGATCTTTAACGGCGGGTCATTACACGCTAAAAAAAGAGGTGCGGTGGCTGTTTTCGATCAGGCTAACGCACACTTTCGTGAAACTGTTATTTTAGCCTTTCAGAATGTTGCTGACGTGCTTAAGGCCCTTGAGTCTGATGCTTTGATCTTGAAGGCCCAGGCTGATGCTGAGGCCGCTTCTCGTGATGCTTTAACGATCGCCCGTGCCCAGTTACAGGCCGGCGCCGGCAACCTTGTTTTAGTGTTGAACGCTGAACGTCAGTATCAGCAATCGCGCATTGGGCTTATCCAGGCACAAGCCGCGCGCCTAGCCGATACAGCGGCACTGTATCAGGCACTCGGTGGTGGTTGGAAGAGTCATTAATTAATATGGAGATGTTATGATGAAAAATATGTTCCTGATGCTTCTCATTGTCGGCATTATTCTTGGCGGGATCTTCGGCTATCTTGCCTTTGGTAATTATATGATGAAGAAATATTTTGCCAGTGCCAAAGCACCGGTCGTTGTTGTTTCTACAACGCCGGCGTTAAGTGTGCCCTGGCAGTCGCGGATCAAGGCGGCAGGTGATCTGCTGTCGGCCCAGGGTGTTGAGATTTCAAGCGAAGTATCCGGTCAAGTGAAGCAGGTTCGCTTTAAGTCGGGTGATGATGTTAAGGAAGGGGATACCCTGATCGAGCTGAACGCCGATACTGATACAGCACAGCTTAAAGCGCTTGAAGCATCGGCAGAACTTGCCAGAATTAATTTTGAGCGTGATCAGAAACAGGTTGAGATCCAGGCAGTGAGCAAAGCAGTGGCTGATACGGATGCCGCTGAATTAAAAAGTCGTGAGGCAATGGTTGAGCAGCAAAAGGCTCTGATTTCAAAGAAAGTGATTCGCGCACCTTTCACGGGAAAACTTGGTATTAGCGCCATCGCTGTCGGACATTTTCTTAATCCCGGGGATGCGATCGTTACTCTTCAGGCTTTGGATCCGATGCGTGTTGATTTCTTTATTCCTCAACAGGATATCGGTCGCTTGTCGATCGGCCAGCTGGTCTTAATTACATCTGATGCCCGGCCTGGCCATATTTATAAAGGGAAGATCGCTTCGTTTAACCCCCGTGTTGAGAAAGATTCCCGCAATATCCTTGTTGAAGCGATTCTTGAGAATTCAAAGAGCGAGTTATTACCAGGGATGTTTGCTTCAGTAGAAGTTGAGACTGGTAGTCCGGCCAATTACGTAACAGTCCCGCAAACCGCAGTTGCATTTAACCCTTATGGTGAAACTGTTTACCTTGTGGAAGAAAAAGGAAAAGATCCTGAGGGTAAACCAATTTTGACCGCACGACAGGCATTTATCAAGACCGGCGAAACTCGCGGAGACCAGATTTCGGTTTTAGATGGTGTTAAGGCCGGGGATATCGTTGTATCAGCAGGTCAGCATAAACTCAAGAACGGCAGCGTTATTTCAATCAATAATACTGTTCAGCCGCTTAATGATCCGACGCCGAAGCCATTGGACGAATAAAGGGAAGCAACTATGAACTTTACCGATCTATTCATCAAACGTCCTGTGTTGGCGACCGTAGTGAGCCTGATGATCCTGGTGTTAGGATTACGGTCTATGGGTGCTTTGGGCGTACGTGAATATCCTCAAACCCAAAACGCGGTCGTAACAGTAACAACCGTTTACACTGGTGCTGACCCGGAACTGGTCGCAGGCTTCATAACAACGCCTTTGGAAAATTCCATCGCCCAGGCCAATGGGATTGATTACCTGACATCATCGAGTAATGCCAATGTCAGCATCATCAAGGCTAATTTGCGGCTCAATTTTGACGCCAATCGGGCCCTTACTGAGATCAATACCAAAGTGAATGCAGTGATCAATCAGCTCCCTCGGGAGGCTCAGCAGCCGACGATCACGGTGGCGGTGGGTGAGTCTATCGACTCGATGTATATGGGGTTTTACAGCAAGGTTCTTCCGGCCAACAAGATCTCTGATTATTTGATCCGTGTTGTCCAGCCGAAGCTTCAGGCTGTGGAGGGTATTCAGAAAGCCGAGATCCTGGGTAATCGACAATTTGCCATGAGGATCTGGTTTGATCCCCAGCGGATGACGGCTCATCATGTTACCGCTGCAGATGTCAATGCCGCTTTGGCATCTAATAATTTTATTTCGGCTGTCGGACGCACTAAAGGCCAGATGGTCACGGTAGACCTGACCGCTGCAACAGGGATGCATTCTGTCGGCGAGTTTGAAGGACTTGTTGTTCGTTCCGTAGGTGGAGCCATCGTACGGCTTAAAGATGTCGCGAATGTAACCCTTGGCTCGGAAGATTATGACAGCACGGTTCTATTCGACGGAGAAAGTGCTGTTTTTATCGGCATTAAAGTTGCTCCGACAGCAAATTTGTTAACTGTTATCGATAAAGTAAGAAAAGTCTTTCCTGAGATCGATTCGCAACTTCCTCAGGGATTGGACGGGCGTATTGTTTATGATGCGACAAAATACGTTAATAATTCTATTCATGAGGTTATTAAGACCCTGGTTGAATCTCTGTTGATCGTCACCTTGGTTATTTTTCTTTTTCTCGGGTCTTTCCGTTCGGTTGTCATTCCGGTGATCGCGATGCCGTTATCATTGATCGGTGCTTTCTTTTTTATGCTGGTCTTCGGCTACACGATCAATTTATTGACACTCCTGGCGCTGGTACTGGCTATCGGGTTGGTGGTTGATGATGCGATCATTGTTGTTGAGAATATCCATCGGCATATTGAATCAGGGATGTCTCCACTGGAAGCATCGCTTTTAGGTGCGAGGGAACTGGCTGGTCCAATTATTGCCATGTCTGTCGTGCTGGTGGCGGTCTATGTGCCGATCGGTTTCATGGGTGGATTGACCGGTGCGCTTTTTACAGAGTTTGCGTTTACCTTGGCCGGAGCAGTGGCTATTTCTGCCGTTATCGCGTTAACACTGTCGCCGATGATGTGCTCGCTGTTTCTTACCAGCCACGCCCACAGCGGAAAACACCGTCTTGTGGATTTTATCGACCTCCAGTTTGGACGCTTGGCGTATACTTACATAGGAGCTCTGCGCGGCGCATTGAATAATCTTCCGGTCGTGGCTTTATTTGCCGCGATCATCCTGGGCAGTAATTATTTTTTCTTCACCATGTCAAAAAGCGAATTAGCGCCAACGGAAGATCCGGGTTTTATTGGCTCATTTTTCTCCGGGGCCCCCACGGCGTCGCTGGATCAAACAGGCATTTATGCGAAAGAAGTCAGCAAGATTTTTACGTCTTATCCGGAAATTGAGCATGTATTTCAGATCCAGGGTGAGGGCGGATTAAATTCAGGTTTTGCCGGTGTTGTTTTAAAGCCCTGGGAAGAGCGTAAACGTTCATCCGGCTTTATTAAAGACGATATATCGGTGAGGCTGGCGGGTATTTCAGGGGTTGATGGTGTCGCGTTCCTGCCGCCTCCTTTACCAGGCGGCGGAGAAGGCCTGCCCATTCAGTTTGTCATCGGCACAACCGACCCTTCATCCAGCCTCGACGATGTGGCCACTGTCCTTCTTGATAAAGCACGTGCCAGCGGGATGTTTATTTATATCGATAAAGACCTCAAGATCGATAAGCCGCAAACTGAAGTTGTTATCGACCGAGATAAAGCCGCTCAAATGGGTTTATCCATGCAGGATGTCGGTGGAGCGCTAGGTGCCATGCTTGGCGGCGGGTACATTAATTATTTCAGCCTTTCCGGACGATCGTATAAGGTGATCCCTCAGGTTATGCAAAGCGAACGGCTTAATGCTGATCAGCTTCTTGATTACCATTTTAATACAGCTGGCGGTGTCTCGGTGCCTTTTTCAACGCTGGTAAATCTCAGGACTACTGTTGTCCCGCGGTCCCTTAATCATTTTCAACAGCTTAACGCAGCGACAATTTCTGGTGTCCCGATGCCTGGGGTAACTCTGGGGCAGGCCTTGACAAAGCTGCAGGAGTTAGCGGCCACATCGTTGCCGCAAGGTTATAGCGTTGATTACGGCGGTCAATCGCGCCAGTTCGTAAAAGAATCCAGCTCTCTGGTCGTTACGTTTTTCTTCGCGCTGTTGATCATCTTTTTGATTTTAGCGGCCCTTTTTGAAAGTTTCCGTGACCCATTGATTGTTTTGGTCAGCGTTCCCATGTCCATTTGCGGAGCCATGATTTTTATTTGTCTGGGCGTCGGCGGATCGAGTTTGAATATCTTTACTGAAGTAGGGCTGGTGACATTGATCGGGCTGATCAGTAAACACGGCATTTTGATCGTCCAGTTCGCTAATGATCTTCAGCGTGAAGGGAAGAAGAAGCGCGAGGCTGTTGAAACGGCTGCTGCGATACGTCTTCGTCCTATCCTGATGACAACCGCGGCCATGGTTTTGGGTGTGGTGCCTCTTGTACTTGCCTCGGGTGCGGGTGCTGCCGGCCGTTTTAACATGGGGCTTGTTATCATGACCGGTATCTCGATCGGAACGATGTTCACGCTTTTTGTCGTTCCTGCGATGTATCTTATCCTCGCGGCAGATCATCATAAGTCATAACCTGAGATCTATTGAATTTCATTTCGTTTGGTGGTAAATTCATTTCTCAATTAAAAGTTTTCTAAAAAGCGAGGTAATCATGGCAGCAGAAGCTCAGGAAAGCTGGATCAAGTGGGTGGCGTTAACAACAACAATTCTTGCCGTATGTGCCGCGATCGGATCGCTCAAAGGCGGCGGGTATTCCACGCAGGTGCAACTGATGACCACGCAGGAAAATAACAAGTGGTCATACTTTCAGTCCAAGAGCATTAAACAGCACGTTACGGAGATGGAGCGAGATCTTCTGGGCCTGGAACTTGTTAAGGCCAATGATCCGGCCCTTAAACAGGAAGTGCAGGTTAAAATTAAGGCTGTTGAAGACAGTATTACCCGCTATGATAATGAAAAAGCAGCGATTAAGACAGAAGCGGAACAGCTTTCAAGTAAACAGGGTGAACTTAAGCGTCATGGAGGTAACTTTGGCCTTGCGGTAATGTTCTTTCAGATCGCTATCATGTTATCGGCGATAGGTTCATTGCTTAAACAGCGTTCAGCCTGGTTATGCGGTTTGTTTATTGGCATTGCCGGTTTTGTTTACTTTCTTAACGGTTTCTTTTTGTTTTTTTGAAATCAACCGATGTGCGACTCCGGGAGTATTTAGAAGATGTCAATACTTACCTGGTTGATCCTTTTATTCATTTCCTGGCTTGCGGCAACCATATCAGGGATCGCCGGCCTTGGCGGCTCCCTGATCAAGTTGCCGGC
>PEAR01000069.1 GCA_002753745.1 Candidatus Omnitrophota bacterium | reverse complement strand
CAACGGACATTCCTTTTGATACCCTGAATAAAGTCTGGATCGTGCCGCGGACGGCGCGGGTGTACAGCCGTGGCAACAGTGCTTTTGTGGTTGAGAGCAAGCTGGATGTGATGCTGGAAAAAGATTATCAGGCAACACAGCATGAAAACGCTGCTGCGGTATCGGATCCTGAAGATCTGCAGGGCAAGGTGTATAACCAGGTGGTGCGCGATGTGCTGTTGCCGCAGCTGCGCCGGGAGGTCAATGAAGGCCGGCATTTTGCGCCTGTGCGTCAGGCTTTCAATGCCATGATTCTGGCTACCTGGTACAAGCGGCATTTGAGCGAAGGGTTGTTGGCCAAAGGTTATGTGGGGCAAAACAAGGTCAAGGGCGTTGATATTGATGACAAAGCCGCCAAGGAAAAGATCTTCGAGCAGTACCTGCAATCGTTCCAGAAGAAAGTTTATAATTACGTTCGTGAGGATTACGATCGTTTTACCCAGACCACGATCCCGCGTAAATATGTTTCAGGCGGGCTGGATTTTGCGGCGTTTGGCGTCAAGGGGGATCAGTCCTACGCCGAACAGACTACCCAGGGAGCGATGGTTTTGGGCCCGGATCTGGCCATGGCGTCGATTAATTTATCGTTGGCCAATGCCGGTGGGAAGGTGGTAGATTTTCCTGACGCGCGGACTTATGTTGATACGCATCCATTCAAGGAAATCCCGAGGCTGTTAAAAACGAAAGCTAAACGCTGGCTCGCTTCATTGACGGTCGGGATCGTGCTGGCTGTTTCCGGATTAAGCGTTGGGTCTGTTCAGGCCGGGCAAGTGGAACAGGCTGCTCTGCTACCGCAGAAAGCGGCGATCGAGCAGAAAATAAGCCAAAAAGAGTATTATTTGCGCCATAGCCAGCAGGTGATCAAAGGCGGCGAGCGCATGATGGTGATGAGTGAAATCGGTTGGAATCAAAAGAAACTGGAGAAGATAAATAAGGAAATAGCGGCGAATGAAAAAGCGGCTTTAATTAAGGCCGGAGCTCCGACCACACTTCCACAGGAGGGTAATGTTGTTGAGCCTGAATTGGCAAGGCCGCAACCTAAGATGCCTTCAAGTTCGGTAGTTGTTGCGCCGGTAGTTAATACGCCAAAACCGTCGGTGTCTGATTTAGTCAATAACGTGGCATCAGCCGTTGCCAGCAGTACGCCGGAACGTGTTCCTGCTGTTGATGCGGGCCTGGACCCATTGGCAGAGCCTGTTAACCTTCCGGCCACTCAAGTGCCGGTTGTGGTGCCGGCGCCGGCAGCGCCATCCGTGGCAACGGTTTCGGTGCCAACGACAGCTCCAGTGCCGGCAGCGCCGAGTGAACCAGTCGTGTCTTTGCCGCCGTCAGCAGTAATGCCGGCGGTTGATGTCAGCCTTGGCCTGGATGCGCTTAGCCAGATTAACGCTCCAGTGATGGATGAGCCCGTGAATCCGTCGATCGTTAAATCTGTTAAAGAGTTTGGTGTCTGGGGCGTATGCTCGGCATTGGCTTTGGCTGTTGTTGGTTTTGGGGTGTCGCTATTCAAGAAAAAGAAAGCAGTCCCGGTGATCGAAGCACAGACTGAAGGCACACCACCACCGACGCCGGTTGCCGATGAAACGAACAGCGAAGGTGACGCCAAGGTGCACATTGTTCGAGGGTTTAAGGTGCCGGTTCCTGATGCGCAAGAGCAGGAAATAATGGTTAAACTGCGCCAGGAAATGAAAGATTCGGGTTTGGGAAAGTTTAATTACAAGAAGTCCTCTCCGTCGCATTGGATGGATCAGGTTGCCTGGCTGGCCGGGATGGGCGGGGCGCTTGCAGCTTTTGGCGTGGAGCCTGTCAGCCTGGTTGCCAGCGCGCTGCTGCTGCCGTTTGTGACACGAGCCTCTTATGCCAGAAAGATCTGGAAACACGAAGTGCTGGGTCACGCGTTGAGGGCGGGATTCACGTCGCCGCTGGACAAATCAACGTGGAAAGCCGCGATGAGCAAGCGCAATTTGTCCGGCAATTGGGGGCGGGAGTGGATCAATGTGCTGTTGCCCTGGCGAACGCCGCAAGGGAATCCGTATGTGTATTTCCAGACGAGTGCAAAAAACAGTGAAAAAATTGCCAAAGCCGGAACAGCAGCAACATCGGTGCTGTCGGTTTTGTCGACCGCTGCATTATCGATTTTAGGGGCAACCGGCCATCTATGGGCATGGCCCTTGTTGGGCGTGTCGGGGGTGACCTCGTTAACCACCATTGTTGGCGCCTGGTTAAGCGACAGGATTGAAAGTAAAGACGGCAAGACCGCGTGCGGGATTATCGGGTTTGGCCGCTGGGGAAAGATCAGGCAAATGGCGGCGCAGGGAGATTCATTCAGTTTTAAGTGGATGAAAAAGATGATGCGCCGTCTTATTTCGCGGGGCGGGCATAGCGCCGGGCTGGTCAAGATGCGGATGAATCGGGATGGAACGGTTGATATTGTTGAAGTTAAAGAAATGACCACCAAGCACGGATGGTTGCGCGATCTCGTTGGCGTATTATTCTCGCGGTTGGAGAAGAAAATAAAACCGCTTGATCCCGAGCTGTCGATCCCGGGGTACATATTGGATCTTATTGTTGGTCATAACCGCTGGGCCACCGGCGGTAAGGTGGCTGTTAAGGCATCGCATCCTCATGTCAGCGGGATCCGCATGGAGCCCGTCTGGGATATCAAGACGGGCGACTTGTCGAAGGAGGCTCAGTCTGTGGTGGCGGTGGCGACTAAGATTTATGAACAAAAGAATGAGAAAAAACTGGAAAAGCAAGAACAAGTAAATGCCTCGGTTATTGGTCATAACGGGGATAATGATGCGTATCAGCCTCTGCAGATGGATCCGTACAATGATGCTTATCAGCCTTTAAAGAACGATCGTTTTATTGAAGATCTGGATGAATTGCGCGAGTATTTTACGCGATTGACCTATTTTGACGGCGAATTACCGCCGGGAGATTCGCCGATTATCGCCATGCAGGTTTTGTACCATGCTACCCAGGGAAATATGAGGGCTTCGGCACGGTTTGCTCACACCGAAGTCCATCATCAGACTGTTGACGAAATTAAGGCCGGCATGATGACCGCCGACGAGCAGCAGCGGATGGGCGATTTTCTGGATAGTCATTTTGCGCCGTTTGCTCATGCCTTGTCGCGTCCGGGATTAAAGAAGAATGATAAAACACTGCGCGATTGTTATGTTACCGAGGCCATGGCCAAAGAAAATCCGGCATTGCAGGTACAGTATGAAATGATCCAGGCCTATAAGAAGGATCTGGTGGCCAAGTTGCTGCAGGCGGTTGCCCGGGGAGAGATTCCCGAGACTCTTGCCCGTCATTGGCAGGGCGCGGATGCGCCGCAGGTGGTTGGCCGTTATGTTGATATGTTAGTGGAACGTTTCTTTACGGGCGACCGCTTTCGGGTCGCTCAGGAATTCAAAGCGCGGACCAAAGGGACCTATGGGCTTTTTATTTACCTTTCGACGGATCTTAACGGGGTAACGTTGATTTCCCGCAAACAGGGTGTTGTGTTTGGTTATGACCTTAAGCGCCGGATTATGGCTTTTGCGTCGGATACGTTTTCTCTTCAGGAAGCTGACCCTGATGGCCGTCAGTTGGAAAAACTTATTTATTTAAATCCGGCGGGAGAAGGCGAAATTCTGGATGTGCAGATTTCCCGGGATACGGGCGATCTTTATTTAACGCCCTATTCGGTCGACCGCAAGGCGTATCTTGACGAGGAGGAGTTAAAAAGCCGGCATCAGGAACTAACCGAAGATAATCCGTATTGGGAAAAGCTGCCGCCGATCACAACGCTGGTGGAAGATTTGCGTGATATTCCCAAAGGGTTGCGTCAGGTACGTGACAGCTTCGAACCGCCCCGGAAAAGAATGCCCGATAATGAAGGGGCAGCCATTGAAGCGGCGTATAAGGTAGACAAAAAAACATTCAATTATCGGTCGGCGGAAGAAATGCTCCAGCGGCTGCTGTCGTTGTGGATCGAGAAGAAAATGCTGTCTCATGCGGCGTACATGAAGATCCTGCCTGATCTTCAGGATCGGATCAGGGCGGCCGTTTATGCCTGTTCCGATGCCGAGAGTGGATGTTCAGATGATGTTAAGAGAATGCTGAGGCAAGAGGGTGCGGCCGGTCGTGAGTCGGAGTCGGTGCTGATGCGGCTGATCCGCTACCGGATCATGGAGGAAGCGCGGATTCTGACGAAATCCGTGATGTCGGGCGACATTTCCTCTGATGAGCTTGATGCACATTTTGCCCGGGTTATTCCAAGGCTGGCTTCGCGCGTTCTTAGCAAGATTGTCCCCAGGAAGCTGGCTGACCTTTACGATGACTGGAATTACGAAGTAAACAGCCCTTCGCCGGAGCCCGAGAATGACGGCAATGCCTATGATTTTTTGATCGCCGGGTATGAGAAGTCGGCAATGATCGCCAAGGTCATTGAGCAGGCCATGAACAGCCTGTTCCCGGGACTGTCGACGAAAGCCGTGAACTCCAACGATCTTTTGGCGTACAAGCACGAACGCCTGGCGCTCAACAAGATCCGTACGGCGCTGATCCTCGGCGATTTCGGGTCGAATTTCCCCGACCTGGAGGGCGCGAATATCCTGATGCACGCGATTGGCGAAAAGAATGTGTTCGGGATGACCTCCCGGATTGATTCGACGCTGAACGTGGTCTTGGGCCAGAGCCTGGAGAAGGCCGCGCCGTTCACCAACCGAGTTTTTGTGGCCGGTGAATTGCGCCAGGCAGAAGCCTCAACATATTCGGAAGCGGTCATGATGGGGTGCGCGGTTAATCTGGTTTTTCATTTGGCTCGCCGGATGAATTCACTGTTGCCCGGCGAAAAGCCCTTTGGCCTGGCGCTGACCGCGGCGGATGAAAAAGCTATTGTCAACATGGAAGACCTGATGATCCAGGACGCGGTGCGGGCGACAGGCTATGATGAGAATGGCGATCCTGTCACCAGCAGTGTTTTCCAGAAGATCGATCCGAAAACGAAGGATCCGATCGATCCTCAGGATGTTCACGGGCTGATCACAAAACGGGCGAAGAAAATAGCGCTGCGTTTTATGGAAGTGCCGGTCGTGAATGCCTTTTTCTGGAGCTATGTGATCGGGTTCCCGTCACTGCTCGGCGGAGGCATTCTGTCGCTGCTCACAGGACAGCATGCCGCGGGCTGGGTGGCGCTGGAGGGAGCGTTGACCTTGTCTTTGGGCGGATTTATTCTGCCGTATATTTACAAGTATCTGACCGGGCGTGACGGGTTGAACGATCGCGTCGGACCCATGACCAATATCAGTAATGTGGGCGAGACGGGTTTTTACGAGATGGCGGCGTTGTTTTACAGCAAGATCTTCAGCCGTGCCAGTAAAAGCATGGGCTCCCAGCCGCACGGCGCGCATATCAGAAAAGACGCGATCAGCAAGCTTTCGCCGCTGATGAACCGCGGTTCGCTGATCAGCGCTCATTTGCCGTTGAATCCGTATTTGCTGGGCATTGCCAGGAACGCGATCGGTCAGCTTAAGGTGACCCGCACCAGTATTCTGGGGATCTTTCGGCGTTTCTTATCGGGTGCTCATGCATATACGACGAGCCGCAAGCCGTTCCATGATCCGAAACGTAATGTCAGTGATTCCAATATCGCGCTTGGGGGCGACGATAAGGCCCCTGGCAAGGGGACCAGTGAAGGGGTCGGTCTGGTATTTGACAAAGTCATCGATCCGTTCGGCGGGTATGTGATGGACAAAGTACAGTGGGGTCTCGCGGCTTATTATTCGTCTTTGAAAGGCCGTTTGCGCACCATCGAGGAAACCACGGGCCGGGCCGCAGCCGGAACAACGCAGACGCCGGTCCCGCCGCCTGAAGTGCTGCCGGAACGCCGGCGTGACGGCGGCTTTGGCGTGCCCAAACCGCCTTCCGGCGTGCTGGCGGGCGCTTCCGCGGCGCAGGAGACGGCCGTCAGCGGCGGGGTCGACCTGAGCGGCCGGGACATGTCCATGACCGTCGAGGAGAATTCAGCCGGGCAGGCGGGTGGTCTTCAGGCTTTGGCCCCGGTAACTATTGAAAGCGTCACGCCGGAGATCGGCAATATTGTGCCGGTGACGCCGATGATGTTAAAATCAATGTTAGGGGAGGCGTATCCATGAACTATCAATTGCGCAGGATCGGGATCATGAAGACAGCCTTGTTCTTTTGCTTTTTACATGTGCTGGTGGGCCTGGCCGCCGGCGGGATCGTGGCGGTGAATTCCCTGCTGGATCCCGACGCTGAATCGCTTTTCAGGCTTGGCGCGTGGGCCGTTGCGGTCTTCCCGCTGATGAATGCCGTCATCGGTTTCGCCGCCGGGGCTTTGATCGCCTGGATGTATAACACATTTGCCGGAAAGTTCGGCGGTGTTGTTCTGGAACTGGAAGAGGTTTGATTCCGGGGACGCCGGTCATGGTTATTTTGTCGTCCGGGGAGAAAATATTTTCCCGCAGCCGGGAGAATTTTATGCTGCACAAGCGGCAAGAGATGTAAGTATCCGCGCCTTTTTCCTACAAAGTGAGTGTCAGGTCTGATGGCGTGCCAACAAAAAGGGGGCGGATATGAAGTTGAAAGATTATTTTGAGGGTAAAAAGGGGCTGGGTTTTCTGTCAACTGCTGACAAGGGCGGTAAAGTCAATGCCGCGGTCTATTCCCGGCCGCAGGTGATCGATGATAAAAAGGTCGCTTTTATCACGGCCGACCGCTTGACGCATGCCAATTTGCTGGTCAATCCTTATGCGGTATATCTCTTCAAGGAGGATGGTGAAGGTTACGACGGGAAGCGGTTGTATCTAAAGAAGTCCGGGGAAACGGATGACCAGCTTCTTATCGACGGGCTGCGGCGCTCCTGTCACGGCCGAAGCTGTGAGGAGGGTCATGACAAGAAATTCCTGGTCTACTTTGATGTTGAATCGGAGCTTCCGCTGATCGTGGTGAAGAAATAGCCGATCCTGACGATGCCTTCGGTTGCCGGCATATGCTATACTTTCGTCCATGACGAAGAAATGTGCCGGTTTTTTTCTTGTTATCTGCTTGTTGCTTCTTATCGGAAACGGTAGCTTTGCCCTTGTTGCTTTTGCTGCTGATTCGGAGCATTTTCTTGATGATAAACTGGTTAACTGGCTTCGCGCTAACGTGAGTCCTGTCACCGGCCTGCCGTTGAGTTACGGGTTCGGGGCGCCGCCTGGCGATGTCCTGGGGCGGATTGGTAAGTCCGATTCGGTCACGGGGATTATTGAGCGGGTCATGGTCAAGGAAGGTATCTCGATCTATGACGCGGCCTTGTGGCAGATCGTGCTGGCACATACCGGGCGGGCCGAAGACCTGGCGATGGCGGCAAAGCCTGTCGAGTGCTATGCCAAGGGATCCCTGGGTGAGTTTGATGATATCCGCACCGGTTTTGGCCGTCAGCCTTTTGTGTATGATCCTCTCGATCCGCAGGCGGTAACGTTGGACCTGGACCATCCCGGCCGGCGTGGTTTTTTGTTTCGATTTATAAATGCTAATGGTCAGTTTTTATCCAGCGATCCCCTGGATGGCAAGAAGTCTTTTAACGGTTTCCCTAATTATCCGGCCATTCACTGGGAGGATTGGAAGCCGATCGCCGGGGAGAACGCCTGGGTGGTTATGGCGGCGCTGCATGTTTTACGGAGCGCATCACTTGACGGGAAGGCTGATACAACCTCCGATGCTTTTCATGTAGCCGAAGAGCTGGCGCGAGCGGCGATGATCCTGCAGGCCGACAATGGCGGGGTGCGGATGGCGCCTTTGGGCACCTATTGTCATCTGGTCGGCGTTGACCCAAAATTGTCGCCGGAACAGATTGTGGACAGGCTTGATGAACGGGCCCGTCAGCTGCAGCGCAACCCGGAATTCCCGGGGGCCGCGGCCGTCCCGCCGGAGTATACCCGATGGTATTACGATGAGATTTCCACTGAAAACAATTTTTCCTGGTATGCGGCGCTGCGGATGCTTTGGCAAATGACCAACGACGATAAATATCGTCAGGCCATGGGACGGATCGAAGATTATCTGCATGCCGCCTGGGATCCCGAGCGTGGCATCTTTTTTCAGGGCATGCATGATCACGACGGCCGCTGGAGCCCGAACCGTGAGCCTTTTGCGACCGATGTGCAAAACTGGGCTATTGCTGTTTTGGGCCCTGCGACGATCGATGCGTGGTTCGGAAGGGGGGCGGCTCGTCGTCTTTGGGAGCAGACAAAGAGTTTTTCCGGTGTTGTTGATGCTCAGGGTAAATTAGAGGGAGTTGGCTTTACCCGTGAACATGACCGCGTGTCTGTCGAGTGGAGCGCCGGCGCGATCCTGGCGGTTCGTCGGCTTGCGGAATATCTCAGGGTAGAGGATCCCGCGTATGCGTTGGCATTAGAAAACCAAGGACGCCAGATGCGCGGCGCTCTTGACGTGCTCCGCTATCATTTGCCGGGGGGGCGGGACGCGTATTCGTATTCTTCCCGGCGAGGCTGGATCCCTTTCGGCTGGTTCTCCCATGATAAAGATGTTCTTAGCACCGCTTCAACTGCCTGGGTGGCCCTGGTTGATGCCGGCATTGACCCTTTCGAACTGCGCTAGAAAGTCGATTATTCTGCCGAAAATAACTTGGTTGAAAAATTGCATTTATGTTATGTATATGCTATATTTTACCATATTGTGCGGTCTGGTGATTGTCATATAAGAACCCAAAGAGACGATATTAAGTGTTTATCTGGCATCTAACTGATTGCAGTTAAGGTGTTTACAGAATTTTAGCGGTTAATTGCATAGAAAGCGGGGGTTGTTGTGTTGAATAACTTATCGGGGAAGTTTTGGTTCAAGTCGGTGGCAGTTGTGGTTATTGCTGCATTCATAGGAATGATCCCGGTACAGTCAGGGTATGCCCAGGTGGTGTTGAGCCTGCCGGCAGCGGGGGAGATGATTCATCCGACCGCGGCGTTCCAGCCGGCAGCGATGGCTGGATTGCGGGTGGACCTTAAAGACCCGTTCAATTTTTATTTCGTCATGAATAAGGGCGGGCAGGAACTGGCGGCAGATGACAGAAAAGCGGAATACCAAAAGCTGATCAAGTATTTTCTAACGTCGTTGACTACGCCCAACCAGGACATGTGGGTCAACCTCTCACCGAATGAAGCCGATCGTATTCTCCCGGCAAATTTTGCCAAGACCGCCATGGGCCGCGACCTTCTGGCGCAGGACTATATCCTTAAACAGTTAACGGCGTCATTGATGTATCCGGAAGATGATCCGGGCAAAGCGTTCTGGCAGAAGGTTTACCGCCAGGCCTATGAGAAGTTCGGGACCACCGATATCCCTGTCGACAGTTTTAATAAAGTGTGGATCATGGCCGACAAGGCGGAGATTTACCAGAAAGATGACACTGCTCTTTTGGTTAATAGTCATTTAAAGGTCATGCTGGATGAAGATTATCTATCGTCGGCGCATGCCGCAACACTGAATGCTGATGATTCTCATGCGTTGGTCGCCCAGGTCATGCGTGACGTGATCGTGCCGGCGATCGAAAAAGAAGTAAATGAAGGAGCGACCTTTGCGATGGTGCGCCAGGTTTACGCGTCGATGATCATGGCGACGTGGTTTAAGAAAGCGTTGAAGGAAAGTCTGCTGGGCCAGGTTTACGTCAATAAAGATAAATCGCGGGGGATCGCGGTCGACGATCCGAAAGCCAGGGAAAAGATCTATCAGCAGTATCTGGCGGCCTACAAGACGGGTGTTTACAATTACATCAAGGAAGAAGCGGATCCGCTGACGCATGAGTCGGTGCCGAGGAAATATTTTTCCGGCGGGTTAGTGCCCGTTAAGGATACGACGAATGTTTCCCGGGAAGTGGCACAGGGGTCGTTCAGCCAGAAGACCCTGTCGTTTGACAGCGTGAAGACCCGGCTGTTGACACTGGCCGCAACGGGGCTGCTGGCTTTTTCAGCACAAGCCAATATCGAAGATGCGCCATTTAACAATTTGACATTAGCCGAGAAGATCCCGCAGGGGACCAATGTCACGGATGCTGATTTTGAACTGTTGAGGTCCAGTTTGTCGGCTGATCAGCAGGCGTTGGACGCGGTTGGTGTTTCTTCGAATAAAATAGAGTTGGAGAGATCGGAGTTGTTGTTGCAGGAATTCCTGCTGACACGGGATGTTTCCAAAGCCGGGGCAATGATCCCGTCTTCTCAGCTGGAACTAGCGAAGCAGTGTAAGGATGTTTCTACGGCTTTAAAAGTAGCGGTCAGGGACTTGGATCAAAAAGCCGCTGACCTGGAAGTGGCGACGAATAATTTCAGAAAGCTATCGATTGAATTTCTAGCGATCTCCAAAGAACTGGATGCTGAGG
Source organism: Candidatus Omnitrophota bacterium (assembly GCA_002753745.1). GTDB lineage: Bacteria > Omnitrophota > Gorgyraeia > Zapsychrales > Fredricksoniimonadaceae. The sequence continues at coordinate 1,727 of PEAR01000069.1, read as the reverse complement.
ATTTTAAGGCAAAAAGAAATGGTGCCGGCGCTGTTCTGGCGGGCATCATGGCGCTTTTGGGGATGGGCGCAGCCATTAAATACCGTAAGCAGCTGCAGGAAGTAACCGTCCGCCTGGAAGATGCCCTGGAGCATGAGCAGTATCTTGAACGGCAGATCTCGCGTTTGAAGAAAGAGATCTCTGAGAAGGTTGCGGTTGTAAAAAAGATCATTGAGCCGGTCAAGAACGCGGAGCCAGTTCCTGCTGCAGCTCAACCTTTGCCGGCCGTTGTTGCGGAACCACCTCTCGAACATCCCGTTAACATTGAAGCTCAGGCCGCTGATCAGGTTAGAGAGATGGAAAATCAGGTGGGCATGGTGGCCAGGACATTGAAGTTTTCTTTTGTTCTTTTTATCGCGCAGGGCAGGTCGGATGACGGTAAATTTCTGGACGATGTTGAGAAAATGTCTCAGGAGGTAACCCTGAACCGCGTTTTGCGGTCGGCGATGATGCAGTTCGCTAAACAGTCTTACGTCAGCCGTTTAGCTGTCCTTAAGAGCCTTTTACTGCAGGTTATGAAAGACAAGACATTGTTGCCTGGGCCGCGGAATTTTGAGATCAAATTGTTCACCAGGATCATTGGTGCGGTAGAGGAGTCAGCCTATGGGCATACTAAAGCGGCGGTTAACCATACGCCGAAAGAAAATGCGTTGATGATGGTTGAGCTGGCGGTTAGCAATCTTTTCGATAGGGAACTTCGTCTGATCTCTTTGGCATCGCCCGACATGATGGGGCTTGACGTCAAAAGTATGTCCGGTCTCGTTAGGGATGTCCATGTTCGTTTCGCGGTTAGAGAATTTATGTTTATGTCCCCTGATCTGCGTATTAAAGCGCTGGAAGAGATCATCGCGAGGGTGCATGACGGCAAGGGCAAGGCCCTGCCGGAACAGCTGCCGGCGCTTAAAGAGCGTGAAACGTCTCTTCGGGCAAAGCTGGAAATATTAAAGCAGGTAAGAGTTGTCAAGGCAGCTGTCGCCCCTAAGGCAGAAGACAATGTAGCCAGCGAGGCGCCTGTCAAACCGAAGACGGTGATCACTGACGAGCAAAGAGCCCAGGTCAAATTGGCACTGCAGAATCTTTATTTGGAAGAAGTTTCGGCGCTGGGTAATGGCTCTGCTGATGTGACAAAGATCATCAGCGCGAAGGTCGAAAAAGTGGGCGAAGCCGTTAAGGTTTTTGCTGCGCTGACGCAAGCGGATCGCATCAAGGTTGTTGAGGAAATTATTCAGCAGGTCGAAGCTCCGGGAAGTCTTGTCGGAGGGAAGGTAAGTAAAAGCGGCCAGATCATGCTGCGCGACCTGAGTCCCAAGCTGGAGGCATTAAAGAAGGCCGGCGTCGGCGGTATTGATCTTAATGATGAACATATGACGATCCTGATCCGGATGGCCGATAACGGCATGCCGTTGCCTGTCGAGATGCAGGATCCGGCGATGATGAATATCCAGGGTTTGGCACCGGAGATCCGGGAGATTTCTCCGGTTACGTTCGCGAACATTCCGGTGCTGTCGGAGCTTTTGCAATAAACCAGGGGGATGTTGTGTTGAGTTATTCAACGACGAAGGCGTGGTTTAAGACCGTTGCGGTAATATTGATCACGGCATTCTTGGGGATGATCCCGGTACAGTCAGGGTATGCCCAGGTGGTGTTGAGCCTGCCGGCATCGGGGGAGATGATTCATCCGACCGCGG
>PEAR01000068.1 GCA_002753745.1 Candidatus Omnitrophota bacterium | reverse complement strand
GCCGGCGGAGCGCTGCGCACCGACTCCATGACGATCGCCGCGATCTCACCCCGATGAGCGGCCATCACCTGTTTTAATCCCTGCAGGTCATTGTACTTGAACGTCAGCGTTGTCCCCTGTAATGCCTTTGGCACGCCGCTCGGGCTTAACCCCGGGATCAAATGCTCGCCCAGGGCATTTTCCGTCCCGACATTAGCAGCCAGATACCAGTCATGCCAGCCGTGATATCCGCAGATCACCACAATATCGCGCCCCGTATGCGCCCGGGCAATGCGCACCGCGACCGCCATGGATTCACCGCCGCAGCGGGCGAACCGGGCCATGTGCGCCCAGGGATGCAGCCGGCACAGTTCTTCCGCCAGTTCGACTTCTTCCGGACAGTTAAGCGATGAGCTCGAGCCGTTCCCGACCGCCTCAATAACCGCGGCATTAACATCCGGGTCAGCGTAGCCCAGCACATTAGCCCCGATCCCGGCGATGCTCATATCGATATATTCATTGCCGTCCAGGTCCCAAACCGTTGCCCCTTTGGCCTTGCTGTAATACGACGGCCACACACCCAGCGAAAACATGTCCGGCCGCTTGGACAGCAATTGCCCCATGCCCGGGATTAACTGGCGGGCTTTTTGCTGGCAGGCCAGCGACTTGGTCAGATTCATTGCAACACCTCGCGTAGCGAATCAATTACTTTTGAAACTTCCTCATCCCTCATGGCCGGGAAAAGAGGAAGGGACAGGCATTTTGCGTAATACGATTCCGCCTGCAAACAGTGCCCCCGGGACCCGCCAAACTCGCGGCGATAAAACGGATGCGTATAAACAGGGATATAATGCACTTGTGTCATGATCCCACGCTCCCTCAGCGCCAGCATCACCTCGGTCCGGGTTTTACCCAGCGCCTTAAAATCGATCTGCAGCACATACAAATGAAAATTGCTTTCCGCTTCAGTTCCCTCGTAAGGCACGGTAAGCAAAGGCTGGCCACTGAAAACAACGTTATACGCGTTCCATATCTCCCGACGGCGCGCCTTGAACATTGCGAGTTTGCGCAATTGCGAAAGACCCAGGGCGCACTGCAGATCCGTGATCCGGTAATTATACCCAAGCTCCTGCTGTTCATAATACCACGGCTTTCTCAATAGCCCCTTGCCCGGCACCTCCTCAAAACACTCCTTGGGATCAAGCTCTTCGACCTGACCCGCGATCCCGTGAGAACGGGCATAACACGCTGCGCGATGCAGCTGCTTGTCGTTAGACAACAGGATCCCGCCTTCAGCGGTTGTGATCTGCTTGACCGGATGAAAACTGAACACGACCATGTCAGAAAAACGGCAATCCCCGACCGGCCCTTGCTGATAATACGACCCCAAAGCATGCGAAGCATCCTCGATAATATAGATCTTATGCCCAAATTCCTTTTCTTTCCGGCGGACGACCGCCTGCAGGGCCTGCATATCGCAGCTCTGCCCGGCGAAATGCACGGGAATAATACCGCGCGTCCTTTCGGTGATCTTCTTTTCAACCTCGGTCGGGGAAATATTATATGTTCGTGGATCAATATCTGCAAAAACCGGGATGCCGCCGCAATAAACGACACAATTCGCCGAAGCAACAAAGGTATTGGGCGAAGTGATAACTTCATCCCCTTTCCCGATACCAGCGGCCAGACACGCCGCATGTAGTGCCGAAGTCCCGGAATTGAACGCAGCCCCGTGGGACGTCCCGGCATACCGGCAAAGAGCGCCTTCAAATTCAACGATCCCGGGGCCTTGCGTCAGATTCGACGATTTAAGCGCCTGCACGACCGCGTGAATATCTTCATCATCAATCCACTGCCGCCCGTACGGCACATAGTCCAATCTCGGATAACAGGCCGGCGCATGACAGATCGCCCGAAACATCCCCTGACGATAATGCGCGGCAAAGCGTTCAATGGAAACTTCCGCCGTCGGAAACGCACACCCCAGCAAACCCGAAAGCTTGCTGACATCCAGCCTGACATTCTTGTTGCGCGGCGCTTGCAGGAAAAAACGATCGACCGATATCTCCTCGATCAATGACGTGTCCAGCTTCAGTGCCTGGGCGACCCTTTTAAGAAAATCATATTTAGACAATGGCGTTGCCGACCCGAGATTAAATACACCCGCTGCATCCCGGAGCAGACATTGCTGCAGAATCGCCGCCAGATCGAGCGTGTAGATCGATGAAAAGAACACATCCCGGAAACCCTGGATCCGCCTGTTCTGGCTCAGCGACTCAATAACCCACTCGCCAAGGCTCTTTCTGCCGCCCACGCTCCAGCCGAAAAAATTGGTCCGAAGCACCAACGAACCCGGCCGCTCCCGCACGATCGCTTCTGCCTGGACCTTGGTCCGGCCATATTCATTGCAAGGGGCGGGCGCCTCATCCTCCCGATGCAGAACATCCGACGGACCATAAACGAGGTCCGTGGAAATAAAGATCAGCTTGGTCTTGCGGCCCGTTAAGGCGTCCCGGATGATGCGGGTCATTGCCACGTTCTGACGATACGCCAACGCAGGATTCTCCTCGCAGGCGTCCACGTTGGCCTGGGCCGCGCAATGAACCACAATATCCGGCTGATATTGCGTGATGATCCGCTCCGTCACCTCTGGAACACAAAGGTCCCCCCGGACGACCTGCACGCCGTCCAGAACAACAGGATGGCAAAAGCACACGCCCACCACATCGAAGCTGTCTTTAAAAAACCAGGCCAGATTGCTTCCCAAAAGCCCGCTGGCTCCCGTGATCAACATTCGCTTTTTATTTGTTTCTTTTCCCATTCAGACTTCCCTGACTGTTCATTCATTACCTTTATTCAAATGCCCGTCATTTCATGACATTAAACATAAATCCCAAGGGGATTTTAACGCGATACTATAACAGAATCAACCCAAACACCCCTGTAGAAATAAACGACCTTTCGATCAGGGATTTCGGGATCTTACCACCAAAGGCAAAATTGCCTGTGCCAGACTCTCGGCGATTAGCCTGTTACCGGCCGGAGAACCATGGCCGAAAACCGGCGTCACCAAATCGCCAAAATACGCTGCCATTCCGTTAACACGTATCGCATCCCGGAAGTTATCCACATTCTCAACAAAAACAATATCCTTCTTGAGCTTGATGATCCGCTCCAACGGCGCCAGACTGATCTGTGGATACTGCGCAATAACCAAGCGTTTGCCATGTCTTTTAACGACCTCTACAAAATCATTAAATCCGTCTACAGTAAAGGGCGGCGGATGCAATAAAGCTTCCAGCGTTCGCTCTGCCTTGCCGGCATCTTTAACCTTAAGTACACTACCGACGGTGGTCTCCGGCAATGAGTCATAATCCAACACGTCTGCGGCATTCCCGCCTTTCACCTGCTGCTCCTTAAAAAGGCGACGGTCTTCATCGTCTGCCCATAGATTCAGCTTTTTCATCTCGGCTGCCGTCCTTAGCTGAAGGTCAGGACGCAAGGGGTCTAGCAACCGTTTGGCGAAACGAAAAATCTTGACATTCTCTGCGAAGAAGACCTTCAACTTCTGGTAAGCAGAATTGGCTTCATTATTTGCCACATTGACATCGACCATCCCCATCAGAGTAACAACGATATCAGGGTTGTATTTCTCAATAAAAGGCCCTACATCGCTTACCAGGTTCAACGTCGACCGGCCCGGCGCACCCCGGTTGATCACCACAAAATGAACGCCCGTGCCTTTTTCGTTCAAGATCCGCTCAAGAATCCGGGGATAGGAATTAATCCCTCCGCCAGAGGTAAGGGAATCCCCCATCACCAGAATGACGCATTCATTCTTCACGGTCCGCACACTGGCAATCTCCCCCGAATTGTCCGTCAAGGACTGCATCAACAGAAAAACACCCCCTCCGATATGAAGAAAGCTCTCAAAAAACAGCAGGAACAGGAAAACTCTAAAAAATCCCTGCAGCACCGCCTTCATGGGAAAAGGTTTAAAATTGAAAATAAATAAACTCCTCGGCCCGCATGATGCCCCAGCCTAAAATAAGGTACGCCATTAATGAATACGCGAAGGTTCTTACCACCCAGTGCTGACGGTACAAAAAAAGCAGATTTCCCGTCCGATATTGCGCAACCTGAACGATCAGTAAAGGCGCGAGGATCAGCAGCACATACGCCCATGGGTAAAGGCCGTTCCCATGAAAATGGAACAATACCGCCTCCAGCATCGCGCGCACCTGATCAAAGGACCTGGCCCGGAAAAAAAGCCAGCCCAAACAAGTCAAATGGAAGAAAACGCCCAGCCTTACCAGAAACCAGACTTCTCTCCATCCCGCGCGCTCGAATAATTTTATTCCCGGACAAAAGTCCTTGACGGCCTTATGGATGGACAGCAGAAGACCATGATACGCCCCCCAGATCACGAAGGTCCAGGAAGCCCCGTGCCAGAGCCCGCCCAAGAGCATCGTAATCATTAAATTGCGAAATGTGATCAGGGTCGAGCGTCGATTTCCCCCCAGCGGGATGTAGAGATAATCCCGCAGCCACGACGAAAGGGTCATATGCCACCGTTTCCAGAATTCGGTCGGATTCGTGGCAAAATAAGGCAGGTTGAAATTGATCGATATATTAAACCCCATGCATTTGCCCAGTCCCCGGGCAATATTGGAGTATCCGTCGAAATCACAAAAGATCTGGAAGGCAAAGGCATACACCGCCAGCAAAACCATGGCGCCATCGTACGTCGGCCCGGCGAATACCGGGTTAACGACCTTGGCCAGATTATCGGCAATAAACATTTTCTCGAAGAACCCCCAGAAAGCCAGAAAAAGCCCCTCGAAAAACAGATCCCGGGTCACGACCCTGGGGGTAGTCACCTGAGGCAGAAAATCCTTGGCACGCATGATCGGCCCCGCGATCAGATGGGGAAAATAGATCACAAAAAAAAGATAATCCCCGTATTTCTTCGCCGGCACCGAAACGCCGCGGTAAACATCCACCGTATAGCTGATTGCCTCAAACGTATAAAACGAGATCCCCAAAGGCAAAATGATCGACAGCGTCTGAAAGGCGCCCTCCAGACCGAATACCTCCAGCAAGGCGTTTAAATTGCCAAGAAAGAAATTACAATACTTGAAGAATCCCAAAATCGCCAGGTTAACCGCGACACTCAGCACCAGAAAGTTCCGACGCACCGCGCGATCCTCTGAGCGATAAATATGCTGGCTGCAGAAAAAATCCGTCGATATGGAAACAAACATCAAAAAAAGGAATTTCCAGTTCCAGGAGGCGTAAAAAATACAGCTGGCAATGATAAGCAGGCGATTCTGCCATTGATGGGACACCAGCAGGTAACAAATATAAACAATAACAAAAAAAGCGATGAATTGCGTCGAATTAAAAAGCATACCTGCAACAAATCCCTTAATGATTTACCCTGTTTAGACGGCTTTAAACCGAAACGCAGCAAGGACCAGGTCCATATTAGCCTTTGAAATGACATTGATCCTTATGCCAAAATAAAGAAAAACCGATAAAAAAGAAACCTTGAATGCCAGGCGGACCAGATAGTCCACCCCCAGCATTCTCAGGACGATCGCTGCCACCGAAAAAGCAACAAACGACAAAAACATAAACCCGATCTTACGATACTCCCACTGAATCCGGTAATACCGCTGCGCAATAACAAAAGAAACCGCGCCGGATACCAGGCTGGCCAAAAACATGCCCCAGGCCGCGCCGATAACTCCAGACCGTTTGACAAAAAACAACACAAACACTACATTCAGCGCCAGGCTGACGATCGTTAGCGCCGACGTTATTTTGGTCTTCTTCATAAAAATGAGCTGCGTGCCGTTGATCTTGCCGAAAAACATGAATCCGTAATACATTGCCATGACGGAAATGACCTCGATCGCGTCATGATACATTCGGGGCATCAGCAAGATCACGACTTCCTCTGCGAACAAGGCGACGACCAATCCGACGATCACCGAAACATACGCAAACGGCGTCAAATATCTGCCGATCGATACCGCAGCATCTTCCCGGGCTTCGAACATACGCCTAAAGACCTGTGGGCTGAACACATTCTGGATCGCCGTCATGAACGTGAACACCATCGCCCCGATCTTTTGCCCGAGGCTGTAAATACCGACCCCGCCCAATGTGCTGAGCAAGCCAAGCAGATATTTATCGAACTGATTGCCCACCACGCTTAAAAAGAACCTGGGGGTCAACGGCACGCTGATCCTGAGCGCATCTTTCAGCAAACGGCCGTTAACGCAAACAGGCAAAACCTTCACAAAACGCAGGAACAAAACAATTAAAATAGTCGTACTCGCGAACAACTGCCCGAAGACCAGCCCCCTGACGCCCATATGAAAACCGGCCACCAGTAAAAGCGAGGCGGCCACACCCAGAAAAATCTCATCGACCGAATACACCGTGAACGCCCGGGCGTTCTCACTATTCTTGAAATAAACCAGGTAATAACTCTTCAAGTTGATGACGCAATAGGCACACAAGGACCAGAACAGCAGATCCGAATAATCCCGCAGGCCCGTGATCATTCCGGCGATCCGGGTCTTGAAAATAAAAGTCAGCGCACAGCACAACAAGGAACCGGAAGCGACAAAGAGCAGGCTCGAGTAAAGAAGGCCGGATGACGACCTGGGATCCTTGCTCTCAAAGAAATTCCGCTCATACCCCATCGTCAGGCCAAAATTCGCGATGCCCGCCACAAAAACGGCATAAGCACTCGAGAGCGCCAGCGCCCCGTAATCCTCTTTCGTCAGGAGCCTGGTAAAGATCGGCAGCGTCACGATCGGCAAGAGGCCGCTGACCACAGACGGGACGATATAGATCAGACTGTTCCTTATCTGCTGCTGCTTTTCCGCCATGGCTTATTCCGAAACATCATCCATGGACCAGCGGGATTCCTCAATGGCGTAATCATCGCTGATCTGGTCGATAAGCTTGCGCAATTCGGTAACGGAAAGCCAGGCGTCATTATCCCCGGAGTTATATTTGAACCCCTCGGGACACGGACGCCCTTTCCCTTTGGACAGTCCGTCGCGCAGGACCACATTCGGCTGGACCACGAAACAATCCTCGAACATCATGGCATTACGCGCTTCATCCTCGCTTAACAGCGTCTCATGAATCTTTTCGCCGGGACGGATCCCCACGATCTCCTGTTTGCACTTCGGACCTACAGCGGTAGCCAGATCCGTGATCTTCATCGACGGGATCCGGGGAACAAAAATTTCCCCGCCCTTGGCGCGTTTTAGCGATTCCAGCACAAAGTAGACCGCCTGGTCGAGTGTGATCCAGAAACGGGTCATGTTCGCGTCAGTGATCGGCAGCACGCCCGTCTTCACCCGCTCTTTAAAGAACGGGACCACTGATCCCCGGCTGCCCAGGACATTACCGTAGCGCACTACCGCAAAACGGGTACCGTCTTCGGCTCCGGCAAAGCCGGCAGCCGTGAATAATTTATCCGAACATAATTTGGTAGCGCCGTAAAGATTAATCGGATTGCACGCCTTGTCGGTCGACAGGGCCACCACGCGCTCGACGTTATTCTCCAGGCAGGCATCAATGATATTCATCGCGCCCAGCACATTGGTCTTGATAAATTCCTCAGGATTGCGCTCGGCCGCCGGAACCTGCTTCAGCGCGGCCGCGTGGATCACATAATCGACCCCCTTGAACACCTGCATCAGACGCTCTTTATCCCGCACATCACCCAGCACATACGAAAGGCAGGGATACTTGTGGGCACTGAATTTTTGCGCCATCTCGAACTGCTTTAGCTCATCCCGGCTGAAAATGATAAGCTTCTTCGGCTTAAACTTGGCCAGCAGGATCTGCACGATCCTCTTCCCGAACGAACCTGTTCCGCCGGTGATCAAAACGGTCTTATTGTTAATCATGCTGCTCCTGTCCTGTGATTTCCCCAACTATTAATAATGAACGATCTTAATCTTTTCATAGGTAGAACCGCGGCCTGAAGAAACTGTTGTTCCATACCAGCGACGGCGCATGAACGAACGCCAGCAGGATCATCTTCAATCCCAGCAGCCGGTCGCCGCGCCGGTACAACGCCAGCCCGCAGCGGATCTCGTATTTCGCCACCGAACAACGATTACGGCATTGCGCTTTTTTACTTAACGGCAGGATCCGGCCGGCGTGCCTCATGAGCAGAAGCCCTTCGCGAACCACTTCCATCTGGTAACGCGATGAGCACGACATGGTTCCGGGGAAAATACGAACCTTGCACAGATGCTCACCTATCATCCCAAGCCTCCCCCGTTTTGCCAGCGCCAGGATCAGCGCAAAATCCTGGGAATAAACATACGCCTCCGGATACCCCCCGGCCTTGACCGCCGCGGCCAGACGGAACATGGCGGACGAATGCACGATCGGATCGATCCATCCCAGACATTCATGAAGTGCGTCGGGATCGACCGGCGGTTCCCAGGTATTGAACACCCGGCTTTTTTCATTGATCTGCTGGGCCCACGTACCAACCAGGACCGTATCAGGATGACTGTCCAGAAAATCGACCTGCCGCGCAAAACGCCCGGGAAGCGCCACATCGTCCGCGTCGAGAATCGCCGCATACTCGCTGCGGGCCTGGTCAAAAGCATGCCGCAAGCCGGGTGTCCGGCCGATATTCTTTTCAAGGGCGACCACCTTTATCCGGGGGTCCGTGTAACTGGCCAGGATCAGGGGGGATTCATCCGTCGAGCCATTCTCGACCGCGATCAATTCCCAATCCAAAAAAGTTTGCGCCAGCAGACTGTCCAGACTCTCTCTTAAAAATGGCGCCGCATTGTAAATGGTCATCAACACCGATACGCGCGGCTTATCAACACTCATTCCTTCTGGCCTTTCAGTTTTAATGCGCACATCCTAAGCGTCTGACAAATCTCATCGTCGATATTTCCTTCAAAAACAAACCCGGTCCGCTTCAATTTACTGATATCATAATCCAAGACGGCAACCGTTTCTGCCGCCAGCGGCTGCGGACGCTGGATCCCGGGCTCAAATCCCAAAACATCCTGGCAGCACGACCTGACGCGCTGAGCCATCGCCCACACCGGGATCGCCTGCTCAGCGCCGACATTAAATAATCCGTCGCCCGAACCTTCCCGAGGCAGGCGGATAAAATGGCACACCACCCGGCCTACATCATGCAGCGGAATAAAATTCCGCAACTGAGACCCGCTCGAGCGCAAAACCAGTTGCCGATCGCGCACGGCCTGCATACACAGGTCATTGATCAACAGCATCCAGGTATTAACGCCAGGATGAACCGGAAAACCAAAGCCGTTCGAAAGCCGCAAAACAGTCCCTATAATACTTTTATTATGGTGCGCCGCCAAGACAAATTCTTCAGCCGCCAAATGTGTCATGGCATAAGGGCGAACCGTGTGCGTTGGTGAATTCTCCGTAATATGCCCGGTCAACGGCGCCCCGTAAACGTGAGCGGTGGAAAGATAGATAAAACGTTCCACCCCCGCGCGGACCGCCGCCTCCAGTAAACTTCTGGTGCCTAATGTATTGACCCGCAAGGCTTTGTCCCGGTCAGCCTCGCACTCTTCATCGTTAAGTGCCGCTAAATGCACCACCGCTTTGACACCGCGCAAGGCCTGATCAAATGTTGCCGCCTCCAGCATGTCCACAACCGCAACGTCGGCCTCCGGCAGCCAGGCCGGCGGCGCGAGCTTCCGGCGGCTGCCCAGCCGTACCGGCAGCTGCAGGTCAGCGCGCACGCGCAGCGCAATACGTCCGCCCAAATATCCAAAACCGCCAGTTATGAGGATCAGATCGCTCACCGGTTCTTTATTTCCCACTGGTAAGGAATCGCAGGATCGCAAGGGGCTTTTCTTTCTATCTCCAAAGGGTCATGAGGAATCGAGGCACAATTGGCCACAATCGCGACTTCCATCCCGATCCCCTTAAAACCATTCCAAACCATGGCCGGAACCGTCACCAGGCAATAGTTATCGGGACCGAGGAACAGCTCCATAATCTCACCGCGCGTCCTGCTCTGCGGCCGGTCATCATAGAGAACAAACTTGATGCGGCCATGCGGCACCGCATAATTCAGGATCATTCTCTGATGAAAATGCCAAGCCTTGATTGCCCCGGGGAAAATACTGGAAAAATAAACCTCCCCGAACGCCTTAAACTCCGGGCTGTCACTACGCAGCATGTGCATCACCTTGCCGCGCTCATCGCAGATCTGCTTCAACGGTGTAATTATTACGCCTTCGATCATATTATGCCCCCATGTACCTGTTGATCTGTTCCCGGGACAGCGACAACACCGCACGTCCGTTCAACATTTCCTTGTACCAGGCCACCGTTTCCCGAATGGTCTGGTCCGCATCCCAGCGGGACGACCACCCCAGGACCTGATAAGCCTTGTCGCAGTTCAAATGCAGCAGGCCCGCCTCATGCGGGGCATTCGGCTCAGGACAAACATTAATACTTCCGCTGCCCCAGGCCGCCACGACTCCGTCGACAACATCCTTGACCGTCCGGATCGATCCGGCGGCAGGCCCGAAATTATACGCCCCGGCGAATTTAACCGGATCCTCAAGAAGCCTGACCGCCAGGGTCAAATAACCCGATAACGGCTCAAGCACATGCTGCCAGGGCCTGGTCGACTGCGGATTCCTGATGACAATCGGCGCTTGTCCTTTTAAGGAACGAATGCAATCAGGAATGATCCGGTCTTTCGCCCAGTCGCCGCCGCCGATCACATTGCCGGCCCGGGCGCTGGCGACTCCAATATTGCGGCGCGCCTGAAAAAACGAATCCCGGTAAGCCGCGACCACCAGCTCGGCCGCAGCCTTAGAGGCGCTGTAAGGGTCATGACCGCCGAGCGTATCGCTCTCGCGATATCCCCACAGCCATTCATTATTGAAATAACATTTATCGGAGGTGATATCTACGATCGCCTTTAGTGATCCGCAATGCCGTACGGCTTCCAGAACATTAACAGTACCGCCGACATTAGTGTCAAACGTCGTTTTAGGGTCCTGATAGGAAACCCGGACGATCGCCTGGGCGGCCAGATGAAACAGAATTTCCGGCTTGAAATCATCAACCGCGCGCCGAACCTTGGCCAGGTCGCTGATATCTCCGTCGACATGACGGATCATTGACCGCAAGCCCAGCAGGTTGAAATGGTCATCACTGTTAACCGGCGGCAGCGCAAACCCGAGGACCTCGGCGCCTAACTCATGCAGCCACAAACAAAGCCAGGAACCCTTAAAACCGGTATCCCCGGTCACCAGAACTTTCTTGCCCTTGAACACCTGCCTGAGAACGTTCACTTCCAGATTGCCCACGGCGCTTTCCCTTCGTTGAACAAGGTATTGAGCAGCGCGTAATCGCGCGCTGTATCCATCGGCTGCCAGAACCCTTTATGCTCGTAAACCATCAGCTGGCCGTCACTGACCAGCTTTTGCATCGGCTCCAGCTCAAAAAGCTGATCATCCCGGTCATCGAGATATTTAAAAATATCTTTCCGGCAGACGAAGAATCCACCTGAAATTTGTCCCGCGGCCGCCTGGGTCTTTTCATTAAACTCCAGAACCCGGCCTTTCCCGTCACTGGTCAATTCCCCGAACCGGCCCGGCGGCCTGACGCCGGACACGGTTAAGATTTTACCGTGCGCCAGGTGAAAATCAACGAGCTTTTTAATATCAATGTCCCCCACCCCATCCCCGTAGGTCAACAGAAAATGGTCGTCATCCGCCACATACTTTTTGATCTTTCTGACGCGGGCCCCGGTCATCGTATTCAATCCGGTTTCGGCGAGTGTGATCTTCCAGTCGAGCTCCTGATGCGCATTGTGAAAAACCACCGGTGACTTGCGATCCAGCGCAATCGTCACGTCATTCATATTCACTTCATAATTGATAAAAAAATTCCTGATCACCTGGCTTTTATAGCCCAAACAAAGGACAAACTCATGATGATCATAACTGGCGTAATACTTCATGATGTGCCAGAGGATCGGATACCCGCCGACCGGAATCATGGGCTTGGGGATATCCTCAGCCACATCCCGAATCCGGGTGCCGTAACCGCCGCAAAGAATGACGACTTTCATATTTTATCTCCTCTTAAAAGATTCTCCTGAAGCCGCTTTCTCT
>PEAR01000067.1 GCA_002753745.1 Candidatus Omnitrophota bacterium | reverse complement strand
TACGGCCTCGGATTTTGGCCGAAGGCCAAAAGACGATAGGCCTGGAGTTCACCGGCCTTAGCCGGCCACGAGCCCCGATAGGGGCGAGTGAAATCGTATTCCCGCAACCATCAAAGAACCCCAGGACTCCGTCGGAGCCTGGGGTTTTTTGTTTTTTCGGAGCTTTGTGGCACATGGGCAAAAGCGACTTTGGATAACAACCGGATAACAAACCGACGCTGGTGGGTGTTTTGTTGATGTTGAAGTGGGGCATTTGTTTGTTTTTGTTCCGGTTTGGTGGAGCGATATCTAGTGTGGGCGATTGTTGGGGTCGAAGAGCAATCTTGAGGGGCCAGCATCAAAAATCGTCGTCCCAAACACACTGTCACCCCGAATGAAATGAGAGGGTCCCAAAGTCTCACGCCATGGTCCCAAACACTCGTATATGTGGTATAAATATACTTTAAAAATATGAGAAATCGGCATAATGCGAACGACAAATTCAAAAAGCGGTTCACTGTTAATGAATCATTAGCCCTTGCCTTTGTTCGGCGCCGATAGGGAGGGGCTTTCATTCGCAACTTATTTGAAAGAAGGGGCGTTGGCGCATATGCAGGCGACAATCAAACAGGAAGATTTGATGATGTCGATTGATCCTGGTAAGAAAGCGGAAGTGCAAAAAACATTCTTTGATTCACTCAACGAGATTCGCGATGTTTTGAGCCGAACGGTTGCCAATAATGATCAGGTGTTAAATAAGAAGATCGATTATTTGCAAAGATTTATTGAGGCGGCGATTTATTATCAAATGTTATACCTTCCGTCGCTGCCTGTTGAAGGAAAGAAAGAATTGGCTAATGTCGCCCAGGAACGAATGCAGTGGCTGCGTCAACAGGTTAAGAAGTCTGAAGAATCTGATGGTTAATTGGGCGAAGATGTTTAAAAATGCGAATGAAGAACGGGGGGCGTATGATGAAGAGCGAAGCGGGAAGGATTTTTCGTGATTATGTTATTGATATCGGGTGTTGGATTATTGACGTATTCTTCAAGGCGGTTACATTCGTTATTAGCGGAGCGATTGTTCTGTTTGGCACCGTCGTAATGTTTGTAGTCGAGTTAATCATAAAAATCGTGCTTGGCGCTGTGATGTTGTGGCTGACATGCTGGTTCTTCTTGTGGATTTTCAAGATTTGTTGGATGATCTGGGGGCCAAGAGACGCGCAGTTTTGAGAGCGATTGGCCAGTTTAGAACGGGAGGGGAGAAATGAAGATAACGATCGAGCAAGCCGTGAACGGGTATGTGATCACTTATCCTGATTACATAACTCAGATGGATGGGACTGAAAAAGAGGTTTTTAAGAATTCCGTTATTGAAGAGAAAGAGGATGATGAGAAATACGGGGAGCAAGAGGCGTTCGTTGCTTTATGCTGGCGAATACATGAATTATTCGGTATTCGGTGGGAATCGCACAGCCCTCGGAAACTTTGTATAGAATTGAGGGAAGAGAAGGATGAGGATCAATAAACACAAATGCTCCACGTGGGCGGAAATAAATGTAGAAGGGGATTGATAATTAGAGGCATGGGCAATCATGAGGCGCAGGGTTGAATTCTCGAGAAGAGTTTTTGAGAACCTCGATGCCGCTGGATCAGATGATCACGCTCAAACTTGAGGCGTCCCGGAAGACGCTTTATCAAAGGATCCGTTTGAAGAAAAAGGATGAGCAGGGTGGCGACTGGTTGTTCAGTAAGAATTTGCCCGATAAGGTCGCGTTTGTTGATCGGTTTTATAAAAAGTTTAAACTTATCCCAGCTGATGTTCGCATTAATACGGATTGTCGGGCAAAGGCAGATGTTTATTGCTTGGCATTAAATGAAATTAAGGCTTTGGAGCGGTCAGGTTTCTTGGCATGGCAATGATTACCATACATTTTCGAATAATCCAGTATTTGTATGGTAACTTTTCTGCTTGATTTCAGTTACCATACAATGTATATTATGGCGTGTTTTGTATGGTAACTGTGCGGGTCTTTGGGAGGATGATAGATGGGTGTTATTAAGGGAGTTCTTAAGGAAGAGCTGGCTAATTCTCTTAAGATGCAATCTGATTATGAGCGGGAGATCAAGAAACTCCCGAGGGGAAGTCTTGTTAAGAAATGCATCAAAGGACGGGAGTATTATTATTTGCTCTTTCGCGAGGATGGTAAGGTAAAATTCGTTTATAAGGGTAAAGTACCAGAACAGGAAATCAAAAGGTATCAAGAAGCTAAAGAGCTTCGGGCCAGATACCGGAATTTGCTCTCCAGGGTAAAAAAACAGGTTAGATTTCTAAGGAGTTCTTTGCGTGGAAAAGAATCAATATGAACTTTGTATTGAAGTTTTGAAGCGGTTAGACCGGGCTGGTGTTTTGAAAGACATCATGCTGATCGGCAGTTGGTGTCTGCCGTTTTACCGGGAGTATTTTGCCGGCACAGCATATTCTCCAACGATCAGGACGAGAGATTTAGATTTTCTTGTTCCTGATCCTATGAAGGTCCGGGTTAAGGTAGATATTCCGCTTTTATTAAAAGACTTAGGGTTCATTGTCAGTTATTCGGGGTCCAAAGGGTATATTAAGTTGGAGCATGCGGATCTTTTTATAGAGTTCCTGTCTCCTGAAAAAGGACAGGGGATTGACGAGCCTGTTAAGATCCCGCGGTTGGGGGTCAATGCGGTAGCATTAAGGTATTTGAATTTCTTGGTCGATAGTACGATTAAGGTTTCTGTGGAAGGTTTTACTGTTTGCCTGCCGCATCCGATCAATTTCGCGCTTCATAAATTGATCATTTTCCAGCGCCGGACTAAAAAAGATAAGGCCGAGAAAGATCAGGGTTCAGCTGTCATGCTTCTGCGGGCTTTGATCAATAAGGGCGATGGCAGGCTTATTAAGGTTGTTTTTGATTCTATACCGTCACGTTGGCAAAAGAGCGTTCTTAATGGTTTGCAGAACGCTGAGGACAGGGATATTTTGCACGTTTTGGTAGCGTAAAGAAAAGGATGTTGTGAGAACTTTTGCCATCGGCGATATACATGGTGCTCATAAGGCTTTGCTTCAATGTCTTGAGCGTTCAAGGTTTGATTATCAGAAAGATCATTTGATCGTCCTGGGGGATGTGTGTGACGGGTATCCTGAGGTTCGTCAGTGCATCGATGAGCTTTTGAAGATAGAGCGCTGTGACTTTATTATCGGCAATCACGATCAATGGGCGCTGGATTGGGCGCTACGTGGGTACAAACCGAAGATTTGGATCAGTCAGGGCGGGGATCGGACGATCGCGTCTTACGATGGCGGCCCAATGCCAAAGGCGCATTTTGACTTTTTGATGAGCGGAAAGTTTTGGCTTGAACTGGATAGGCAGGTTTTTGTTCATGGCGGATTTTATCCGAGTATCCCGTTAGTTAAGCAGACTTCACATACATTGATGTGGGACAGAGATCTTCTGGATATGGCGCGGAAAAGCCATTCCGCCGGGGTTAAGGAAAAGTTCGGAGGGTTTGAAGATATTTTCCTTGGACACACGACAACTCAAATGTATGGAGGCGTTCTGCCGCTTCATTTTTGTAATATTTGGGATCTTGATACCGGCGGAGGGTTTTCGGGGAAGCTAACGATCATGGATGTTAAGACCAAAGAGTTTTGGCAGTCTGATCCATCGCATGAGCTTTATATTGGTGTTCCTGGCAGATAGACCAGGTGTTCTTGCTAAGTAATTTAATGTTGTTTTCGGATAACAACCGGATAGCAAACCATCCGAAAAGGGTATCAAAAACGGTCAAGCACCATCCATTTGAGCGCCCCCATCCTCGACGATAGTCAAGAATCGGCAACCACCGTCCTGTTGGGAAAAGCGACTCATAACCTGAAGGCCAAAAGACGATAGGCCGGGAGTTCACCGGCCTTAGCCGGCCACGAGCCCCGATAGGGGCGAGTGAAATCGTACTCCCACGGCATAATGAAGTTGGATTCATTCGGGGATTGGGCTTTTTCATTGGCGGGGGTACGATTTGAACGTACGGCCTTCAACGAGTCTTTGGTTGCCGGCGTGGGACCGTAACAATTTTTAAGAATTGCGATAATTTCGCTTTACATCCACACTTAAGTGTGGTATATTGAAAACAATATTTGAAGAGAACGTTTCAGCCGGTCGGGCTGCCCATGAGAGGCTCCCGATCGGCTTTTTTATTGGATAAAAAAATACTAATTTTATACTTCAGGAGGTTGTATGTTCAAGGGTCAAACGATCTCAGATAAAAAGTTTTATGAAACGAGTGTAAAGATTTTCTTTTTACGGGCAGAGGCTCGTCTTATTCGTCGCGCCGTCGAGCCCTGGGAGGGGTATCTTGAGGATAATTTTCGTCGGGGAACGCGAATAAAGGATGGAGTTACCGTTAAGTTTCTTGGGTGGGAACTTTGTGAGCTGGTTTATGCTGTTGAAACGGAGGCAAAACTCGCCGACGATCAGGCATATGCGCAGTCGCTGAAGTTGATTCTCAAACAGAAAATTTTGCCAGTGAAAAAAGCATGGGCAGTTGCGTGATTTTCATTAAATACTAAGTTACGAAGACTTTACTCTTTATGATAAGCTTGAGTAAGAAACATGAGGGAATATGGTGGATGAAAGAAACTAAAATCGCTCAACGCGACAAGTGAGTATGGTCAAAGATAATAAAACACAAAACAATGACCTGAGAAAAACGCTTGAGATCGTGGGTATAGGTCTGTCGCTCAATGTTGTGTTGATATGCGGTCCTTTGATCGGTTACTATTTGGGGAAGTATTTGGTAGGCAAAGGGATTATTTCGTCGTCAATTCTTTTTGTGCCGATTGTTATTGGCTTTGCCGCCAGTCTTTTTAACACGGTCGTTCTTGTGCGGATCATGAATCGACTGAGTCAGAACAAAGAACGTTTCATATGGCAAGAAGAAGTCAGATGATCTATCAAACTAGACGCTGGTATTGTGTTTTCTGGGCTGCGACCATGATCGTTTTTGTTTCTTTAGGATCAGCTTCGGCCTTGGAGCAGCAGGAGAATTCTATTGGCGAGGCAATGGCGCAGATGAAATCCTTCTTGAAGCTTAATGACCTTCAGGTCCGCCAGATCACGCCAATCATGGTGCAATATTCGAAAGACCTGCGCGCCTTGCGCGGCCAGGGAAGTGACCAGTCCTTGCTGCAGCAAAAGATCGGTTATTTACGGGAGGGATTGGATGATGAGCTGGCAGATTTCTTGACGCCGGCTCAGCAGGAACAATGGGCTAAGGCTTCTTTAGAGACGTCGAGAATGCCGGGTGTTTCGAGCCCGTCACCGGCCGGTCAGCCGCCTGAGCAGCGGCCGCTAAAGTCTGCTGATCCAAAGCTACTCAAATCCGGCGGTGACGGCGTTCTGCAGTCAGGTAAAGGTTCTGCGGCAAATGCCGGTGTCATTTGGTGATCGCAGGGCGGATGACGGGAGTCTGGATATGGTTTCGGGAGCTGATGATGGGGTTGAACACAACACCGGTGACGGAGAGATTGCTCTCAACCGCCGGGAATGTCCGCATTGCGCTTTATGGTTCCGTCTGGATGAAGCTAAGACTGACGGGATGGGTAAATGCTGGTGTCCGTATTGCGGCTGGCAGATCCAGTCCGCGGGCTGATCCTCACATTTCCGCAACATGAACTTCCGCCGCAGCTGCTTTGGGAACGGGAATCATCAGGACGATCGGGACCAGGACGATGAACAGGAACATCATCATAAAAGAAATGTCATTGTAAGCGATCATTTCGGCCTGTTTGGTGACGGCACCGTTGATGAGCGCGAGGGAAGCAGTCCGGGATTGCCCGGCGCTGAGCCCGTGTTGATGCAAAAGGCCGGCGGCCTGATGGTACATGGCGACGGCCGATGTGTTCCAGGCATTGATATGGGTGGCCAAAAATGCGTGATGGATCTGGGTGTAGCGGTCAAGCATGGTGGCCATCAGTGCATAGCCGATATTGCCGCCGACCTGTTGGAACAGGTTGAACAGCCCGGCCGCGGAGGTCATGTTTTCCCGTGAAATAGTACTCAGGCTTAAGGTTGAAAGGGTGACGAAGATGAACGGCAGGCCCGTCCCCATGATAAAAAGGACCGGCATGATGTTGGCCTGGCCCGCGGTGACCGCCAGGTGCCCCAGGTCATAATATGAATATCCCACAACCGTGATGCCGAAGATCATCATGATCCGCGGATCGACATGGTTGTAAAGCTTCCCGACGATCGGCAGGCAGCATATCAGGGCCAGGGCACGCGGCATGAGTACCAGGCCTGCCTGGAATGCGGGGTAGTTCAGCAGCCGCTGGGTGAATTGCGGTAAAATAAAGGTCGTGCCGTAGATCGCGATGCCGAACAGCAGGATGACGCAGACTCCCATCATGAATTGGGGATTTTTAAAGATCCGCAGGTTCACGATCGGCTCGGATGAAACAAAAAGCTCCCAATAGACCATACCGGAAAGCATTAAAGCGGTCAGGACCGTTCCCCAGAAGATAAAAGGCGATTCGAACCAGCTCATTTCCTGTCCCCGCTCGAGGATGGTCTGCAGGCCGGTCAACCCGAACGATAATAGCAGGATCCCCACGGTATCGATCTTTTTCACGCCGCGTTTTAGATATTCAGGGTCATGGACAAAAAGAAAGACCATGACCATGCCGATGAGGGCAAAGGGGATGTTGACATAAAAGATCCACGGCCAGCCGAGATTGTCTGTCAGCCACCCGCCGGCCACCGGCCCGATGGCTGGTGCTACCACCACGCCCATGGAGAAGATCGCCATAGCCATGCCCTGTTCTTTTTTGGGAAAAGTCTCCCGCAGGATGGCCTGGGAAATGGGGATCAGGCTGCCGCCGCCGATGCCCTGAAGGATGCGGTAAATGATCATCTCAGGGAAGGTGTGCGCAGTTCCCGCCAGGATCGACCCGACGGTAAAGATGACAAAAGAGATCAGGTAGAATTTCTTGCGCCCGAGCAGGGTGGTCCACCATCCGGCCATGGTCACCATGATGACCGCGGCAATGCTGTAGGCGGTCGCGACCCAGGTGATCGCCGAAAGGTTCTGGCCGAAACTGCCCATCATGTGCGGGAGCGCCACATTGACAATGCTCACATCCATCACAGACATGAAGGCGCCCACCATGACCGCCGCGCACACCAGCCATTTATTGGGCGCATAATCTTTTTTGTCGCGCAGCCAGTTGAAAAGAAATCGCATAAGTTCCCGGCTATTTGACCTCAACGGTGGGTACGACCGACATGCCCAGGGCGAGTGGTTTTTCAGGAGGCAGCCGGTCGTCGATGATAATTTTGACCGGCACCCGCTGAACCACCTTGATGTAGTTTCCGGTGGCGTTCTCCGCCGGAAGGAGGCTGAACTGGGCGCCGGTGCCCTGCTGGATGCTGTCCACATGACCGTGAAAGACACGGCCGGGATAGGCATCGACCGTTAATGCGACACGTTCACCCGGATGGATGTGTCCCATTTGTGTTTCTTTAAAATTTGCCGTAACCCAGCGTTCGGGAGGGACGATGGCTAAAAGCGTCTGGCCTTCCTGCACAAAAAGTCCCGGCTCAACGATTCTTTTGGTGACCTGTCCGTCGTGCGGCGCCCGGACCTTGGTATAGGACAGGTTAAGCCTGGCCAGCTCCAGATGGGCTTTGGCACTGCTAAGCTGGGCCTTGGCTGTCTGGAGGCGGAGTTCTGACCGGTCATACTGCTGGCGCGAGATGTCTTTTTTGGCCAGCAGGTCGTGATAGCGGGTTTCATCCTGGCCGGCCTGGTTGAATTCGGCGATGGCGGCCTGGAGTTCCGCCGAGGCCAGGTCGGCGCGTGCGGCATAGTCGCGTTGGTCGATCTCAAATAACAGCTGGCCTCTGGTGACCATTTCATTGTCGCTGATGTAAACATGTTCGATATGTCCCGAAACCTTCGGGCTTACCGGGACCATATGACCGTCGACAAAAGCATCGTCCGTTGATTCGTGCCCGGCGGCGTTGATAAAGCCCCAGGCGCAGGCGGCGACGACAGCCAGGACGGCGATCCCTGCTAAAAGCTGTGAGCGGGGGTTAAGACCCTGGATTTTGCTGATGACTTTCTGGTGCATGGAATCTTCCTGTTTTAGGGATGATTAAGATAGAAGGTTTGGATGCGTCCGATGGCAGCGGCGTAGTTGGCACGGGTCATGTGACATTTGGCCAGCATGGAGATGTATGCTTCGCGGGCATGTTCCAGGACGCTGTGGGCGTCGATCAGTTCAATATTATTGGCCACGCCTGAGGCGTACTGGTCTTTGGCCAGCTGTTCCTGGTCACGGGCCAGATCAAAGGCTTCTTTGGCCGCCTTGACCTGGCTGGTGCTGGTCTCAAGGGCTGAAACGGCGAGCCGCACGTCTTCCTCGATTTGAACTTTTATGTCATCGCGGAGAATTTCTTCCTGGGTCTTAAGGCTTTGACCTTCCTTGATCTGGCCGGCAGCGAGGCCGCCTTCAAAGATCGGCAGGTTAACGCGCACGAAGATCTGGGCGACATCATGGACTTGCGTTTTGGGCTTGCTGCCGGCGCGGCCGTAATTGCCGCCTGCGTCGATCGTAGGCAGGCGGGACCGGACAGCCTTCGCCAGCTCAGCATCGCGGTACGCGACTTTTTTACCGGCGATGGTCATTTCCAGGCGATCGCAAAACGCCTGCCGGATCGATCCGTCGATCGAAGGCAGCGGTTCTGCGTAAAAATCAAGTGATTCGGATAGCGTGATGGTACTGCCGAGAGGGATTCCGGTCACGCGGGCTAACTGCAGGCGGGCGGCCTGGAGGTGTTCGACGGATTCCAGACGTCGGGCATTCTCCTGGGCGAGTTTTGTTTTGGCTCTCAGCAGGTCAAGGTTCGTGACGATCCCTGCGTTGAGCTGATGTTCTGCCAGCGATGTCAATTCATGGGCCAGGAGGATATCCTGATCAACGGCTTTCAGGGTTTCTTCCGCGTTGAGGGTGTCCAGGTAGGAGAGGATCGCGCTGACCGTGATCTGATCACGGGCGAGGTCGTCTTGCAGACGCGCGATGATGACATTCAGATCGGCGGCTTTCAGTTTTGAGAAAGCGCCGAGATCAAAAATACGCTGGACCAGGTGCACCCGCGCATCGAACGAATTGTAGGGGCCGATCACGCCAAAATCCTGAAAACCGATGGCCGCCAGGTTGTCCCAGTAGGTGCGGGCCTGCGAAACGCCGGCGGAAAGATGGGGAAGAAGGTCGGAGCGGTCCTGTATTTTCCGGCCGGTGGCCGCGTTAATGCGTTCATGCGCCAGGCGTTTTAACGCATTATTCCCAAGGGCCCGTTCAATGGCCTGGGGCAGGCTGAGGGTAAGGGTCATGCCGCTGTCGTTGATGCTCTCGGCGGCGGCTTTCCCGCTGGCGGTGGAGAACAATAAAAAGACAGCCGCGATACCGGCGCAAATTCTTTTCATAGGGAGCGATCGTCTTTGGGTTCGTTGATCGCTGTCTGCAGTTTTTCCATCAGGCGGTTCAGAGATCTCTTGTCTTCGGCGTTCAGTGTCGAAAAAGCGGCTTCGATGGCCGCGTGATATTCAGGAAGAAAGGAATCCAGAAAGGCGGCCCCTTTGGGCGTTATTTTCGCGATACAGACGCGCCGGTCTTTCGCATCGTATACGCGTTCGACCAGCCCTTTGCCGATCAGGCTGGCGACGAGGCCGGTCACATTGGCCCGGCTTACCAGCAGCAGCCGGCTGATCTGGTTTTGGCGGCAGCCGGATTTTTCGCTGCCCCGCAGGAGAGTCAGCACGTTCAAGCCTGCCCGGGTCAGCCCCTGCTGGCGTGCTTTCCGGGATAAATAGGCCGAGAAAGATTCGTAGGTATAGACAAACTGCAGGCAGGTTTCCGCCGTCGAGAATGATAGTTTTCCGTAGCGCTGGCTTGATTCCCGCAGGCGGTCCCAGGCCTGTTCCAGCCGTCCGGATAAAGCGTCGTTTTTGAGCGTTTCTTTCATGGCCCCAGTATAGAAAGCGCCGGATTTTTGTCAAGCACTTAACTATTAATAGCTAAACCATATTGCCGGCGGCATTATGCCTGGCCTATATGCATTCAATGATGGGGGCTTTATAGTGAAAAGATTTGAAGGGAGACTGTTGTTTTGTATTTCCGATTAGGGTATGATAAAAAACATTGGTGAAACCTTGAATAGAAAGAAGGAGCCGTTGACATGAACATGTTCCCCATGGTAGATCCGATCCCCCTGCCGGCTCCGGTGTGGTTATTCAAAGCTTTACATCTTTTAACGCTCTCGCTTCATTTTACTGCTATGGAAATATTTTTGGGAGGCCTTTTGCTGGCGACGCTGTTCTGTGCGTTTGCCGGGGCTGACCCTGTACGCAAAGGTGCCGGGGCGGCTTTGGCCCGCCGGTTGCCGATCGTTTTGACATTCGTTATTAATTTTGGTGTGCCGCCGTTGCTGTTTACCCAGGTCCTTTACGGGATCGCCCTTTATACGAGCAGTGAGTTGATCGGGCTGTACTGGTCTGCGGTGATCTTGTTATTGATGGCGGTTTATTTTCTGTTGTATAAGTTTTCCGACGGGGCGAGCGCAGGCCGCAGGGTCTGGTGGATGGGCGCTCTTGCCTGGATCCTGGCCGCGTGTATTTCAAAGATTTATTCGACGAATATGACGCTGATGTTGAGGCCTGAAGTCTGGCCGGCGATGTACGCGGCGTCCCCCTCGGGGGCTTTGCTGCCGCCGCATGATCCGACCTTGATCCCGCGCTGGCTGTTCATGGTGACGGGTGCATTTTGGGTGTCCGGGTTATGGCTGGTCTGGATCGCCGGGCGCAAGACTACGGCACCGGCGCTGGGGCGTTTTCTGACCGGGGTTGGCGGTTGGCTGGCGGCGCTGATGATCAGTATGCAGGTTTGTTTGTTCAGTATTGTGCTCAATTCGCAGCCGGCGGTGGTCAAGGCTGGAATAGCTGGAAGTTTCTGGCTTAAGGGCACGGCGATCGCCTGGCTCGGTTCGGCCGTTCTGGTGCTGGTTTTTGCGCTATGGGTCGCGCTTAAAAAGACCTGTTCGTATGCCGCCGGGTATATTGCGGCGTTGCTGACCGTATTGACGCTGGCGTCCTGGGTGATCCTGCGTGACGGCATCCGCGACCTGACGTTAGCGAGTAAAGGTTATGATGTCTGGCAGCAGGCGGTGGTCACCAACTGGGGCGTGGTGGGATGGTTTATCCTGACGCTGGTCCTGGGGCTGGTTGCCATGGGGTGGTTGATCTGGGTTATGATGCAGGCAAAGCCGGTCTCTGAGGGAGGGATAGCATGAGCGAATCAAAAGAAACGGTAACACGCCGGGAATTTCTTAAGATCGTGTTAACGGGGGTCGGCGCCTGTTATGCGGCGGCGATCGGATATCCGGTGTTCAAGTATTTGGCTTCACCCGCCGAGCAGGCCAAGGTCCTGTCGGCTGTTAAAGAAGTGACCCTTAAGGACGCGCATACGCTGGCGGCGGGCAGTGTCCTGATGTTTAAGTTCGGTTCCCGTCCGGCGATGCTGATCCATCATAAGGACAACAGCTGGGTGGCGCTGGACGCGGTGTGCACGCATCTAGGCTGTACCGTCGCGTATCAGCCTGAACGTGATGTTATTCATTGCAACTGTCACGGCGGCGAATATGACGCCCGGACAGGGAAGAATATCAGCGGACCGCCGCCGCGGCCGTTGAGGGCCTATGCGGCGAAGGTCATTGAGGGCGGCGTTCTGGTTTCCCGGGTCTGAGGAGAAAATCATGAAAAACAAGATGGAAGCGGTATGGCTCTGGGTAGACGAACGGCTTGATCTGTCGTCGTTGATCGCCTTCGCGAAGCATAAAACAGTCCCGGAACATAAATATTCGTTCTGGTATTACTGGGGCGGGATCTCTTTGTTCCTTTTTCTGGTGCAGGTGATAACAGGGACGCTGCTGCTCATTTATTACCGGCCGGGTTCCGATGCCTTTGATTCAGTGCGTCAGATCACCTATGAGATCAATTTCGGCTGGCTGATCCGTTCCATTCATGCCTGGGCGGCGAATTTGATGGTGGCCTCAATTTTTGTGCACATGTTCTCGGTTTTCTTCATGAAAGCGTATCGTTCGCCGCGCGAATTCGGCTGGTGGAGCGGGATGATCCTGTTGATG
>PEAR01000066.1 GCA_002753745.1 Candidatus Omnitrophota bacterium | reverse complement strand
CGGCAAGCCCCAATACTTGCGGCAGGTTGGTCATGGGACGAATCCGGAGGTCTTTGATATAAAGACCATTGATCTCGATGTTTTCGATGGCCCTGAGATCGACGGGACTGGCTGTTGCGGCGTTGTCGGCATTGACATCCAGGTTCATGCGGCCGGCGGTGAGGTCGATACCGCCCTTTGTAGCCATTTGACCGAAAGTTACAACATCATTGAAAACAGCCTCAGATTGAACAATACCATGCGTATTTAATACGCCCTTAAGGTAATCTCTGTTTTTTCTAAAGTTACTCACATTTCCGTTATATGTTTCAAAAGCACTTGGCCTTTCTCCCACAAATGATCCAAGATCAAATTCTTTAATACCCTCCGTTGAAGGATCGATAATAAAATTATCTGGCTCTACTTCTAACCCCTCTCTATCTATTTTTTCTTTCGTTAACAAATACTCATTAGCCTTTGACACAGGCAAGTCAATATATACAAGCCGCAGTTTCGAATAATCAAATATTGTTCCAGTAGATGTTTTCTTTCGTTCAAAGTTTTTCTGCACATAATTCAATACATAATTTAAATCTGAACTAAACCATTTCCCTTGATACTTTTCCTGCCCCTCCTCTCTTACTCCAGAGTCAATGGGGTTATACACACGGTACAAACGAATAATCTTCTTTCCTAATTTCTGAACCTGATTCTCATCGACAGCACTTTTCGACTCCTGTGATCCCTTGTTAAACAGATCAGGGCTTATCCTGATCTCTCCCTCGCCGGGAGCTGCTGAATTCTTAATCAGATCTGAACTTAAAATAAGAGCCGCCGACTCTGTTGAAAATTTCGACAAATCCGAAGACATAGCTAATTTAGTGATTGCAGAATGATCAGCGGATTGGGCGGGGCTGGCAGATTGCAGTGTTTGATCAAAACGACGAGACACTTGCGCAATTTCCTCTCTGGTTGGAAATCGAGATCCATGCAGCAATAGTGTACGTGTTTGAGAATTCTTTTTCAGATAATTAGATAATGCCCCCTCCCAGTCTGGGATCATTAGCTGCAAAAACCCGGAATCACCCTCAGTCGAAATCTTTTGCTTATCAACCGCAACTATTTTTCCCCTAAACTGCCGAGGAAGAAAACCTTTTAACAACTCCACCATCCCCTGTGGAACAAAAACAGCTTCGATCATATCCGGGGGCAACTCCGGAAACATAAAACAATTCGGTACTGCATCCATTCCATGTTTTTCTCGAATCTCCCTAAAGCTACTTTTCGTCTTCATCAGGATCATGACCCCTGTCCGAAGCCTTTCCTCCAATTCATTCTTTGTAGCTGTTTGAGTTTCGCCAGCCAGGCTGGGCGTATTTCTTTCGGCAATAATCTCTACAGGATTCGTACCCGAAGCATTGAGCCGCAGCAGACGCCTCACAATTCCTTCGTTCAAGTAGTTCTCATATTCGTCCTTAGATAATGGCCTTCCCTCCAGTTGTTGATAATCCTTGAAACTTTTTATCTCTTCAACCACAGCAATCACACCTTTTTCACTATTTGTCGGATCAGCTCCTTTAAAACGGTTAAGACTAGCTTCTCTTGCCTTATCAAAACCGACCAGCCCAAATTTCATCATTGATAAAAACTGGCGCAAAACAGTATTCCTGTAATTAACTTCATCCTGACTCATAACAGGTTTCTGGGCCATCAACGTTGTCATTAATCGCACCAAACTTTTCCCCTGACTTAACAAAGTAAGCATTGAACGATCATTGGAATCCAATTGCTCCGATATTTCAGTGTTCTTTGCGGCAGACTCACCGCTAAACCCACCAGAGAAATATTTTCTGGGGATGGTTTCCATGGTTAGCGGGTCGGTTTCTTCTTTGATGTAGTTGTAGACGCCTTGCTTGAAGGCTTGGAGGTATTGTTGGTAAATAAATTCTGGCGAACCTTGTGGCAAACCTGTTCTTTCAATCCCTTGGATTTTGTTTTGATCGACGTATTTGCGGCCCAGGATTGAATTTTTCATGTGGCGTTTGAACCAGAGAGCCAGGATTAGTGAATAATAAACCTGCCGTAACGGAGCGAAGTTGGCGCCTTGGTTGACTTCGGTTTCTAATTGAGGGATGACGATGTCGCGGAGGACGGCTTTGGCGATGGTGCTGGGATCATCGAGAGCATCGGGGGTCGGCGTTGAGGTGGAGCCCTGGGTCGCTCTCGCATTCATTGGTTGAGAGGTTGGCAACGTGCGTGGGGACACGTTGCCCTGCTCGTTATCAGCATCTTGGGCAACATGTCCCCGGGTTGGCATTGCGTTAGTCGACGTCGCTAAATAGTCGGTTTCCAACATGACTTTCATTCTGGCTTTTACCACAAAAGCGGTATTGCCGTGCTCATAGACTTTGGCATATTCGGGGACGATCCAGACTTTATTAAAAGTGTCGACAGGGATATCGGTGGTGCCGTATTTGGCGTAAGCGGCTTTATAGACTTTGGCCCAGAATATTTTGCCGGTCTCACCCTCTGGATAGATTAACGAGGCTGTAATCTGTTTAAGCATGTAATCCTGGGCCAGGAGATCACGACCCATGTCGGTTTGGCCGAATTCATCGGGAATAATGCGGTCTTTCTCATACGGGCTTAAGTTGACCCACATGTCTTTTTCGGGGGTGGTGACGGACGAGAGAAAATATTTAACCAAGCGCGATGATTCATCTTGTAGGGAATGATCGCGATCATTCCCTACATCTCCTTTGTCCAATATGAAATCAAATTTAAACGGATCTTCGGGATGAAGCGTGACGCCTTTGAGAACCGGCGGATTAAAGGCCAGACTTAAAGCCACCATTGCCCCGGGTTGCGGCAGGTTTAGGGCATTATTTTTAATTAATA
Organism: Candidatus Omnitrophota bacterium; assembly: GCA_002753745.1. Taxonomy (GTDB): domain Bacteria; phylum Omnitrophota; class Gorgyraeia; order Zapsychrales; family Fredricksoniimonadaceae. The sequence goes on along the minus strand of PEAR01000066.1, from coordinate 9,339 downwards.
TTTCCTGGGAATAACCGGAGGTGACGCTCTGGACAGTAAAAACCAACGCCAAAACAAGGCAGGCAAAACGCTTAAATTGTTGTACACCAACATAATTAAACATATCCACCCCGGCTATTGATCCTGCACTCGCCAGAATAAGTATGTAACATATAAGTAGTGAAAACAAGGGATTACAGACAAAAACGGGAAAGCGCTTTCTTTGAAAAAACAAACTCACAACTAGGTCGAATTGTCTAGATTCGGCACGTCGCCGCCAACTCGCTCTGCTCGTTTATTTTGCGGCTTCGCCGCGCCAAGTAACGGGTTCCCTGCCGCCCGCAGCGAGCTGCCCCGGCTAAAAACGATACGCGCTATTTAATCAAATGAACCCCGATCTCATCAAAAACACTACGTTCAGATGAAACCCCAAAAGTGAGCGAGGACGGCAGGGTGGCACGTTTAGGCAGGCGAAGCTACTTGTGTTTGGAGCACAACGCAAGCTCATCCACCCTTGGCGCGGCGGATGAATTCGGCCATCTTTTTGTGGTCCTTGACGCCGGGACTCACTTCAATGCTGCTGGAGACATCGACAGCAAAAGGATTGAGCTGGGTTATAGCAGCGCCAATGTTCTCGGAGGTTAACCCGCCGGAAACAATACGGGGGATCGGCGTATGCAGGCCTTTAAGGATCTCCCAGGCAAAAACTTTGCCTGTGCCGCCGTATTCACCTTCGGTATGGGCATCGAACAAATGGCCGTCGACCCGGTAGCTGTCGACAATTGAAATATTAAAATCATTGCTGACCCGAAAACCTTTAATGATCTTGATGCCGTATCTTTTCAAACGGTGACAAAAATGGTTATCCTCTTCCCCATGCAGCTGGACGGCATCGAGCGCGCAAAAGCCCGAAATGTCGCGGATAGCTCCAATTCGCTCATTGACGAATACGCCCACCTTGCTCACAAATGGCGGCATGTCTTCCAAGATTTTAAGCGCTTTCGACGGAGAAATATAGCGCGGGCTCTTGCGGTAAAAAACAAATCCCAGGGCATCGGCGCCGAAACGAACCGCGGCTTTAGCATCTTCTATGCGGGTTATGCCGCACACTTTAACTCGAACCATATTTTCTCCAATCAAGGCCGGCACAGGGGCCGGCCACTACATGCATGTACGGGCGGCCCTCTGTGGCCGCCCTACGTTCCCATCACTTCTTTAACTTTACTGGCCACATCTTTTGACCGCATGAATGTTTCGCCGATCAAGACAGCGTTGGCACCCAGCGCTTTAAGCCTGAGCACATCGGCATGTGTTGAAATGCCGCTCTCGGCCACGATCACTTTATCTTTGGGGACCAAAGGGATCAACCCTTCGGCAACGCTTAAGGATACATCAAAAGTACGCAAGTTGCGATTATTAATACCGATGATCTCAGCACCCGCCGCCAGCGCCCGGCCCAGTTCAGCGCGATCATGCACCTCGACCAGACAATCGAGGTCCAGCGCGTGCGCCTTGGCCATGAATTGCGTTAACCTGGCGTCATCCAGGATAGCCGCGATCAACAGGACCGCCGACGCCCCGCAATACCTGGCCTCAAACAGCTGCAGCTCATCAATGACAAAATCCTTCATCAGGGTCGGGAGCTGGAACTCGTCACTGACCTGCTTAAGGTAGGCCGGCTTGCCCAGAAAGAAATTCTCCTCGGTGAGGATCGAGAACGCCGCTGCGCCGCTTTCCTGATAGGCTTTCGCCAGCATCCCGACATTAAAATCTTCTCGAATCAGGCCCTTGGAAGGCGACGCCTTCTTGATCTCGGCGATCAAATTAATATTCCCGGGCTTGGCGATGGTCTTCTTAAAGAGTGAATAGCGTGTATATACCGAACGATCCAGATTGGATTTGATATTCTGGTAATATCCCCGGCGCCGGGTGATCGCCTCGGTTTTCTGCCGGATGATCTGGTCAAGAAAGTCGTTAGGCATGATGGGTGAACTCGATCAGATTTTCGAGGATATCCAGCGCGTCGCCGTCATTCAAAGATTTGGCCGCCGTAACCATCCCCTCTTCGGGTGAAGGCACCGCGCCGGCAGCATACAGGGCGAAAGCCGCATTCAGCTGCACGATGCTGCGCTGAGGGCCATGAGCACCTTCAAGAATCTCGCGAATAATACGGGCATTCATCACTTTATCGCCGCCCTTAAGACTCTCTTCCGAGGCGCGCTTGAGGCCAAACTCTTCCGGGACTATTTCATAAGAACGGATATTCACCCCGTCAAATTCGCTGATGAAGGTTTTGTCGGTGGTCGAGATCTCGTCAAGTCCGTCGGCGCCATGGACCACGATCGCTTTCTTTGTCCCAAGATTCTTAAGGACATGCAATAAAGGCTCGGTCAACTGCCGGCTGTAAACGCCCATCATCTGATGATCGGCATGCGCCGGATTAGTCAAAGGCCCCAAAATATTAAAGAGGGTTTTGACCCCCAGGGTCTTACGGGCAGCCGCCACATGTTTCATGGCCGGATGATGACGCTGGGCAAAAAGAAAAACCAAACCGACCTGCTTTAAACACGCGTTTAGCTGTTCATGCGGCATTTCAATATTGACCCCGAGCTCTTCAAGGACATCGGCGCTGCCGCACAAGCTTGAGACCGAGCGGTTGCCATGCTTGGCGACCCCCACCCCCGCACCGGCCACCACAAAAGCCGCAGCCGTTGAAATATTAAAACTTTGTTTGCCATCGCCGCCGGTGCCGCAGGTATCGAGAATGACCTTTCGGTTGCTATTGACCGGAAGTACATATTTACGCATCACCTGCGCGGCGCCGGTGATCTCCTCAATGGAGGGCCCTTTAGCATTCATGGCCGCCAGAAAATCGAGAATGTCGTGTTCAATGGCGCGGCCGGACATGATCTCGGTCATCACATCATGCATTTCACCACGGGACAAATTATGATGCTGATTGATCTTGTCGATGAATTGACGCATAAAGGCCTTACAAGGCAAGGAAATTCCTGAGAATGTTGATCCCGCCGCGGGTCAAGATCGACTCGGGATGGAACTGCACGCCCCATATCGGCAGCGATTTATGGCGAACGCCCATGATCTCGTGATCATCCTCGGCGCGGGCGGTTATCTCCAGACAGTCGGGCATCGTCGCTTCCTCAATAACCAGCGAGTGGTACCGGGTCGCGTCAAAAGGCTGCGGCATGCCTTTAAAAACATCAGTATTGTGATGCGCTATCTTTGATACCTTGCCATGCATTAAATTTTTCGCTCGAATAATGCGCCCGCCAAAGGCATGGCCGATCGCCTGATGGCCAAGACATACCCCGAGAATCGGCATTTTACCGGCAAAATGGTTGATCAGCGGCACCGAGATCCCGGCATTTTCCGGCGAGCTTGGGCCAGGGGACACAACGATCCGCTCAGGCGCCAGGCGCGCGATTTCCTCGATCGTGATCTTGTCATTACGAAACACGTTCACCTCAACCCCGAGTTCCCCGAAATACTGAACCAGGTTGTACGTAAATGAATCGTAATTGTCGATCATTAAAACCATGTTATTCCTTCTCGCGCTTGATCGATGCGCCCAGGGACATCAATTTCTTGTCGATATTTTCATACCCGCGGTCAAGATGATACACGCGGCGGATCTCGGTCCGTCCACGGGCAACCAGCCCGGCCATCACGAGCGCGGCCGAAGCACGCAGGTCGGAGGCCACCACCGGGGCACCGCAAAGGCTTTTAACACCTTCAATAATCGCACTCCCGCCCTCGCGGCGGATCCGCGCGCCCATACGGTTCAGCTCGGCAATATGCATAAAACGATCCGGGAAAACCGTATCGCGCACCACACTCACGCCATTGGACAATGACATCATGGCCATATACTGCGCCTGGATATCCGTCGGAAAACCAGGGTAAGGATACGTCGTGACGCTCACGGGCTTTAAGATCTTGGGAGCCTTGACGCGAACTCCGTTCTTTTCGATCTTAACCAGTACGCCGACCTTTTTTAAAACATCATCCAGGGCGGTCAGCTGATGATAATCAAAATCGCGAATAAAAATATCGCTATTGCTCATGCCGCCCAACAAAACGAACGTGCCGGCTTCAATACGGTCGGCCGACATTTTATAATCCGCACCGTGAAGTTTTTTAACTCCCTGAATAATGATCCGCGGACTGCCCTGTCCCCGGATCCGGGCGCCCATTTCATTCAGGAAATTAGCAAGTTCCTCCACCTCAGGCTCACACGCCGCGCACTCAATGATCGTCTCACCTTCAGCCAATGTTGCAGCCATCATGATATTCGCCGTCCCCAGCACAGACGGGCCGGAAGCCCCTCCCAGGTAAACGCGATTACCCTTCAACCGTTTGGCCTTGGCAATGATATAACCCGCGTCGATATCGACATCAGCGCCCAGCGCTTCAATACCCTTAATATGAAGGTCTACCGGGCGGACACCGATAACGCAGCCGCCAGGAAGAGACACCTTCGCTTCGCCCAGCTTCGTCAACAGGGGGCCCAGAACACAAATGGAGCCTCTCATCGTCGATACCAGTTTATAATCCGCCACCGGGTTAGGTTTACCGTTAGACATGATGATCAGCCGGTCTTTATCCCAATCCACCTCTTTCCCTAAAGACTTGAGGAGTTTGACCATGGTGTTCGTATCAAGAAGCTTGGGCACATTGCTTAAAATACACGTCTCATCCGTCAGCAGCGTCGCTGCCAAAACCGGAAGGGTCGCGTTCTTGGATCCCGAGATCTTGACTTCGCCTTTTAAAGTCTTACCGCCTTCAATAATAATTTTATCCATAGGGTATCTTTATGTAGATAGTTATTGATCCTGTTTTTGGGCCAATGCAATACGGCTCTTACCGGCATTGTCTTTAATGATACTTATTTTATCCCACCCGCCCGTAATGACAAAGAGGTTTTCCAACTCTTTGCGCTGTCCGTCGCCGAACTCGAGCGCCAGCAGACCGCCGGGTTTCAACAATCGCCTGGCCGCGGGAATGATGAAACGATAGAAATGAAGGCCGTCAGGACCGCCGTCAAGAGCCAGCGCCGGCTCGCAGCGGACATCCGGCGGCAGTGAAGGGAGTATAGCCGTCGGAATATACGGCGGATTGGAAATAACCGCATCAAAACGCTGATCCGTTTCATCCAGGAACCAGAAAATATCCTTCTGGATAAAGTCGATCCTGTCGGCTACCCCGTTAAGCCGGGCATTCCGGCGGGCAAAAGCCAGGGCCTCTGCCGACATATCAACGCCTGTCATTCGGGACAGTTTAAATTCTTTAGCCAAGGAGATCGGAATACATCCGGAACCGGTGCCGATATCCAGGACCAGCAGATCCTGTCGGACAATGGCCTTTAAATCCTTGATCACCGCATCCACCAGCACTTCCGTCTCCGGCCGCGGGATCAAAACCCCGGGTCCCACCTCGATCCGATGCCCGATAAATTCCGTGAACCCGCAAATATACTGCACCGGCTCACCCGCCGCCAGCCGCTGACGCATCTCATCCAGCCGCTTGGTTTGCTCATCCGTTAACGATACGGGATGAAGCAATAATTCAGAGCGGCTGCAGTTTAAAATCGCTGTTAAAAACAGTTCATCATCACACATAAAGCACTTTAAATATTTGATATTCTATCAAAAATAACTTGAACCTTCCCCCTCCCGGGGAGGGAGGAGGTTTATTCCCGGGCGTCGTCTTCGGCTTTAAGAAGGGCTTCAATAATGTCGTCCAGATCGCCTTCCATCACCGCGGGCAATTGATGCGTCGTAAAACCCACGCGATGGTCTGTGACCCGATGGTCGGGGAAATTATAAGTGCGGATTTTTTCACTGCGATCGCCGGAACCAACCTGCGCTTTGCGGGTAGCGGCTTCTTTCTGCATCTGTTCCTGCTGCCTCAAATCCAGAAGACGCGCGCGCAACACACGCATGCCTTTAAGCTTATTCTTAAGCTGGGAGCGCTCATCCTGACATATAACCACCGTATTCGTCGGCAAGTGGGTGATACGAATCGCCGAGTCCGCCGTATTAACGCTCTGCCCGCCGGGCCCGGAAGCCCGGTAAACATCGATCTTCAAATCCCTGGGATCAATAAACAGATCAACTTCTTCCGGCTCCGAAAGGACCGCCACCGTCGCCGCTGAGGTGTGAATACGTCCTGAGGCTTCGGTTGCCGGCACCCGTTGAACCCGATGAATACCGCTTTCCCACTTCAGATGCTGCCAGACTTTTTTCCCGGAAATACTGAAAATAACCTCTTTGATCCCGCCATTTTCCGATTCACTGAAATCAATGGGCTCGATTTTCCATTTACGGGAAGCCGCATACCGGCTGTACATCCGGAAAAGATCCCCCGCGAACAAACTTGCCTCGAGTCCGCCAGTACCCGCGCGGATCTCCATAATGACATTGCGATCATTGTCTTTTGATTCCGGATTAAAAAAATCATTGATCCGATATTCGATCTCTTCCCTTTTCTGGTCAAGCTCGGCAAGCTCAAGCGTTGCCATTTCGCGCAATTCCTTGTCTTTCTCGACCTCAAAGATATGGCGAGCCTCAGCGATCTGGGACAAGATCTTTTCGTAAGCGGCATGGTCTTCGACTACCGGATTAAGATCAGCGAATTCTTTGGCTAGCTTTTGGTAGGTATCCTGGTCACTGATGATCGTCGCATCAGCCAGCTTGTCTTGAAGCTCGGCGAGGCGGTTTTTCGCCTCGCCGAGTTTGCGAAGATTACTTTCCTTTAGCATAACGCTTCTGGAAGCGCTCGATGCGGCCGGTCGTGTCCAGGATCTTCTTGTCGCCGGTAAAGAACGGATGGCAGCTGGAGCAAATCTCCACGCGCATGTTCTTTTTGGTCGCACGGGTATGAAAAACCTTGCCGCAGGCACAGGTAATGATCGTTTCCGTGTAATTAGGATGGATCTCGGATTTCATTGCTTTTTCCTCTTAAACTTGTTTTAGCCTTAATTAAGTGGGAGATTATATACTATCTGTTCATATTTTGCAAGAACTCCACGTTGTTCTTGGATTGGGACATCTTTTCAATCAATAATTCCATGGCTTCCGCGGAATTAAGGTCGTTAAGGGCTTTGCGCAGCAACCAGATCCTCTGCAGAGCATCCTTCTCCACCAAAAGCTCTTCATGACGGGTATTGGAACGCTTGATATCGATGGCCGGATAAATACGGCGCTGAAAAAGTGTGCGGTCGAGCTGAAGTTCCATGTTGCCGGTACCTTTAAACTCTTCAAAAATAACTTCGTCCATCCGGCTGCCAGTATCAACCAGGGCTGTTGCGATGATCGTAAGCGATCCACCCTCTTCAATGTTACGGGCCGCCCCGAAAAAGCGCTTGGGCTTATGCAATGCGTTTGAATCCACACCGCCCGAGAGGATCTTGCCCGAATGCGGGACAACCGTATTATATGCACGAGCCAGACGCGTGATCGAATCCAGCAGGATCACCACATCGCGTTTGTGCTCTACCAGCCGCTTGGCTTTTTCAATGACGATCTCGGCTACCTGAACATGACGTTCGGCCGGCTCATCGAAGGTTGAGGAAACAACTTCAGCCTTGACCGAGCGCTGCATATCGGTGACTTCCTCGGGACGTTCGTCGATCAGAAGAACGATCATGACCACTTCCGGATGGTTGAGCGTGATCGCGTTGGCCACCTTCTGCAGCAGCACTGTTTTACCGCTGTAAGGCGGCGCCACGAACAAGGCGCGCTGGCCTTTGCCGATCGGGGCCAATAAATCAAGCACCCGGGTTGAAACTTCATTGGGCGCTGTTTCCAGCTTAAGGCGCTGATTCGGATACAACGGCGTCAGGTTATCAAACAGGATCTTTTCCTTGGCCTTTTCCGGATTCTCAAAATTCACCGCTTCAACCTTAAGCAGGGCAAAATATTTCTCGCCTTCCTTCGGCGGGCGGATCTGGCCGCTCACCGTATCGCCTGTCTTAAGGTCAAACCGGCGGATCTGTGACGGAGAAATATAGATATCATCAGGGCAGGGCAAATAATTATATTCCGAACTTCTTAAAAAGCCGAACCCTTCAGACAGGATCTCCAGAACGCCGGAACCGAACATCACGCCCTCCTTAGCCGCCTGCGCCTGAAGGATCTTAAAAATAAGGTCGTATTTCCGAAGGGCGCTCACTCCTTCCACATTAAGGTCCTGCGCGATCCTGGAAAGATCGCCGACCTTCATTTCCTTGAGTATCTCGATATTCAACGCTTTCCCGTTCCCGCTGACTTCAGCCGAGGTCACAGCCGCTTTATCAACGACCTCTTCTCCGTTCACGTTGGCCTTAGCGCTCTTTTCCTTTGTCATAAAATCTCCCGTTTAGACTTTCTTTTTTCGATCATTCATTTTTAGATCGTCAATGATCCCTTGAACCTGTATATCCGTATCGGCCTGGCTGCCGCGATTATCCACGACATAGTCCGCGTATTTTAATTTTTTACGTAACGGCATCTGCAACTTGATCCGCTTGAGCGCGTCCTGGCGCCTGATGCCCGCCCGTTTAAAAACCCGCTCAACCTGCTGCGTTACACCCGCCTTAACCACCACCACCCGGTCAACCATCCTGACCCAGCCTGACTCGATCAAGAGTGGAACATCAAGGACAACCAGCCGACGCATCGAATGTCGACGGATAAAGATCTCAGCTTCGCGCAAAACAAACGGATGCAGAATCCCGGTTAACCTCTTCATCTTTTTTGGATTATCAAAAACGACCCTGGCCAATGCCGCCCGATCGATGCCTTTTTTCCCGGAAATCTCCTTCCCAAATACCGCAACAATAGACTTAACCGCAGGTCCTTTCCCTGCTAATAACACATGTACCGCTTTGTCCGCATCAAAGACCGATGCTCCACGCTGCTTGAACATGGCGGCCACCAGGCTCTTGCCGGACCCAAAGCTCCCTGTCACCCCTATGACCGGCACGTGTGATAAACCTCAAGATAATGTTTAACCGATCCCTGCCAGGTAAAACGGCAGCCCATGGCATGCGCGATCAACGCCGCGAATTTATCTTTCTGGTGATACATCCCAACCGCGCGGTCGACGACCTCCATCAGCCCCGACACACTGTAGGAAGAAAAGACAAAACCGTTGCCCTTCTTTTTTGTCGACGAGCAGTCCACCACTGTATCCAGAAAACCGCCGACCCCTGACACCAGCGGAATAGCGCCATAACGCAGTGCGATCATCTGGGTTAGCCCGCAGGGCTCATACACCGACGGCATCAAAAAAAAGTCCGACCCCGCATATACGAGATGCGCAATATCCTCGTCATATTTAACCTGGACCGAAAACTGA
>PEAR01000065.1 GCA_002753745.1 Candidatus Omnitrophota bacterium | reverse complement strand
CATCTGTGTTTTTGTCAATGATACGCTGGATAAAGAGGTGATCGATATTCTTGCCCGTAATGGCGTGAGCCTGATCGCGGTTCGTGCGGCCGGGTACAATAACGTCGATCTCAAAGCGGTCTTTAACCGGATCCATGTCGTCCATGTTCCGGCGTATTCGCCGTATGCGGTGGCGGAGCATGCCGTTACCTTGATGCTGGCGTTAAACCGGAAAGTTTATCGCGCCTATTCCCGGATGCGTGACAATAATTTCACCCTTAGCGGGTTATTGGGTTTTGACATGCATGGGAAAACAGTAGGTGTTATCGGTACCGGGAGGATCGGTAAAGTTCTTATCAAGATCCTTACCGGTTTCGGAATGAAGATCCTCGCTTATGATGCTTTCCCGGATAAGGCGTATCAGCAATCTAACGGCTTTAATTATGTGGACCTCGACACTCTTTATCGGGAATCAGATATTATTTCCCTGCATTGCCCGCTGAATAAGGAAACCTATCATTTGATCGATGATGAATCCATTGTCAAGATGAAGCCGGGGGTAATGATCATTAACACCGGCCGCGGGATGCTGATCGATACCAAAGCTTTGATCACGGGTCTGAAGTCCGGCCGGATCGGGTATGCCGGGCTGGATGTGTATGAAGAGGAGAATGAATATTTTTACGAGGATTTTTCCAATAAGGTGATCACCGATGATGTGCTGGCACGCCTGCTGACGTTTAACAATGTGCTGGTCACGTCCCACCAGGGATTCTTTACCCGGGAAGCCTTAACGAATATTGCTGCCACCACGCTGGATAATATCCGTGATTTTTATGATAAAAAGACAATGACCAATGAAATATGCTATAAATGCAGTACCGATTCCTGTCAGCGCAAAACGACGGGGAAATGTTTCTAAACAGGAGATACCCATGAAAAAGATCGTGATTGCCCGGCTCTACATTAAGGATGGTTCCGTCGCGGACTTCAAGAAACAGGCGGCACTGATCATCGAGAAAACGCGCCAGGAAAAGGGCTGTCTTTTTTATAGTCTTTTTGAAGATGTTTCCTGTGCCGGGGAATTCCTGTTTTACGAAGAATATACCGATCAGCAAGCTCTGGACATCCATACTCATTCCGAGTATTTAAAAAAATTCCGCGCTGCCGTTAATGATATGAAGGCAAAAGACAGCATGGTTGAGGTTTTGTAAATAGTCATTTCTGATCCTTCAGGAGTCCCACGATCATGATAAACGGACCGAACGGTCGGCGTCATTACGAAAGGATATTAATTGAACATCATCGCTTTTAACGGGAGTCCCCGCAAGGAATGGAACACGGCTACCTTGCTTAAGAGTGCGCTGGAAGGCGCGGCTTCGGTCGGGGCTGAAGGGGAGCTGGTCCATCTTTATGATCTGAATTTTAAGGGTTGCGCCAGTTGTTTTGCATGCAAGCGTAAAGGCGGGAAAGGATATGGCCGCTGCGGTCTGCAGGATGACCTGACCCCGTTTTTGCGCAAAATCGAGACGGCGGATGCTATTCTTTTGGGATCTCCGGTTTATCTCGGCGCGGCCAGCGGTGAAATGCGTTCGTTTATCGAGCGTCTGGTGTTCCCGTTTTATACCTATACGGATCCGCCGGAGTCTTTGTTCCCCGGCAAGGCGCGGGTTGGGATCATTTATGATTTTGGCGCGCCGGAAGCGATGGCCGTTCAGCGGGGCTGGGACCGCAGCATTACCGAAGCGGGCGCTTTTATCCAGCGCATTATCGGTCCGGTGGAAACCCAGCTGGTTTATGACACCTTTCAATTCGATGATTATTCCAAGTATGTTACCACCCGTTTCGATCCAGCTCAAAAAGCGGCGCGGCGGCGCGATGTTTTTCCTCAAGATTGCCGGAAAGCTTTTGAGCTTGGTGTCCGTTTAGTTAAACAATGAAAGAGGCAAGAGCATGAAGAACGCGTCATTATCACAAAATAATCAAGGGCTTTTGTCAGGCAAAACGGCTATTGTTACCGGCGCCAGTTCCGGGATCGGGCGCAGTACGGCTTTGCTGCTGGCCGCTGATGGTGCCGCGGTGGTGGCGGCCGCTCGCCGAGAAGAGCGATTGAAGGAACTTGTGGCTGAGATCGAATCCAAAGGCGGCACGGCCCTGGCGGTGGCGGTTGATGTCAGCGTGCCGGCGGATATTGATCTGCTTCTGCAAAAGACCCTGGCCTGGAAAGATGGCGGGAACAAATATGACACGGTGGTGGTCAATGCCGGCCGCGGGTTGGCCGGAAGTTTACTTACCAGCGATCCCAAACAATGGCAGGAAGTTTATGACCTCAATGTTCTTGGAGCGGCGCATTTGATGCGTCAGGCAGCGCTTTACATGGTTGCCCGTAAGGCCGGGGATATCGTGGCGATCGGTTCGGTGGTCGGGCGTCAGATCTCTCCGTTTAGCAGTTTTTACGGTTCCACCAAGTTCGCGCTTGCCGCTCTTGCCGAGGGCTTGCGGCGTGAGATCTGCGGCCAGGGAGTGAGGGTGTCTTTGGTTATGCCCGGCATTGTGACCAGTGAATTTCAGGCGGTCGCCGGTTACAATCAGGAAAACTTCGGCAAAGATGTGGCTAAATTTGGGCCTTTGCTTGAACCGCAGGCGATCGCTGAAGGCATCCGCTGGCTGTTAACATTGCCGCCGCAGGTCAATGTCAGTGAGATCATGATCCGTCCGACGGGACAGAATTATCCGTAAGACGCGATCAAGGTGTTAAGTTCGCTTGCTTTGTCGGTGAACTTCTGGTATAAAAAAAGGTCAATTTATTCGTGTGTCTTATAGAATTTTGTTCATTATTGCAATTTAAAATCAGGACAGGGTAGAATTTCCGTGAAACCTCAGCAATCAGCGCCTAAAGGGTTCATTCTTTTCAGAAAAGCCGAAGAGATCGGTATTTTCTGCCTGAACGCCTGGCGTGTTGCGGTTGAAAGTATAGGTTTATTTCTCGAGACATTATATTGGATTTTTTGCGGGCCTTTTCGCGGCAAGCCGGTGGATCTTAAGGCATTGTTCCAGCAGATGGTTTTCATGGGGTTTGACTCGGCCAAGATCGTTTTCTTTGTCACCTTCTTTACCGGGATCGTCCTGGCCATGCAAAGCGCCCATCAGTTAAGTAAAATGGGCGGGACTATTTATGTTGCTAGTTTGGTAACGATCTCTCTTTGCCGGGAATTAGGGCCTGTGCTGACAGCGTTGGTCATTGCCGGGCGTATTGGAGCGTCGATCACGGCCGAGATTGGTTCGATGAAGGTCAACGAACAGATCGAAGCGCTCGACACCATGGGGATCAATCCGGTCCGTTACCTGGTGGTGCCCAAACTTCTGGCCTTATTTTTCATGCTTCCGATCCTGACAATCCTGGGCGATGCAGCCGGGATGCTGGGTGGGTATATGATCGGTGTTTACAATTTAAATATTAATTCCGGTTTATATGTTCAGACGGCGTTCAAGTTCCTGACGGTTAAAGATATTTATACGGGTCTGTCTAAAAGCCTGATCTTCGCCGTTATTATTACGATGGTGGGTGTTTATCAGGGGTTGAAAACCAGTGGCGGCGCGGTCGGGGTTGGCCGGGCCACGACGATCAGTGTCGTTGCCAGTTTCATTCTTATTATCCTGGCGGATTGTGTAATGACCGGGATCTACTTTTTTGTGAAAATATAAAATGCCAAACCCTGCAGATCCGATCCTTTCTGTCCAACAGATCAAGAAGGTCTATAACGGCCGTCTGGTCCTGGACAATGTTTCTTTTGATGTGCAGCGCGGCGAGGTTTTTGTGATCATGGGCGGCTCAGGTTGCGGGAAAAGCACCATGCTGCGGATCATGGCCGGCGGCGTGCAGCCTACCTCAGGCAAGATTCTGTTTAATGGCCGCGACATGAGCGCGGTCAAGGGTGATGAGCGGGAAAAAATGCGCCGGCGTTTCGGCATGAGTTTTCAGTCCGCTGCTCTTCTGGATTATTTGACCGTCGAGGAGAATGTTTGCCTGCCGATCAAGGAACATACCAAGCTTGATCCTCATATCATCAGCATTATGGCGCAGACCAAGTTGAATTTGGTCGGCCTTCAGGGATTTGCCAATTTTCTGCCTGATGCTTTATCCGGCGGTATGCGTAAACGTGCCGGCCTGGCTCGCGCGATCGCGATGGATCCCGAGATCGTTTTTTATGATGAGCCGACCGCCGGGTTGGACCCGGTAGTGTGCGCGGTGGTCGACCAGCTGATCCTGGACCTGACCCGGAAATTGCAGATAACATCGATCGTGGTGACACATAACATGGAAAGCGTATTCCGTATTGCCGATCGCGTGGCCATGCTTTATCAGGGTCGCCTGTTGCAGGTTGGCACTGCCCAGGAGATCAAGAATTCATCCGACCCGGTGGTCCAGCAGTTCATTCGCGGCGAGATCGACGGCCCGATCCAAATGTCATAAACAGAAGAAAAGGAATGGCTATGCAGCTAAATAATGAAATTAAGATCGGTTTAATGGTGATCCTGGGGGTGGTGCTCTTGCTAGGCATGACGGTCAAGGCCGGCAATTTCACCATGAAGAAAGACGGGTACCGGATCGTTACGGTCTTTAATGATATTGACGGTGTCAGCCGGAATTCCCCGGTCATGCTTAACGGACTGGAAGTAGGTGTTGTGGAAGATATCCAGATCAAGTATGACGCTGATCAGACGCTCATGGCCTTGACTTTGTGGCTCAACAGTTCCGCCAGGCTTAAGGATGGTTCAACCGCGGTCATCAAGAATCTGGGGTTCATGGGTGAGAAATACATTGCCTTGACCGCCGGCGATTCGCATGCGGCGTATCTGCTGTCCGGCGCGGTTCTCCGGGGTAAGGCACCAACTGATTTTAACCAGCTTTTAAGTGACGGCCATGATTTGTTGACCAAAGCCAATGACGTGGCGACCAACATTGATCAGCGGTTGAAAGTTAATGAAAAGAATATTGATGAAACGTTGACTAATCTTAACGCCACGATGAAAAACATGACCTCGCTGACCCAGCGGGTAGATAATATCGTCGCGGTCAATGAAGTTAATGTGAATGGTATTCTGACTAATTTTAATTCCATGTCGCTGCATCTGCAGGGAACGTCGGCCAATTTGGAAGAGTTGTCCCAGGATTTGAAGAATAACCCCTGGAAGTTGTTGTTCCGGGCGAAAGAGAAGCCAGCGGTGCCGGGGAAATAAATGAGCCCTTTGACCACAACCACGATCATCGATGAAAAGATCCCTTCCCGGTTGAATCTTGTTTCCGGCTTCATTGCGGCTGTGGTGCGTAAGCTGGAGAACTTAAAGCTGGCGGAAGAAGTGGTCTTTGATCTTAAACTCTGCCTTCATGAAGCGCTCGTTAATGCGGTTAAGCATGGCAATAAACATCATGAGCATTTGACTGTTCATGTTTTGATCAAGGCAGATCACCATCAGCTTCTCATGGAAGTAACGGACCAGGGGGAAGGATTTGACGCCGCTGCGATCCCGAATCCTACGGCGGATGAAAATATCATGGCCAGTCATGGTCGGGGGATCCATCTGATCAAGAGCATGATGGACAAGGTGACATTCTTAAACGACGGCCGGACGGTCAGAATGCTTAAGGTTTTTAAAGGAGGAAGTTGACATGGATATCAAGGTCGAGAAGATCAATGACGTTGTCCTGGTAGTGCTCGCCGGTGAGCTGAATATGGACAATTCCAATGCGCTGCGCGAGGTCTTTAAAAAGAGTTTGAAAGAGGCCAACAAGAAAGTGTTGGTGGATTTTGAGAAATTGTCATTTATTGACAGCTCAGGTATCGCAACGCTGATCGAAATGTTCCAGAATTTGGGTAAGATCAGCGGACGTTTGTGTTTATGTAATGTTAACAAGAAGATCATCGGTGTTTTTGAGATCACCAAAGTTCATAAGTTGTTCGGGATCTTTGCAAGTCGTGAAGAGGCGTTGAAAAATATTTAACTTTACCTGGTTCACGTTCATTCCCAATCCCTGTCGATGCTGGTCATTCAGCGTATCGGTGAGATCGAATTAAAGTCGATCAAGTGTTAGTCTAACAGCGTCGAAGGCACATCTTTCTAAATACTATACGGATCCAGCAGTTTACCCCGATCCTTTTTAGGCGAACCCGCCACCAGATTCTGCAAAATATTATCGTAGCGGGGCTTGTCCCTGTTCACGTAAAAAAGCCCGAAATAACGGCGGTCAGCCGCTGCATATTTAAAAGCATCATTGAGATTCGTTGGATCGTGGTCGAGACACTCGGACTTGTCCGCCAGGCGTTTGTCGGGGCTGATGCCGTTGGGATGTTTCAGGAAAGAGAACCATGAAGATGTCTTGGTGTCGAAATTCTCAATATCGAAATGAACGCAGCGCTGACAGATATGGACGAAGGAAAAGCCGGGATGGTCAAAAGCAGCGCTAAGCGTGCTCATCAGGTGATCGGGGATCCAGTCGGCGGTGGAAGCAACGAAAGATGATCCCAGGCCCAGGGCGACGGTTAAGGGATTAAGCGGGGATAAGTAACTTCCAAAGGGCTGTGTATTGGTGCGATGCCCTTTCCGGGTGGTGGGAGAGGTCTGGTTTTTGGTCAGGGCATAGATCTCATTGTCATACATCAGGAAAACACAGTTGAAATTCCTGTTGATTCCGTGCATCAGGTGATTGCCGCCGATGCTCATAGAATCGCCATCACCCGAATGGATGAACAAATGCAAGTCGGGACGCGTCAGCGCCAGGCCCAGGGCAACAGTGATCGGGCGGCCATGAATGGAATGGATGCCATAGGTATTGAGGTAATTTGGCGCTCTTCCGGAGCAGCCGATCCCTGAAATATTGACGACGCTTTCGGGTCTCAACTGGCGTTCGACAATAAAACGTTTAAGGCAGGCCAGGATGCTGAAATCACCGCACCCGCCGCACCAGCGGGGATTTTCCGTATTTAAATCTTTAACGGTAACGGGTGATGGATTCTGGGGAATAATATTCTCTTGAGGTGTCATTTTAATACCTCCTTGACCTTCGCTAAAACATCTTTTGGGCGGATCGGCCTGCCGGTTGCCGTCGCGATCAACGGCTGGATATCGACCAGTGTATCAGCCCTAAGCAATGAAGCCAGGGGGGGGAGTTTGTTGGCGTCGCCGTAGGCGATCTCGACAGATACTATTTTTTTATAATGACTGAACATTTCTTTAAGCATGAGCGGCAGCGGGTAGATGATCTGTAACGACATGCCGGACACTCCGAGGCCCTGTTTTTGGGCCAGTGACACGGCCTCTTCGATCGCTCCGCTGGTTGAGCCCCAGCCGACAACCAGGATATCATTGGTTGCTGGCCCGAAAACCGTCGGTTTATCCAGGGATTGCCGGACATGGTTTACCTTGTTATTGCGCACCCGATGGCTGCGCTGGCTTTCTTGCGCGGAAGTGCTGACCTGACCTTGCGCATCAGTATTTAAACCCGTTACCCGGCGCATGCCGTCGGGCGTTCCGGGGATCGTCTGCAGGGGGCGGACTGTTTCAATGTGCGCTGCAAGCCTTTTTAAATGAAAACGCTCGAGGATAAAATCGGGAATGTTGTCGATATTGTCCAGTTGCACCACCTGGGGCCTGGAGATGACCTTATAGCTGTTGGCTGTCTGGAAATCGCTCATGATGATGACCGGCAGGCGAAGTTTTTCAGCAAGATACCGGGCAACATGCGGCGCGTAAAAACAATCGATGATATTGCTGACACTGATCACGATCTTGGTTGCATCGCCATGGGTGCCGTAAATGGCGGCTAAAAGGTCGGATTGTTCCGTTCTGGTCGGCATTCCGGTGGAGGGCCCGCCGCGTTGGACATTAAGGACGACGATCGGGATCTCCGCGGCCTGCGCAAACCCGATGAACTCCTGTTTCAGGGAAAAGCCGGGTCCGGAGGTTCCGGTAATCGAAGGTACTCCCCCGAAGTAAGCGCCGATCGCGGTTCCGATTGCGGCGATTTCGTCTTCAGCCTGGTGTGTTCGCCCGCCGTAATGGGGGAGTTCTTTGGCCAGGGTATGCATTACCGAGGAGGCCGGAGTTATCGGGTAACCGGAATAAAGTTTAAAGCCCGCGTCAATGATTCCCAAACTAAGGGCGGTATTGCCGTCAATAAGGATCTTGTCATACTGACGGGGCGACGCATCGACTTGATAGCGCAGAAAATCGCGGGTTTTGGCCATTTGATAGCCATTAAGATACAGGGTGATATTGATCTTCATGACTTCGGGGTCGAGTTTTTTGCCCAGGTTCTTTTCGATCTCAAATTTAACAGTGTTTTCATCCATATTGTAAATGAAGCTCAGCATGCCGAGGTAATAGAGGTTGGTTCCTTTGCCGCTCATGTCAGCAATGATCTGTTTGGATGCAGGATCAATGTCAAAAGTGGTGACTATTAAGCCTTCTTTAGCGCAGCGTTCGATCACGGCGTCATAGGTCGCAGGACTTTTGTCGCGGTCACCGGCATCCAGCAGGATCTGGCAGCGGGCGTTGAATTCATGGTCGTCAAGACGGCGACCAAGGACGACTTCTTGTGAGGCCAGGATCAGGTCGGTGTCGTTACCAATATTGTTAATATCAAAATCAGCCAGGCGAATGATAATGCCGGAAAGGGCGTAGCGGGTTCTGGCAGCCGGGGATATTTCCGCCGGGATCATGGGTTCGACGTAAATGAATTTACCCATGGCCACGAAGGCCTCGAGGAGGATGTCTCCGGCTTTTTGAGCGCCGGCACCGGCATCCATCAGAAGTTCGAACCGAGTGACCGAACGTTTCTCGATTGGCATAGAAACCTCTTTTGTTGTTGAAGAACGGAATGTCACGCGAGGATGGATATTGCACCGCAAAACTTTTTTATTATAGGCTATATTCACAAAAACGAATTAAATTATTAGAATTATTTGTTCTAATTTTTTGTTGTTTCGTCGTCGCCGGCAATTAAGTCGCGCACGACGGCTGAAGCGGCGATCAGGCCGGCTACTGAAGGAATAAAAGAGATGGTGCCTGGAATATCACGCCGGTCAGAGCATTTGCGGATACTGCTGCCTTTGGGGCAGACACATGATGAGTTGCAGGAGGCATCGTCGACAACAAAAGGCTCCAGCAGCGGTTCTTTGGAGTAAACGACCTTCAGACTGTTTATCCCGCGTTTGCGCAGTTCTATGCGCATGACGCGGCAGAGAGGGCAGACGGAAGTGTTAAAAAGGTCGGCGATCTCAAATTTGGTGGGATCAAGTTTTTTCCCGGATCCCATGCAACTGATGACCGGGATCTTGAGCGCCTGGCTGCGGATGACAATGTCGATCTTTGCGGTGACCGTGTCAAGCGCATCAACGACGTAATCATAGTTCTTTTTGATAAGGTCGGCCCCGTTATCAGGCAGGTAGAATGTCTGGTGAGTTTCAACATGGGCTTTGGGGTTGATCTCAAGGATGCGCTCTTTCATGACCTCTACTTTAGGCCGGCCGATCGTCCGGTGGGTGGCATGCAGCTGCCGGTTTATGTTTGTAAGGCAAATGAGGTCGTCATCGATCATGACGATACGCCCGACACCGCAGCGGGCCAGGGCTTCAACCGTGTAACTGCCAACGCCTCCAATACCAAACACCGCCACTGTTGCATGACGTAAGGTGTTAAGGTTTTTCTTTCCGATCAATAGCTCTGTACGTGAGAATTCATTTTTCATAATCGATGATTATAGCAGAAGCCCATGCGTAAAGAATGTATGAAAAAAAATAGGTAAAGAATGAATTCGTAATATACTTAAAAAGGTTTAAATGTCCAATCTATTTGCTCTTGATCACCTTGAACCCCGATGGGCATTCCTATCGTTGAATACCGGGAGCTGCGATGAAAATCCATGAATATCAGGGCAGTGCTTTGCTGGCTGAGTACGGGATCCCTACATCGGTTTCCGAGCTTGCCCAGACGCCCCAGGAGGCGGCGGATATTGCCCGGAGGTTCGGCAGTAATGTTGTGGTGAAAGCCCAGGTCCTCACCGGCGGCCGCGGTAAAGCCGGCGGTGTTAAACTGGCCCATTCTCCTGAGGAAGCCTTTCAGTGTGCCGAGGAGATCCTTGCCCTTCAGATCAAAGGGATCCCCGTCACGAAGCTCTTGATCGCCAAGTCCGTTGACATACTCCAGGAGTATTATTTA
Organism: Candidatus Omnitrophota bacterium; assembly: GCA_002753745.1. Lineage (GTDB taxonomy): Bacteria > Omnitrophota > Gorgyraeia > Zapsychrales > Fredricksoniimonadaceae. The sequence goes on along the minus strand of PEAR01000065.1, from coordinate 2,294 downwards.
GGTGTTGCTGTTGACCGGACGATGAAGCAGGCCGTGATCATGATCAGCGCCGCGGGCGGTGTTGATATTGAGGACCTGGCCAGGAATGATCCGGAAAAGATACTAAAGTTTTACGTTAATCCTTTCCAGGGGCTGCAGGAAGACCGGCTGCGCCAGGTTGTGGCCAGTGTTTTTATTGACCCCGGTCTTTGCGCCCAGGCGTTTGATACAGTGATGAAGATGTACCGTCTTTTTCTTGAGAAAGATTGTTCCCTCGTTGAAATCAATCCTTATGTCAAGACCAAAGCTTCGGCGCTGATCGCGCTCGATGCCAAGATCAATTTTGATGATAACGGTTTGTTCAAACATCCCGAGATCGAAGCGCTGCGTAGTCCTGAGGAATTTTCACCGGACGAGATCCGGGCCAAGGATGCGGGTTTAAGTTTTGTAAATCTTGATGGTAATATCGGCTGTATCGTTAACGGCGCCGGATTGGCGATGGCTACGATGGATGTGATCAAGCTGTTTGGCGGGGAGCCGGCCAACTTTCTTGACGTCGGTGGAAGCTCTAATCCTAATAAGGTTCTTTTGGCGTTGGATATCATAACCTCAAACAAGAATGTTAAAGCGGTCCTGATCAATATTTTCGGCGGGATCACCCGTTGCGATGATGTGGCGAATGGCATCTTAATGGCGGTCAGGAAACTCGATATTAAACTGCCGCTGGTTATTCGGATGATCGGGACCAGGGAAGCGGAAGGCCGGGAAATTCTGGTTAACGCGGGCTATGTGGTGGCTGATGATATGGAAGCTGCCGTCAAGAAGGTGGTGGCGCTCATATGAGTATTCTAATCAATGAAAACACCAAAGTTCTTGTTCAGGGGATCACCGGCCGCGACGGATCTTTTCACGCGGCGTCAATGCTGGACTACGGCACGAAAGTTGTTGGTGGCGTTACGCCGGGGAAAGGCGGACAGAAAGTCGGTGATCTGCCGGTCTTTAATTCAGTAAAAGATGCTTTGTCAGAAAAGGAAATGAATTGTTCCATTATTTATGTGCCGGCCCGATTTGCTTCCGCCGCAATTAAGGAAGCGGCAGACAATAAGATCCCGCTGATTGTATGTATCACAGAGGGGGTTCCTATCAATGAAATGCTTTATAACTATTACTACGTCAAAGACAAGGGTGTCAGACTGATCGGCCCCAACTGTCCGGGGCTCATTTCTCCCGGAAAGTCCAAGGCAGGTATTATGCCGGCGAAGATACATCTACCGGGTAATATCGGGGTCATTTCCCGCAGCGGGACGCTGACCTATGAATTTGTCTATAATCTGACGATCAACAAGATGGGACAGTCGACCTGTGTCGGGATCGGCGGGGATGCTGTTGTTGGCACGGGTTACATAGAACTGCTGGAAATGTTTGAAAAAGACCCTGATACCAATGCGATCGTTCTGATCGGGGAGATCGGCGGTGAAGAAGAGGAGAAGGCAGCGGAATATATCAAGGCGAATGTCAAGAAGCCGGTGGTTTCTTTTATATCCGGTCGTTCTGCCCCGGCGGATAAGAAAATGGGCCATGCAGGTGCGATCATTTCACAGGGTCGGGGCACGGCCAGCGCCAAGATTGAAGCGCTTAACAAAGCCGGCATACCGGTTGCCGACTGTCCCAGCCAGATCCCAAAACTGATCACAGAGAAATCAGGAGTCTCTTAATGGATACGGCCGAACCTTCCAAGAACGAGAATAGAGCTGACGTTTCCCAACGCAGCGATCCCTGGTATGTGGAGTGGTTCATGATGTGTTCGGCGTTAACACTGTTCCTGGCGTATGCCACCTGGGCAACGTTTCAGGGCAAAGATTTCAAGTTTGGCCCCTATCGTTCGCCTTTTTATCCCTTCGACTTCAGTTTTTGGGGATTATCGCCGGCATTATTCATCTTCTGGATGCCGGTCCTTTTCCGTTTTACCTGTTATTATTGGCGAAGGACCTATTACCGGGTCTATTTTCAGGATCCCGCTGCCTGTGCTGTTCCCGAGTCAAAAAAGAATTACCTGGGTGAGAATTCGTTTCCCTTTATTCTTCAGAATATGCACCGTTATTTTGTAATTCTGGCCATGATCCTTCTTACCCTGCATTGGAAAGGGACGTTGTCATCATTCTTCTATCAAGGGCATTTCGGCGTGGGCGTGGGGAACCTGATTCTTCTTGTAGATAGTTCATTTTTAACGATCTATGTTTTCTCTTGTCATGCGCTGCGTCATTTGATGGCGGGCAGATTAAAGCGGATTGGCTGTTCCCAGTGCAGCCGTACCC
>PEAR01000064.1 GCA_002753745.1 Candidatus Omnitrophota bacterium | reverse complement strand
CCGGCAGGAAAAAATTTATGTGCGGCCGCATCAATTGTTGGTAAGCCGTAAGCCCCGGGGGGAAAGCTCGGTCGCGACCGTGATCTCGTTCATCAATCCCGCCGGATCAGTGGTCAGGATCGAGGCCCGTTCCGTAGCCGGGCAGATGATTCAGGTCGAGATCTCGCAAGAGGAATTCGGGCTTCTCAAGCCGGTCAAAGGCGAGGAGGTCTTTTTGACCCCCAGGGAAGTCACGTTCAGCGAGTATGAAATTTGATTTCATTTTTGTGTTCAATCGAAGTATTATACCGGAACAGATATGACAGATGATTTGAACAAGTCACAATTAAAAATCGAGACCCTCCTGGCCCAGGCGGGCAGCCGCTGGGATACGCGGACCGGCGCGGTGTCGATGCCGATCTATCAGACCGCTACCTTCGGGCATCCGGCCCTGGGCCAAAGCACGGGGTTTGATTACACCCGTTCGTCGAATCCGACCCGTTCGGCGCTGGAAGACCTGCTGGCGCGCCTGGAGAATGGCGCGCGCGGGTTTGCTTTCTCCTCCGGCCTGGCCGCGATCGATACGCTGATGCACATTTTCGCGCCCGGTGACCGCGTGATCGTCTCCGAAGATATTTACGGCGGCACGTTTCGCCTTTTTGAAAAAGTCCTGCGGCCGCTTGGGATCATCACGGTGCCGGTAGATACATCGGACATCAATGCTGTCCGGGCGGCCATCGACCCGTCGGTAAAGGGGCTTTTTGTGGAATCTCCCACGAACCCGATGTTAAAGGTGGCTGACTTGCCGGCGCTGGCAGCGTTGTCTAAAGCGCAGGGCTGGACTTTTATTGTTGATAATACATTCTTGACGCCGTTCTTTCAGCGTCCGCTGGATATCGGTGCGGATGTTTCGGTGTACAGCGGGACCAAGTATCTTTCCGGGCACAATGATGTTTTGGCCGGCGCGATTGTGGTTAAAGATCCAGTGCTGGCAGAGAGGATCGCATTTTTGCAGAACGCCGTCGGCGCGGTGCTGGCGCCGCAGGATTCCTGGCTTTTGCTGCGGGGGTTAAAGACCTTGCCGCTCAGGCTGCGCCGTCAGGAAGAAAGCGCGCTTAAGATCAGCCGCTGGCTCATGGACCAGCGCTGGGTGACGAAAGTACATTATCCCGGTTTGTCGACCCACAGCGGTCATGCCCGGCTGCAGGCGCAGGCTGGCGGGTTTGGCGGCATGATCTCTTTTGAAGTTTGCAGGATTGACATGGTCAAGACGGCGCTGGAGCGGGTGAAGGTTTTTATTTTTGCCGAAAGTTTGGGCGGCGTCGAATCGCTGATCACCTATCCTCCTGTTCAGACGCACGCGGATATTTCACCGGCCGAGCGGGCACGGTTGGGGATCACCGACCGGCTGCTGCGCTTGTCGATCGGGGTGGAGGATGCCGGCGATCTTATCGCGGATTTGGAGCAAGCATTTAACGGAGCTGTATGACACATAAGGATATTAATCCCAGGACCAAAACGATCCACTGCGGACAGGATCGCGATCCTTTCACTGGCGCGTCGAGTATGCCGATCTATCAGGGCTCGACCTTTGCCCAGCCGGATCCGGACCATCCCGGGGTGTATGATTATGGACGCAGCGGCAATCCCACGCGGGAAGCGCTGGAGAGCGCGATCGCCGAGCTGGAAGGCGGGGTGCGCGGTTTCGCCTTTGCCTCAGGCATGGCGGCCATTACCGCGTCGCTGCTTTTGCTGAAGCCCGGGGATCATGTGATCGCGGCCGAAGATATTTACGGCGGTTCTTACCGGATTTTAACCACCTTGTTCAAACAGTGGGGGCTGGAGACATCGTTCATTGATATGACCCGGCCTGACCTTGTCGAGGCGGCCGTGCGGCCTCAAACGCGAGCGCTGTTTGTGGAAACACCGTCGAATCCCTTGCTTAAGATCACGGATCTGGAAGCGATGGGGTTAATCGCCCGCAAGCATCAGCTATTGACGATCATTGATAATACGTTCCCGACGCCCTGGCTTCAGCGGCCGATCGAGCGGGGTTTTGATATTGTTTTGCACAGCGCCACGAAATTCCTGGGCGGGCACAGCGATTGTGTCGCGGGTCTTGCCGTTACACGGACCGATGATCTGGCCCGCCGGATCAAGGGGATCCAGAACATTACCGGTTCAGTCCTGGGGCCCCAGGATTCCTGGCTGATCCTGCGCGGGATCCGGACGCTGGCGGTACGGATGGATGCTCAGCAGCGCTCGGCGCAGGCCGTAGCGGAAGCACTGAGTTCCTGGCCCGGGATCAACAAGGTCTTTTATCCCGGTCTTGCGGCGCATCCCGGGCGCGAGCTTAATGAGCGGCAAAGCTCGGGGGCGGGGGCCGTGTTATCGTTTGAGTTGAAAGATGGTTTCGTGGCCCGTCAGGTTCTTTCTCGGGTTAAATTGTGTTTGCCGGCAGTGAGCCTGGGCGGAGTGGAAAGTATCCTGTCGTATCCGGCTAAAATGTCCCACGCGGCCATGCCGCCGGAAGAACGCAAGCTGCGGGGGATCACGGATGGTTTGTTAAGGCTGTCGGTGGGATTGGAAGATCCGAAGGATCTTCTGGAAGATTTACTTCAGGCACTACATAAATAGGGGGTCGTTATGTCACAAATTTTCAAAGACAATGCAGAATCAATCGGCCGTACGCCGCTGGTCCAGCTTAATCATCTGACCAGAGGGCTCAAGGCCAAGGTGCTCGTCAAGGTCGAGGGGCGTAACCCGGCGTATTCGGTCAAGTGCCGGATCGGGGCGGCCATGATCTGGGACGCGGAGAAACGCGGTGTTTTGAAACCGGGGGTTGAGATCGTTGAGCCAACGTCTGGAAATACCGGGATCGCTTTGGCCTATGTGGCCGCAGCGCGCGGGTATAAATTGACGCTCACCATGCCGGAAACCATGAGCATCGAACGCCGCCGGGTGCTGGCCGCTTTTGGCGCCAATCTGGTGTTGACGCCCGGCAGTGAGGGGATGAAGGGCGCTATCCGTAAGGCCGAGGAAATCGCGGCATCAGATACGTCCAAATATTTTATGCCCCAGCAGTTCAAGAATCCCGCGAATCCGGCGATCCATGAAAAAACGACCGGTCCCGAGATCTGGGATGATACCAACGGGACGATCGATGTACTCGTGGCGGGTGTTGGTACCGGCGGGACGATCACGGGCGTGTCGCGTTTTATCAAGAATACTAAAGGCAAAAAGATCATTTCCGTTGCGGTTGAGCCCAAGGAAAGTCCGGTTATCACGCAGAAGCGGGCGGGACAGGAGCTCAAGCCCGGTCCGCACAAGATCCAGGGTATCGGTGCCGGGTTTATTCCGGATACGCTGGACCTTTCGGTGATCGACCGTGTTGAGCTGGTGGAAAGTGCGGAAGCCGTTGATTTCGCCCGCAAACTGGCGCGCGAAGAGGGTTTGCTGGTAGGCATTTCCTGCGGCGCGGCCGTTGCCGCCGCTTTACGCCTGGCTGCGCTCGATGAGTTCGCTGGCAAAACGATCGTCGCCATTCTCCCGGATGCCGGCGAACGTTACCTTTCGACCGTTTTATTTGAAGGAATCTAAGTAACCTTCCCCCTCCCCGGGAGGGGGAAGGTTCAATGTTTTTTTGATGTAAAATCAAATATTCATCGTTGGGAAAATACGTTTTTAACTCGCCCTTGATTTCTGCAAAAAGTCGTGTATACTTTCTCCCATATTCAGACTTCTGTTTACATTTAATACAGTTTGTGACAAATCAAAGGGATGTCTATGAAAAAAGCCGTTCTATGCATTGCTGTAGTTTTTAACCTTCAGTTCTCATTATCAGCTTTTGCCGCGGTTGATCTGGCGTCTCTTTTAAACGACTATAATTCTTTGAAACATATGGCGGGGGATGTCCGGTCAAGCAGTGTGCAGGAGCTCTCCTATGACCGGCAGTGGAAAGATGCGGAGCTGGTGGTCAATAAAGTATATCCTGATCTGGTGCAGTGGGCGGTCTCCCAGCCGTCTTCACAGAAGATGATCTTCGGAACATGGCAGACGAATTCCTGGTTTAATATCTACGGGGATGTCGGCGCCAGGTTTTCCGTCAAAGGCGATCAGCTGACCAATAAATACTCCGCTGTTTTCGCCCGCGATGTTAACAGCGCACCGGTCAATTTTTCCTATTCACGGACGGTCAGTAGTGTCAATGCCTCGATCGTTTCCCCGGAAAGAAATTTCTCAGTATCAATGTCTGATACCTTAAGCAGGGCCAGTATCATCGAGGTAAATGATCCGGCGAAGAAGGTTAATGTCACTTATGACGACCGGACCCGGCGCTTTGACCTTAATGCTAGTGCCGGGGGCTCGCTGGTTGTCAGCGGCAATGGGATCAACAATGAATATTCGGCTTCTTTGACGGGTAAAGCCGGCAGTCTGCCGTCGGTTCTTACTTACGTTAAAACGTTGAGCGGAACAACGGCGTCTTTTGTATCACCTAAAATGACGATGACCTTTTCTTATGCCGATACGCTCACCCGGTTTGGTGTTGCTGACAACAAGGAGTCGTCAAATAATTTTAGTTTTATCAATGACCGTTCATCGCGGCGTGTGACGGTGAAGGGCGGGTCTTTTACGGCTGATAGCGCGGCAACATCAACCGGCCGGACATCGGCATTGACTGTTACCGGATCGGGAACGGATCGTGTTGATGTGAACCTTGTTCAGGTGAAGGCGACGGATCAGCAGGTGCTTACCATGAACGGTGTCAGCAACGGGCAGAAGTATACCGGGACTGTGTCGCTGACGCCTGATCGTCAAACCCTTTCGTATCAGAGTGATTCGCGCCTGATCAAATATGCTCATTCGGATGTGAACGGGGTAACTTCCCTGCGGTTCATGGCGGGTGGTGCTTCGTTGAGCCGGGTGACGTATTTCTCCTATCCTTTGTTTGTTTTTGCGGTTGTTACTTACCGTAACAGCCAGATCGCCTATATAGGGCTTCATCATTCGGGTAACGGGCTCAAGAATGCGTTGATTTATCAGGATACTGAGAGCGGGGATCAATTTTTTTATTATCGTAACGGCGAGAATGGCGGTCAGTCGGTGCTGTCGGGGACGATCAGCGGTTTTACGGTCAACGGGATGTCAACGAAGGACGGCGCTGCGTCGATCGTGGCGGTTAATTCCTTTGAGCACAAGAACATCTCGGTGAATGTGATCGATCACCAGGCGGTGATTGATTACACTGCGCCAAACCGGGTGCTGGCGGCGACGTTAGGCCGGGGGATCGTGAATATTAATTATTCGGACACGGTCAAAGGCCGCAATGATTCGCTGATCCTCACCAAGGATACTAATGGAAATATTAACCTGGCGGCGGCCCTAGACAACTGGAAGGCCGCGGGGCAGGTGACAGATCAACTGACGGCATTGAACCTCAAGGACGACAAGGGGAATGCTCTGGACATAGCGTTTAACAAGGAACTGGGAACGCGGCTGATCAACGGGATCTGGAACGGTGAACAGATCAAATATGAGGGCATTAAGACGGCTTCGGGCTGGGACAGCTCTTTGGTGATCACATCTTCCGATGGGGATATCCGTTCGATCAGTGCCGACCGTTTTCACGCCATCGAGCACGGCCGGGTGGACGAGCTGGTGACGGCCCTGCATGACGATCTGAAAGTGAACCTTGATTTTGAAAAGCATTTCGGGAGCGACGGCCAGGATTTTGTTAAGTTCAATTATGACACACGCCTGCTGTCGGCGGAGATCAGCGGGTATAAAGCTGAATGGAGGGTGGCCAAAGACGGCTATCTTCAGTACAGTTCGCCGGACGGCCAGCTGGCGTTTCGGGCCAATAACCCCGTCGACGGTCGGATGGACCTGCCGATGTTCCGGTATGAAGACAGTTTCATGAAAGTGAAGCTGGATAATACCTTTTTGGCGTATTCAAAAGAATTGAGTGTTTTGGGGCTGTATGATTCGAGAAGTTACCTGATCAAGATGTATCTGGTCGACAGCAAGCAGCTCGAGAACGAAGCAAAGGATATTTACGACCAGGTCCGCCAGGGCGATTACCATCAAAAGTCGGCCGGCGAGTATATCAAGGATAATGTGAAGGAAGTTAAGGTCAATGCGCGCGAGATCGTGCGCAGCGGCGATCTGGTTTTTAAAGACCGGCAATGGAACAGCATGTTCTCATCGCTGGCCTGGGATGTCGGCGAGTTCTCGTTAAGCGGGGAGGATCTCGGCAAAGTGGCGGATGCCAAGGACCATAAGGAGCAACTCTATATTCTGCTCGACCGTATCGCACCGCAGGGTATCCGGGCCGAAGTGCTTAATAAGGAACGTTCATTGTTCTACCAGTTGGGATCGTCGCTGAGTTCGGGGAATGCGGCGAACACGACGCTGGGCGTGACCTCCTTGTCGCAGCCCACACAGGTGAATTTCTCCTCGACAACGGCGGCGCCGCTGGCGAATACCGAGGGGGTATCGAGCGGGTTCAGCTCGGGGATGGTGGATGCCTCGATCCCTTTGGTCGGCAGCAGTTCATATACCCATCTTTCGCTGCGCGGTGAGGCCCAGCGGGCCTTCATTGCCACGGATAATGAGGTTCTGAATACCGGGAGTGCCAATGTCCATGTAACGAATTTATTGTACGCCTATCGTTTTGCGCCCGATACACAGCTGAATATCGAGCAGGGTTACCGCCGGCAGTTCGCTGTCGATCATCAGACCCGCTCACTGTACAGTTATGATCTGCGCGATGCTTCCGGCAATAATCAGGACGGCCTGCAGGACCTGGGTTATGTTGTCCCGGGCATGATGCAGGGGGTCAGCATTAAAGATAATGATCAGCGCTGGCATACGGACGTGACCCTGATGCCGTATGTCCCGGTAACGGTTAATGACCAGATGAAATTCGGGATCGGCAACGGGGCCGGTGCCTCATCCTCAGCACTGACCAGTGAGCTGGGCTATGCCGTTGATATGCGCGGCGGTGTGGCGATGGACGTTTTTAAACAGAAACTTGATCTTGAAGCGGGGAAAGATGTCAATGATATGCTGACGCTGGGACCTGAGCTGACCCTGGCCGAGAAATACAAGATCGGCACCAGCGTGACGGGTGCGACGCTGGGGAATCCGGAAACATACCGTTATCATTTGGGCGCCGAGGCCCTGGGCCTGAACTCCCAGGTGTTTGTGGAGGAGAACGTGGTGAGCAAAACGAATTCCCTGGGGATGAGCTTCGACAAGAAGCTGGGTGAAGACATATATAATTTCTCAACCGGGGTGTCGTACTGGGATAATGCCGGGGTACGTGAAGCGGTGGAAAGTTATTATTCAGTCGGTGTGAACCTGCATGAACGGGTACAGCTGGTCAATACACTTCTGGTCGATCAGCTGACCGGATCACTCGGTTTTCAGACCAGTTCCTTATTGAATCTGGATAAGCACGGATATACATCCCTGGGCCTGGACGCGGGGATGACCGATCTTTACGGTGCGGACGTTATGCTGAAGGCAAAAACAGTATTTTAATGAGTGAAATATATTGAGCAGATGTTAAACTTAAAATGAAAGGTTTGATGCAGGTCGTGGACTAAAGCATGTAATGAATCTCGTGTTAACCATTAAAAACGGAGGTTGATCATGTCTAGAGTTTACACACGCTGGTTGTTACGCCGGGTCGCCCATTGCAAATCCGGTTGTCGTATTTAGTCCCGAGCAAGACGTTAAACTGTTCAATGAATGATTGATGATTATAAAGTAGAGACGGAAAATTTTCCGTCTCTACTTTTTTTATATATAATGAATTTTATGCAGGCACGCACGAAGATCCCCAGAAAATACCAGCCCAAGGGTTTTGAGATCATTTATGAGGATGATCATTTAATCATCGGAGAGAAAATGCCCGGATTGCTGACGGTGGGGGCTTTGTGGGAGCGGCAGCATACGGTGCATAATCTGCTCAATCAGTATGTGCGTAAGGGAAATTCGAAATCGAATAAAGTGGTGTTCGTGGTGCACCGCCTGGATCAGGCGACGTCGGGATTGCTGATCTTTGCCAAAAGCGAGCGGGTGCAGCAGCAGATCAAGGATCACTGGAAAGAAGTTACCAAAACGTACTACACGGTCGTTCACGGGCGTATGCCTCATAAGTCGGGGGAGATCTCAAGCTATCTGGTCGAAGATGAGGATTATGTCATGCACTCGACCATGGACAGTGACCAGGGCAAGCTGGCACATACAGCGTATACAGTGGTCAAGGAATCGCTCAAATTCAGTTTGCTCAAGATCAATCTGCTTACCGGCCGCAAGAACCAGATCCGCGTGCATCTGGCTGATGAGGGGCATCCGGTCGTCGGGGATGACAAATACGGCCGGCCGGACACCAGGCATTCCCGCCTGGCGCTGCATTCCCAGGCGATCGCTTTTGTTCATCCGGTCACCAAAACGCCCATGTCATTTGAAACCGAGATCCCGGAATATTTTACGACGTTGGTAGGTGGTGCGGCATAAGAAATGGTATCAGACATTACGCCCATTAAGTACAGCCTTGTCCGTTCCCGCCGCCGGACTGCCGCGCTGGTGATCACGCCCGATGCCGGTTTGACGGTACGCGCGCCGATGCAGATGCCTTTGTCCCGGATCGAAAGCATTATCCGCGAAAAGTTTGACTGGATCACCCGCAAGATTCAGCAGCAGAAATCCCGGCCGGTCCCGCGCGTGAAATTTTACGCGAATGGCGAACGGTTCCTGTACCTGGGTGAGGAGTATGCGTTGAGGATCTCCGATGAATTCAAGGGATCATTATATTTCGACAATGCATTTATTCTAAGCGCCCGCGAGCAGGGCCGGGCGCAGGACCTTTTCGTCTGGTGGTATAAGCGGGAAGCTCAGCGCGTTATTACTGAACGCGTTGACTTTTTTGCCCAACGCGACGGGTTTCGTTTTCAAACGCTCAAGATCACCGGCGCGCGTCGGCGCTGGGGATCATGCAATACCCTGGGCAATTTAAGTTTCAGCTGGCGGCTGGTGATGGCGCCGCTGGAGGTCATCGATTATGTCGTGGTCCACGAACTGGCCCACCTGGAGCATTGCGATCATTCTCCGCGTTTCTGGAACAGGGTGCGGGCATTGTACCCTGCCGCCGACCATTGCCGCGCCTGGCTGAAAAAGAACGGCTCCGCTCTGGATTTGATCTGAGTGTAAAAAATCCAATAGAAGTGTTTTGTTAATTCATTAATACTTTATAATAAATTAAATAACTCATTTATTAATTGTCAATTGCTGCGATCTAGGGGATTGCTATTCTTATTTCATTCTTCACCAGAAATTATGTTGTGCCTGTTTTTATGGCGGTGGCGTTATGTCTCGCCTGCTGCGGGCGGGTGTATGCTGAAGCGTGGAGTTTTGCGGTGATGGGTGATACCCAGGGGAATACGGCGAATCCTGGCACGAATATTGTCGGGACTAACTATAAGCTTAATGATGTGTTGGCTAACCGGGATGTATCTTTTGTGATGATCCCTGGCGATTTGATCACCGGTTATAATGGCATCGGGAATGAAGCTGAGTGGGCGAATTTTAAGGCTAATATGGCTGCCGAAGGGCTTAAGGAGCCGGGAACCGCGGGGAGTAATATTCCTTATTATGTTGTCCGTGGGAATCATGATACCACTGATGATGCCGGCTGGCTGGCAGCATTCTCTTATTTGCCTCAGAATGGTCCGGCCATGGCTTCTGGCGGCGGCGGGAACAGCGAAGTCGGCTATACGTATAGTTTCACACAGAACAATGCGTTGATCATCGGGTTTGATAATTATCGTAACGGACCATATAAGGATAATAATGACTGGCTGGCAGCCCAGTTGACGGGGGTGACCGGTCCGGTTTTCGCGTTTGGCCACGGTCCCGCCTATCAAATGATCCATCCGGATTGTCTGGCTCAAAATCAGGCTGACCGCATTACGACGTTGACCGATCTTTTTAACGCCGGGGGAAGATTTTATTTTTCGGGTCATGATCATGTTGATTCTGTAGGCCGTGTTTACGAAAAAGATCCGGCTACCGGGGGAACGCAGGGTTTCTATGTGGTCAATGTCAGCGGAGGTAACGCCAATGCTACCGTTAATTTTGACGGAGTGTACAATTCAAATTACCCTTCGGATTTTCCGGTCGCCGATCTCTATCACGACAATGATCCGTCGGCGGGTATTGCGAACCACTACGGCTATGCCATTGTGACAGTCGACGGCCAGACGGTCTGGTTAAAGATCTATGGCAGCGAATTGGCCACGCCTACGGATTTCCATCTTTTATACTCGCTGGTGTCGGGCGGCGTGCAGAAGCTGGATGCCGGCACTCTGACCGGCAATCTCGGCAATGATTCGGGGGTTGAATTCCACCAGGACACGAATGCGACGTATACCGGATCGATTGACGGGGCCGGCGGGTTGACTAAGAGCGGCGCCGGGCGTCTTAATCTTAACGGCACCAATACCTACACCGGACCGACGGCCGTCGACGATGGGGTCCTCAGTGTTAACGGCAACAGCGGTTCGACCGATGTTGCCGTTGGCGCGGACGGGATCCTCCAGGGTATCGGCACGATTAAAAGCCTGACAAATAACGGGGCCGTTAAACCCGGCAATTCGATCGGCACATTAAATCTTAACGGCGGTGCGTATGTTCAGGGTGCCGGCGGGTCTCTTGAGATCGAGGCGGCGTCGACTTCCAGTTATGACCGCATCATCGGTGCCAGTAATGCAACGCTCGGCGGCCGGTTAAAGGTCATTAATGAAGGTGCTTTTGCAGCGGGTGACGCGTTAAGCGGGGTTCTGCAGACTGCCGCAGGGATCAGCGGCATGTTCGATGCGCTGGATAATCAGATCACGCCGACCCTGGTTTGGAACCCGGTCATCAACGGGACCAATCTCGACCTGGTCGCAACGCGTGATTATAACAACCAGTTCCTCAGGGCGGATCTTAACGCCAACCAGGCGCGGGTGGCGGCAGCGATCCAGGGCTTCCTGCCGGCGGTAACAAGCGGAGATCTGCTCGCGGTCCGTTCTTCGTTGGACGCCTTGTCATCTAATGCACAGGTTGCCGCTGCTTACACAGAAATATCCCCGGTGAAATTGAGCGCGATGATGGCCGCGGCCATGCTCAGCACACAGGACCGCATGAAGACTCTGGATTCGCAGCTGCAGGAATTCCGTCAGGGGCTTGATACGCCAGCGGCGCCGGATGATGCGCAGCGGAGCATGATCGTTAACGGCGCTCTTGATGCGGCGGAGCAGGGCAGCGGTTTTGACGCAATGGTGTCGCCCAGGACGACGTCCGGCCCGTATGGTTCGGATCAGGGTGTTTTTATTAAAATGCGGACCGCTCTGGCCCGTCAGGAGGCAGGCAACGACCTGCCTGGTTTCGGCGACCAGACCACGGGTATTGTTGGAGGCAGTTATTTTAAACCGGATAATGATACCATTGTCGGCATCGACGCAGGTTTTGCTCAAACAACGGCGGATTTTAACGGCAACGGCGGCGACCTTCAGGTAAATACGTTATCGCTGGGTGGATTCGGGACGCACCGGTTCGGGGATCTTTACGTCAACGGCGCTCTGGACCTGGAAACGGATGTTTACGATACGACGCGTAATATTGCGTTCGGCGACCTGGCTCGAAAGGCTCAGGGTAATACCAGGGGCGGCGGGTTTAATTCGATGGTCGGCGGCGGCTACGACCTGTACGCGCAGGACCTGGTGACGGGGCCGGTATGGAATGTCACGTATTCCAAGCTTTGGATCGCCGGTTTTACTGAGACCGGGGCTGATGCGTTGAATTTGCGCCTGGAGGGCCGTATGGCGGATTCTCTGCAGCCGGGCATTGGCTGGCAGGCCCGTTATACAGGAAAGCTCTGGGGCATGGACATTTCTCCGCAGGCCCGCCTGATGTACCGCCGTGAATTGTTAAGCGACTCACGGACCTTCGACGCTGCTTTTGCCGGCAGCAAAGCGTCTTTTTCATCTACCGAATATTCTCCCGCGAAATATGTTCTCGAACCCTCCGCCGCCATAACGGTAAAATTCAACCAGAAGCTCTCTTCATCACTGGCCTATCAGCGCTATTTAGGACAGGGACAGTACGACCTGCAGAGTGTCAACGGTCTCATCAAGTATGCTTTTTAAAATCAGGAAAATGATTGGTTTTTGAGTCCAGCTGTGTGCGCGGCATTATTATACCCCGGTACAATTGATCCATTCTATTTCTGTCATAAAATTTCCATAAAGAAATATATCAACGAAAGATATCAAGACAAAGGAGCGTTATGGGTAAAGATAAAACAATCTTTCTCATGTCGATGGCGGTTGTTATTGCAACGGCGGTCGAGGCCAAACAAAACCTGGAAAATCAGCAGGTGCAAGAGGTTACCGGGATGGTGGTGTCGCTAGAGGCTCAAGGCGGTATTCTTGATCTAAACACGTCTCAAGGGCGCATGGCCTTTTCTGTTCCGGGTGATGCGATCATTCTCCGCGTTTCTGGAACAGGGTGCGGGCATTGTACCCTGCCGCCGACCATTGCCGCGCCTGGCTGAAAAAGAACGGCGCCACGATGGATTTGATATAAAAACCTCCTCCCTCCCCGGGAGGGGGTAGGGTCAAATGTTTTTTGATTAATCTGCAAATACTATTTTTGCTGTTTTGTGTTGAATATTCTCCTTTTC